>NZ_MUAV01000003.1:0-273185 GCF_003265965.1 Rhodovulum viride | reverse complement strand
TGGGCGCCCTGATCGGCGCGCTCTTCGTCGGCTCGGCCTGGGGCGGCATCACGCTAGCCGAAATCGCCCAGGGCAGCCTCTGATGGACACGATCCTCGCCATCGCCCCGCCGCCCGATGCGCTGGCCACCTTCGTCGCCGAATGGCAGAGCGCGGCCCCCGAGACCCGCCTCGCCGCTATCCGCGGCACGCTCCGCCGCCACGGGATCGAGATCCCGGCGCTGCCCGGGCGGGTGGCCTTCTACGAGATCCAGCTCTTCGGGCTGACCGCCACCGGCCGCGACGAGACCGAGGCCGCCCAAAACTGGATGGAGGCGGCCGCACACCTCTGCCCCTTCGCTTAATCGTAAAACGGAGACCCGGAATGGACCTCAGAAAGCCCCCGCTGTCGCATAACTGCACCGGGATCAACATCTTGTCGGTTGAGACCGATGAGCTCCAACCAACGGTTCTCATCGGATGGCTGAAAAACGGCCCGGAAAATTACGACGATCTCGACGACGAGGACCGCTACATCCTGCTGTCTCCCGCCGCCTCCCGCGAATTGGCACGGCAAATCGTCGAAGCAGCGGACGCAGTTGAGCGAGGCGAACGGTATGTCCAGCTCAACCGACCCCATTGATGTCCACCCTGCCCAGGACCTGGCTCCGATGCGCATCCTGATCGGCTGCGAGACCTCGGGCGTGATGCGCCGGGCCTTCGCCGCGCGCGGGCACGATGTCTGGTCCTGCGACCTGCTGCCCGCCGAGGATGCCACCAACCGGCACATGATCTGCGATATCCGCGAGGTGCTGGATCTGGGCTGGGACCTGCTCGCGGTGATGCACCCGCCCTGCACCCGGCTCTGCAATTCGGGCGTCCGCTGGCTGCATGTGCCACCGACCAACGCCCCGGCCGAGGCGCATCCGGACGAAAAGGCCGCTTGGCCCGACCTTTCCGAAGAGGCCCGCCGTGCCATCATGTGGCGGCTGCTCGACGAGGGCGCCGCGCTCTTCTCGGCCTGCTGGCAGGCGCCGATCCCCCGCGTCGCGGTCGAGAACCCGGTGATGCATCCGCACGGCCGCGCCCGCCTGCCCGCGGATCTGCCGAAACCCCAGATCGTTCAGCCCTGGTGGTTCGGCGAGCCCTTCTTCAAGGCGACCGGCCTTTACCTGCGTGGCCTCGCGCCGCTGAGCGCCACCGACCGCCTGACCCCGCCCGCGCCCGGCACCGAGACGCACAAGCGCTGGAGCGCGGTCCACCGGGCCCCGCCCGGTCCCGACCGCTGGAAGATCCGCAGCCGCACCTTCGAGGGCCTCGCCGCCGCTGCGGCCAGCCAATGGGGCGGCGACGCAAGACAGGAGGCCGCCTGATGCCTGAGACCACGCCCGACCGGATCGAGGAGATCGAGAGCCTCGCCCGGCACAATTGCGACGAGCTCGCGGGGCTGACCGCCGAGCTCGCCGAGCTGCAGGCCCGCGTCGACAAGCTGGAAGGCGGGAAGACGGCTGAGATTGCCAAAGAGGCATTCGTCGAACGCTTCGTCAGCCATTGTTTGTCGCAGTGCGATTTCACCCACTTCGATGACGGCGAGCCGGTCGAAGCCTACGCCCGGATGGTCGCGCCTTCCTACTGGGCCGACGCTCATTACCGCGCCGATGGGCCGGAAGCATGCGCCGAAGGCGACATGGACTATTGGGGAGAGGACTGATGCCTGACCAAACCCGTATCGAGTGGACGGATGCAACCCGGAACCCGGTCACCGGATCCAGCAACACCACGGCCGGATGCCAGAACGGCCCGGCTAAAGGCGTTCGTCGCACCGGAAAGAGAGCAGCAGGCCGCATGCTCGGCGGCAAGACGTGGGATGAAGGCGCCAATGCGTAACGCTCAGCAACTGATCGCAGTCGACGCAGCCGCGCTGGCCGAGGTGCTGGCGCGCCTGGACAGGATCGAGGCCAAGATCGCGCCGCCGCCAAAATGGCTGACCGTGCATGAGGCCGCATCCCGTCTGGGCTGCACAGCCTCTACCATCCGCCGCAAGATCGCGGCCGGGGAAATCGAGGCCCGCGGATCGGGCCGCGCGCGCATGGTGCGGTTGGGCTAGACCGCGTCCAGCCGCTGGGCGATGCTGGCGGCGTTCTCGCGATAGTAGACATTCAGCAGGATCGACAGGTCGCGGTGACCGCTGATTTTGGCCAGCGTCATCACATCCACCTTTCTTGACAGCTTGGTCAGAGCAGCGGCCCGGCTGTCGTGGAAATGCAGATCCTCGACAGCCGCCGCAGCCCGCAGCTTGCGCCAGTTCGCATCAAGCCGACCGGCTGTCATGCCAAACACCGGCTCCATTCGCGGCAGCTCTTGCAGAAGATCCACCGCCGCGCGGGTCAGCGGAACGTCGCGGGAATGGCCGTTCTTGGTCATTGGCAAATGGGCAACCCGGGTCTTCAGGTCGATCCTTTCCCAGGTCAGACCGCAGATCTCGCCCGCGCGCATTGCCGTCTCGCAGCCGAATCGAAAGGCATGAAAGGCGCGCGCGCCCGACCGGGTCAGATCAGGCCCGGCGACGAAGGCCAAGCGCTTCATCTCATCATCCGTTGGCAGGCGGTTGCGCGGTTGAGGGTCCGGAGGGCGGCGGACGTCCCGCACCGGGTTCGATTGCAGCAGCCCCCATTCACGGCGCGCGATCTCGCACACTGCGCTCAGCAATGACAATTCGCGGTTGACCGACACCGGCGCCACGTCGAGCAACCGGCGGTCGCGCCAGTCCGCGATGTGCTGGGGGGTGAGCGCGCTCAGGCGGACCTTGGCCAGGTCGTCGCGCCGGAGGCGCTTCAGCCTGACCACCTCCCACCTTTCGCCCCGCTTGGTCGGGCTGACCTCCTGGGCATAGCGATCCAGAAGCGCCCCGAAAACTTGATCGGCCGCGATCACGCTGGCATTCATGATCAGGTGCTCCTGCCGCGCTGCCCAGTCCTGGGCCTCGCGCTTGGTAGCAAATACTCTGGACCGCCGTTCGCCGCGACGCGCGACCTGCGCGCGCCAGCCGTTCCCATGCCGTGTGATGCTGGCCATTTCCCCACCGTGCGCGAATTATGGGGAATACAATGCCCAACCATGCGCGCCAGATGCAACCGCATGCCCCTCAAATATATCAAAAGTCTTTGATTTCACGCGATTTCGCGCAGGCCAGATTCAGCGGCGGGCGTATTTGGTGCGGGTGGTCGGACTCGAACCGACACTCCTTGCGGAAAGGGTGTTTGAGACCCTCGCGTCTACCATTCCGCCACACCCGCATCGCGCACCCCCGCCGGTAGCTGCGGAGGCCGGGGCCCTGATCGTTCCGCCCTCCCGCCGGGCCCGGTCCGGGAAGGCGCGGTCCTTCCGGGCCAGCGAGCGGATCGCCAGGCACAAGGCCTTGGGAACGATTCGCGTTTCGGCCGCAACCTTCGCGACGCGCGGAGGCGCCTCTCGGCCCGCCCATTGGCCCTTCGCGTTCCTCTACCCCGACCGCCGCGGCCGGTCAATCGTCCGTCACCGTCCGCGGCCCTGCTTGACGCAGGCGCCCCCGCATGGCTTCTAGGCGGCAGACGTTGCCGGGGGGCCGCATGATCCGACGCCTTTACGACTGGACACTGTCGCTGGCCGACAGCCGGAATGCCATGTGGGCGCTTTTCATCGTCGCCTTCGTCGAAAGCTCGATCTTCCCGATCCCGCCCGATGTGCTGATGGTGCCGATGATCCTGGCACGGCCGTCCCGCGCCTTTGCCATCGCCGCGGTCGCGCTCGCGGGGTCGGTGCTGGGCGGGCTTGCGGGCTACGGCATCGGCTGGGCCTTCTTCGAACAGATCGGTCGCCCGGTGCTCGAATTCTACGGCAAGCAGGCCTATTTCGACGAATTCGGCGCGCGCTATAACGACTATGGCGCCTGGGCGGTGCTGATCGCCGGGGTGACGCCCTTCCCCTACAAGGTCATCACCATCCTGTCGGGCTCGACCGGGCTCAACCTGTGGGTCTTCATGGCAGCCAGCGTCATCGCCCGGGGCATCCGCTTCTTCCTGGTGGCGGCGCTTCTGTGGAAATTCGGCGCCCCGGTGCGCCGCTTCATCGAGAAGTATCTGGGGCTTCTCTTCACGCTGTTCGTCCTGCTGCTGATTGGCGGCTTCTACGCTTTGAGGTTCCTGTGATGACTGCACGCAACCGGCTGATCCTTCTGGCCGCGGCGGGGTCCGCGGCCATCCTGCTGGCGGCCTTCGGGTTCCAGTATCTGGGCGATCTCGCGCCTTGCAAGCTGTGCATCTGGCAGCGCTGGCCGCACGCGGTCGCGGCGGTGCTGGGCCTGCTGGCGGTGGCCGTGGGCGGATTCATCCTGACCCTGAGCGGGCTGACCGTGATGGCCGCCTCGAGCGCGCTTGCGATCTATCATTCGGGGGTCGAACGGCACTGGTGGGCGGGGCCGTCCTCCTGCACCGGCGACGGTCCGAGCCTGTCGCAGATGACGCCCGAGCAGATGCTGAACCCGAGCCTCGTCGAGCCGATCGTGCTGTGCGACCGCATCGCCTGGCAGCTGTTCGGCCTGACCATGGCCAATTACAACGTGCTGCTGTCGGCCGGGCTCGTCGTGATCTGGGCGATGGCGCTGACCCGCGGCCGCCGCTGAGGCCCGCGACCGGGGGCTCAGTTCACGCGGAATTCACCCACGACATTGCGCCATTCGCCGGGCGCGATCAGCTTGCGATGGGTGAAGCGGACCGAATGCAGCGGCCCCTCGATCGAGTCCTGCCAGAACTCGATGAACTTGAAGAGCCGGGGGTGATCCGGGGCAAGATCGTAGTCCTGCCATATGAAGCTGTTGAGAACGCTTCTGAAATCGGGCATGCGGTAATAGAGCTCGGCGGTGGTGAGGCCGTAGCCCCTGAGCATCAACTCGGTCTCGGACTGCTGCACGTCTGGTCTCTCCTGTCGCGTGGATGTCTAGAAAGCATGCCAAAGCCCGATTGATTTTCAATGAAAACAGGATGTTGGCACTCTTTCCCGGGGGCTGCCAGATCGCGGGCCGGTCTGCGGTTGCACCCCATATGAAGGTTCTGATAAAGTTCGCTCAACAATATCTAGAATGGCGCCGAAAGGCCGGGTCCCAAGTTGAACGACACGCCGGAAACCCCCGAAAACGAAGACGAAAACGGTTCTGGAAAAGGACCCGCGCGACCCTCGTATGACGGGCCGGTCATCGCCATCGAGAAGGAGATGCAGAAATCCTATCTCGATTACGCGATGAGCGTGATCGTGAGCCGGGCGATCCCGGATCTGCGCGATGGCCTAAAACCTGTGCACCGCAGAATCCTCTTCGCGATGCACGAGACCGGCAACACCCATGACAAGCCCTACCGCAAGTCGGCGCGGCCGGTGGGCGACACGATGGGGAAATACCACCCCCATGGCGACGCGGCGATCTATGACGCCCTGGTGCGGATGGCGCAGCCCTTCTCGATGTCGCTGCCTCTGCTGGACGGCCAGGGCAACTTCGGGTCGATGGACGGCGACAGCGCGGCGGCCATGCGGTATACCGAGGTCCGGATGGCCAAGGCGGCGCAGGCGCTGCTGACCGATATCGAGAAAGATACGGTCGACTTCCAGGACAACTATGACGGCAAGGACAAGGAGCCGACGGTTCTGCCGGCCCGGTTCCCGAACATGCTGGTCAATGGCGCGGGCGGCATCGCCGTCGGCATGGCCACCAACATTCCGCCGCACAATCTGGGCGAGGTCGTCGATGCCACCCTGGCGCTGATCGAGGACCCGGACCTGACCAGCGAACAGCTGATGCATTACATCCCCGCCCCCGACTTTCCGACCGGCGGGCTGATTCTGGGCCGCTCGGGCGCGCGCAAGGCCTATCTGGAAGGGCGCGGCTCGGTCATCGTGCGGGCCAGGACCCGGGTCGAAGAGATCCGCAAGGACCGCCACGCCATCGTCATCGACGAGATCCCCTATCAGGTGAACAAGTCGACGATGATCGAGAAGATCGCCGAGGCCGCCCGCGACAAGCGGATCGAGGGCATCGCCCATGTGCAGGACGAATCCGACCGGGTCGGCGTCCGTGTGGTGATCGAGCTGAAGCGCGACGCGACCCCCGATGTGGTGCTGAACCAGCTGTTCCGCTTTACGCCGATGCAGACGTCCTTCGGCTGCAACATGCTGGCGCTGAACGGCGGCCGGCCCGAGACCCTGACGCTGCGGGGCTTCCTGACCCATTTCATCGCCTTCCGCGAAGAGGTCGTGGCCCGGCGCACCGCCTTCGAGCTGAGAAAGGCGCGCGAGCGCAGCCATATCCTGTGCGGTCTGGCGGTCGCCGTGTCGAATGTCGACGAGGTGGTGGCGACGATCCGCGCCTCGGCCGATGCGGCCGAGGCCCGCGTCAAACTGATGGAGCGGCGCTGGCCCGCACAGGACATCGCCGATTACATCAAGCTGATCGACGATCCGACCCATACGATGAACGAGGACGGCACCTATAACCTTTCCGAGGTACAGGCCCGCGCGATCCTCGATCTGCGCCTGCAGCGCCTGACCCAGATCGGGGTCAAGGAAGTCACCGACGAGCTGGAAGAGCTGGCTGCGAAGATCAAGGACTATCTCGACATCCTGCGCTCGCGCGAGCGGATCATGGCGATCATCGCGACCGAGCTGCGCGAGGTGCGCGACCAGTTCGCGGTGCCGCGCCGCACCGAGATCGCCGACTGGTCCGGCGACATGGAAGACGAGGACCTGATCGAGCGCGAGGACATGGTGGTGACCGTCACCCAGTCCGGCTATATCAAGCGCACGCCTCTGGCCGAATTCCGCAGCCAGAACCGCGGCGGCAAGGGGCTCGCCTCGATGGCGACCAAGGAAGACGACGTGGTCACCACGCTGTTTGTCGCCAACACCCATACCCAGCTTCTGTTCTTCACCACCGACGGCATGGTCTACGAGCTGAAATGCTGGCGCCTGCCCCAGGCGGGGCGCACCGCCAAGGGTAAGGCCATCGTCAATATCCTGCCCATTGCCACCGGCATCTCGATCGCCGCGCTGATGAAGATCGACGAACCCGAGGACGAGTGGGAAAACCTGCAGGTCGTGTTCGCCACCTCGGCGGGCGACGTGCGGCGCAACCGTCTGTCGGACTTCACCAATATCAAGCGCAACGGCAAGATCGCGATGAAGCTGCCCGAGGCGGTCAGCCTCGTGAATGTCTCGATCTGCGACGCCGATGACGACGTCATGCTGGTCACTGCCATGGGTCGCGCGATCCGCTTTGCCGCCACCGATGTTCGGGTCTTCTCGGGCCGCGATTCCACCGGCGTGCGCGGCATCCGGCTGGGCGAGAATGACAGCGTCGTCTCGATGTCGGTCATCCGCCATTTCGAGGCCGATCCGGCCGAACGCGTGGCCTATCTGAAACAGCGCCGCCTGATGGCGGGCGTCACCGACGAGACCGGCGAGGCCGACGAGGACGAAGAGGCGGTCGAGGCCGGCCAGCTTTCGCCCGCGCGCTATGCCGAGATGTCGGCGGCCGAGGACGTGATCCTGACGATCACCGCGCGCGGCCAGGGCAAGATCAGTTCCAGTCACGACTATCCGGTGCGGGGCCGTGGCGGCCAGGGGGTGCAGGCCATCGACAAGGCGCTGCGCGGCGGCCCGCTTGTGGCCTCCTTCCCGGTCGAGATGGACGATCAGGTGATGCTGGCCACCTCGCGCGGGCAATCGATCCGGGTGCCCGTGGATCAGATCAGCTTCCGGTCCCGCTCGGCCGGCGGCGTGCGGGTGCTCGATGCGGGCGCTGGCGAAGAGGTCGTCTCGGTCGCGCGGATCGCCGATCAGGGCGAGGACGCCCAGGAAGACCCGGCCACCTGAGGCTCGCCCCCCTCGGTCAGGGACCCCGCGCGGACCGGGGTCCCGACAAGACGGCAAAAATCCGAAACATCTTCCTTGGTGCTGCCGCAATTGAGGCGTGCACCGGTCAGACTTTGACGTCATTTCGGAAAGACGCCGTATCTCGAACGAGGAATGAGGGGCCTCGCCGCGATGTTTGGGCATCAAAATCTCATGGGGGTTTCCCCCAAACGTTTGCATGCGCTGTTGCGCGTGACCCTGGCGCTTTGCGTGATCGCAGCGTTCCGGTCCGGTGCGCCGCACCTCCCGGTGCTGCCGCCCGATCCGCGCAGCGTTCTGGACTGGGCCGGGGCCACGATCATCTGGCTTTGCGCCGCCGGGCTGTTGTCCGGCGTCGGGGCACGTCCTGCCGCGCTGCTGCTGGCTTTCTACCTGCTGACGACGGCGGTCGCGATCCGCTTCGGCATCGCCGCTCTGCCGCCCGATCGCGACCGCCTGTCGCTCGATCTGGCGCTGGCCGCCGGGCTGCTGGCCGTCGCTCTGGGCGCCGAGCCCCGGCCCGGGCGCGCCGCCGACGGGTCCGGACCGGCCGAGCGGGCGGCCTATCAGACCGCGCTTGACGAAATCGTGGCCGATGAACGCGGGCTGGACGCCGCCGGGATGGGGCGGGCGCAGTCTGGCTGAACGGCACCCCCTTTCCTTCGCCCTGCCCGCCCGCTAGATCGGGCGCCATGACAGATACGCTTCATATCGTCGGCGGCGGCATGGCCGGTTCCGAGGCCGCCTGGCAAGCCGCCTCGGCCGGGATCGACGTGGTGATCCACGAGATGCGCCCCAAGACCGGCACCTTCGCGCACAAGACCGGCGATCTGGCCGAAATGGTCTGTTCGAACTCGTTCCGCTCGGACGACGACGAACAGAACGCGGTTGGGCTTCTCCACTGGGAGATGCGCGCGGCGGGCAGCCTCATCATGGAAATGGCTGACACTCACCGCCTGCCCGCGGGCGGCGCCCTGGCCGTCGACCGCGAAGCGTTTTCGCAGGGCGTCACCGAAAGGCTGATGCGGCACCCGAGAATTCGCCGCGAAGATACTGAAATCACGTCCCTTCCCGCAGACGGCCATTGGATCTTTGCGACCGGCCCGCTGACCTCGGATGCGCTGGGGCAGGCGATCCGGGCCGAGACCGGGGCCGAGGCGCTGGCCTTCTTCGACGCCATCGCGCCCATCGTGCATTTCGACAGCATCGACCTGTCGAAAGCCTGGTTCCAGTCGCGCTATGACAAGGGCGAGACCGAGGAAGAGCGCACCGCCTACCTGAACTGCCCGATGGACCGCGACCAGTACGAGGCCTTCATCGACGCGCTGCTGACGGCCGAGAAGACTGCCTTTCACGAGGGTGAGACGGCGGGCTATTTCGACGGTTGCCTGCCCATCGAGGTGATGGCCGAGCGCGGCCGCGAAACCCTGCGCCATGGTCCGATGAAGCCCGTGGGGCTGACCAATCCGCATGCGCCCGACATCAAGGCCCATGCCATCGTCCAGCTGCGCCGCGACAACGCGCTGGGGACGCTCTACAATATCGTGGGCTTCCAGACCAAGATGAAGTATGGCGCGCAAGCCGATGTTTTCCGGATGATTCCGGGGCTCGAGAATGCCCGCTTCGCGCGGCTGGGCGGCATCCACCGCAACACCTTCCTGAATTCGCCGACGCTGCTTGACGCCGAATTGCGGTTGAAATCGAGACCGCATATCCGCTTTGCCGGGCAGGTGACGGGCGTCGAGGGCTATGTCGAATCCTCGGCCATGGGGCTTCTGGCCGGACGGCTGGCCGCGGCGGCGATAAAGGGGCACAGCCTGCCGCCGGTGCCTGCCACCACAGCGACGGGCGCGCTGGTGACCCATATCACCGGCGGGGCCGAGGCGAAGACCTTCCAGCCGATGAACGTCAATTTCGGGCTGTTCCCGCCGGTCGAGGGGCTGAAGGGCGGACGGCGCGGGCGGCGCGACCGCTACAAGGGCTACACCGACCGCGCCAAGGCCGACTGGACCGGCTGGCTGGGCGCCGCGGGCTGAGCGCTTCACATCCGCGCCGCGCGCCCCATATAGGACGAGACCGCTCCCGATCAGCCGAGGCCCGATGCTCTACGTTCTCGCCCTGTTCCTGCCGCCGCTCTCGATCCTGCTGATCGGGCGCTGGTTCGTCGCGCTGGTGACGCTGGTGATCTGGATCCCGGCGATCATCTTCTCGGGCGGGCTGACTCATCCGATGTTCATCGTCCTGGCCTGGATCCTGATCTTTCAGCGCGGGGCAGACCGCCGGGCGGGGCTTTAGGCACTCTGGCCCTTCCCCCCGGACCGCGCTAGCCAAGGCCCATGCGCACCCGCTTTGCCCCTTCCCCCACCGGCCCGCTGCATCTGGGCCATGCCTTCGCGGCGCTGACCGCCTTCGAGCGCGGCCAGATGCTGCTGAGGATCGAGGATATCGACACCGCCCGGTCGCGCCCAGAATGGGAGGCGCAGATCTACGATGACCTGGCCTGGCTCGGGCTCGACTGGCCGCGCCCGGTGCTGCGCCAATCCGAGCGGCTCGCGGCCTATCGCGAGGCCCTCGACCGGCTGGGCGCGATGGGGCTGACCTATCCCTGCCGCTGCCGCCGCGCCGATATCCGCGCGGCCCTGTCCGCGCCGCAGGCGGGGGCGCCGGTCATCGGGCCCGACGGGCTCGTCTATCCCGGCACCTGCCGCGAACGGCCGCTGGACGAGGCCGGACCCGAGGACGCCATCCGGCTGGACATGGCGCGCGCGCTCGACCGGCTCGGCTCGGCCCTGCCCGGCTTCACCGAGACCGGCCCCATGCACCCCGGCCCGCATTGGCTTCACGCGCGCGCGCTGATCGAAACCGTGGGCGATGTGGTGCTCGCCCGGCGCGATCTGGGCACCTCCTACCATCTGGCCGTGGTGGTCGATGACGCCTTCCAGCGGATCGACGAGGTCACGCGCGGCGAGGATCTGTTCGAGGCGACCCCGATCCATGTGCTGCTGCAGGCGCTGCTGGGCCTGCCGACGCCCGCCTATCACCACCACCGGCTGATCCTCGACGACGCGGGCAAGCGGCTGGCCAAGCGCGACGACGCCCGCGCCATCGCCGCCTATCGCGCCGAGGGGGCAACGCCTGCCGACATCCGCCGCATGGTGGGGTTTTAATCCGCCATCGGCGACAGGATCTCGACCTCGGCGCCGTCGCGGATCGCGGTGTAGAAACAGCTCCGGCGGTTGGTGTGGCAGGCCGGGCCTTCCTGCTCGACCAGCACCAGCAGGCAGTCGCGGTCGCAATCGACCCGCATCTCGATCAGCCGCTGGACATGGCCGCTGGTCTCGCCCTTGACCCAGAACGCCTGGCGCGAGCGCGACCAGTAGGTCACCCGGCCTGTTTCCAGCGTGCGCGCCACCGCCTCGGCCGTCATCCAGGCCATCATCAGCACCGTTCCGGCCGCGTCCTGGGCGATGGCGGGGATCAGCCCGGCCTCGTTGTAGCGAAGGCTGGCGGGGTCGAAGGCCATTCGGGAACTCCTTTGAATTCGGACGCGCGCGCGTTATCTAGGACAGGCGAGCGCGGAAGGAAACGCCATGAATGCCCAGAACGATCTGATCAAGCTCTATTCGCAGAAGATCCTGGCACTCGCCGCCGAGATCCCGCATCTCGACCGGCTCGAGGCGCCGATGGGCACCGCGCGCAAGCGCTCGCCGCTTTGCGGCTCGACGGTGACGGTCGATCTCGATGTCGCGGACGGGCGGATCGTGCGCTTCGGGCAGGACGTGAAGGCCTGCGCGCTCGGTCAGGCCGCGGCCTCTGTCGTGGGCACGGCGATCCTCGGGCGGACCCGCGCCGAGGTCGAGACCGCGCGCGATCAGCTTCGGGCGATGCTGAAGGACGAGGGCCCGGCGCCCTCGGCGCCCTTCGAGGGGCTCGAAGTGCTGCTGCCCGCGCGCGACTACAAGAACCGCCACGCCTCGATCATGCTGTCGCTCGAAGCCACGCTCGACGCCTTCGACGCAGCCGAGGCCGCCGCCTGCGCCTGAGCAGCGGACTCCACCTCAAACACGGACCGCGGCCTCCGGTTCGGGCATTGCCCGAACCGGTCGGGCGACGCGCCCCTGGCGCGGCGCAACACGTGAAAGCGTGCGCCGGGACATGGTCCCGGCGCTCCGCCGGATCAGTTGGTGATCAGTTCGGGGCCCATCAACGATGTCGGCAACCAGGTCGAGAGCCAGGGCACATAGGTCACCAGGATCAGGAAGACGAACAGCACCGCCAGGAACGGCAGCGCCGCGCGCACCACCCGCATCATCGACATGCCCGCCACGCCCGAGGTCACGAAGAGGTTCAGCCCGACGGGCGGTGTGATCATCCCGATTTCCATGTTCACCACCATGATGATGCCCAGATGGATCGGATCGACCCCCAGCTCGATGGCGATGGGAAAGACCAGAGGCGCCACGATCACGATCAGCCCCGAAGGCTCCATGAATTGCCCGCCGATCAGCAGGATCACGTTGACCACGATCAGGAACACGATCTTGCCGAAGCCCGCCTCAAGCATCGCGCCGGCGATCTTCTGGGGGATCTGTTCGTCGGTCAGCACATGCTTGAGGATCAGCGCATTGGCGATGATGAACATCAGCATGATGGTGAGCTTGGCCGCATCCAGCAAAGTGCGCCGGGTGTCGCGGTGGATGAACCCGGTCAGCAGCGCCTGCGGCCTCTGCCAAAGCGCAACCGGCCCGCGCCCGTCCCGCGCCTTCAGGGGGCCCATGTCGCGATAGACGAAGATCGCGATCAGGAAGGCATAGACCGAGGCCACGGCGGCGGCTTCGGTCGGCGTGAAGACCGCCGAGGCGACGCCCGGAATGCCGTAGATCCCGCCCATGATGATGGCGATCAGCATCAGCCCCCAGAAGGCCTCGCGGAAGCTGGCCCAGACTTCGCCCCAGCCCAGCCAGTCGCCCTTGGGCATGCCCTTCACATGGGCCATGACATAAATCGCGGTCATCAGCATCAGCCCGGCGACGGTGCCGGGGATGACGCCCGCCAGGAACATCCGGCCGACCGAGACGTCGGTCGCCGAGGCATAGACCACCATCACGATGGAGGGTGGGATGAGGATGCCCAGCGTGCCCGCGTTGCAGATGACGCCCGCCGCGAAGTCGCGGGTATAGCCGACCTTCCGCATCGCCGCGATCACGATCGACCCGATGGCCACCACGGTCGCGGGGGACGAGCCCGAAAGGGCCGCGAACAGCATGCAGGCGAAGACGCCCGCAATGGCCAGCCCGCCCCGCAGATGCCCGACGCAGGCAATGGCGAACCGGATGATCCGCCGCGCGACGCCGCCCGTCGACATGAAGCTCGAGGCCAGGATGAAGAACGGGATCGCCAGCAGCGTGTAATGCCCCGCCATCGCCTGATAAAGCGACTGCGCCACCGCCGCCAGCGAGGTGTCGGAGAAGAGCAGCAGGAAGATGATCGAGGCCATGCCCAGCGACACCGCGATCGGCACGCCGATCAGCAGGAAGCCCACCACCATGACAAACAGAAGCACCACATGCATGGCTCAGGCGTCCTTCTCGCGGGCGGCATCCTCGACCGCGTCCTCGGCCTCGTGGCTGACGATCAGCCCCTGCTGGCGGCCGGTGATGATACGGAACGCGGCCTCGACCAGCCGGAACAGCATCATCGCCACCCCGAACGGGATGATCGCATAGGGCACGACGATGGGCAGCTTTTCGTAGGGGTCCTCGCCCTCGGGCAGGAACAGGTATTCCAGCGGCGCGCGCAGGAACTCGGGCAGCGGGATCCGCTCGGTCGGCACATAGCCGCGATAATCCCAGGGCTTCATCTCTTCGAAGCCCGTCGGGAACCAGTGCCCGGTCGTCGGCGCCAGGTTGGCGAAGGGCGCCCAGTAATCCCAGGCCCCTTTCATCATCAGCGCCGCATAGACCAGACAGATCGCCACCGCGACCAGCGACAGCATCCGCTGGGCCCGCGACGACAGCATGTTCAGGATCGCGTCCACCCCCAGATGCATGGTGATCTTGAACCCGTAGGCGATGCCGAACAGCACCAGCCAGGCGAACAGGATCAGCGTCAGCTCGAGGCTCCAGACGAGGCTTGCGTTGAAGACATAGCGCAGCACCACGTTGACGAAGGTGACCAGCACCATCAGCCCCAGCAGAAGCGCGATCACCGTCTCTTCGACGGCATGGACCGCGCGCCCCAGCGCCGTCCTTGGCCGATAGGCTCCACTCATCGCCCCAAGCCTCCCTCTGGCATGGCGAACAGGTGCCAGAAGCGGCGGTGCCCGTCAGGGCCACCGCCGCCCGGCGCCGGTACGGCGTCTCAGTACTGGTCGTTTATTTCCTGCGCCGCCGCAATGGCGTCGGCACCGACGTCACCCTCGAACTGGGCCCAGACCGGCTTCATCGCATCGACCCAGGCCTGACGCTGCTCGGGCGTCAGCTCGCGCACCGTGGTGCCCGCGTCGATGATCGCCTGCTTGGCCTGCTCGTTGACATTGGTCGACTCGGTGTTCCGCTGGACCGTCACCTCATGCAGGATCGTCGCCAGCTGGTCGCGGATCTCGGGGTCGAGCCCCTCCCACCATTCGACCGAGGTCACGACCATGTAGTCGATCACGCCATGATTGGTCTCGGTGATGCCGTCCTGCACCTCGAAGAACTTCTGGGTGTAGATGTTCGACCAGGTGTTTTCCTGCCCGTCGACGACGCCGGTCTGCAGCGCGCCATAAACCTCGGAAAAGGCCATCGGCTGCGGGCTGGCATCGAGCGCTTCCATCTGCGCCACCAGAACGTCCGAGGGTTGCACCCGGAATTTCAGCCCCTTGGCATCCTCGGGCAGCACCAGCGGCTTGTCGGCCGAGAACTGCTTGAGCCCGTTATGCCAGAATTCCAGCCCCAGAAGGCCCCGGCGCATCATCGACTGCTTCATCGCCTGGCCGGTCTCGGAATTCTGGAACGCGTCGATGGCGTCCATGTTCTTGAACATGAAGGGCAGATCGAAGATCCGCAGCTTCTTGGTGTATTTCTCGAATTTCGACAGCGACGGCGCGGCCATCTGCACGTCGCCGTTCAGCATCGCCTCCAGCACCTTGTCGTCGTCGTAAAGCGTGGTGTTGGGATAGACTTCCATGCAGACCTTGCCGTCCATCTCGTCATTGACGCGGGCGGCCAGCAGGTCGGCGGCAAGGCCCTTGGGGCTGGTCGCGCTGGTGACATGGCTGAACTTGATCACGGTTTCGCCCGGATCGCAGGCCGCGAAGGCGGCTCCGGCGGACAGGGTCAGGGCCACGGCCGTGGCGGTAGTAGTCAGAGCTTTCATGCGATCCTCCCAAGATCTGAGCGTCCCCCCCCTTCGGGGACGTAGCCTCGGTTTATCGCCGATGATCCCTCATGTCTCAAGGAAAACCAAACGCTTCCCCATGGGGACTGCGCGCAATGGTCGCCCCGCGCGCGGCAGGCAGGGTCAGGCCTCCAGCCGTTCGTAACCGGTCCAGGATGACAGATGCGACCGGTTCAGGATACTCATGATCCGCGGCTGATCGACAATCCGCACCCAACCATAGCCGGTCTCGATCAGCCCCTCTTCGGCCAGGCGCCGCATCACCCGGTTGGCGGAATTGCGCGACAGCCCGGCCATCTCGGCAAGATCGGCTTGGGTCAGCGGAAACTCGGTGGCGCCATCGTTGAAATCGTGCAGGCGGCGCAGGGTAATGAGGATGCGAACCGAATTGTCGCGATGCACATTGGCATGCAGCAACTGGCCGAAATTGTCCAAATGGCTGACAATGTTCGCCGCAATGTGGCGCCATGTGTCGGGATCGGACATTGCGACCGTCTCGATATGATGCGCCGAGACCGACAGCACGGAGGCATCGCGCCGCGCAATCGCCGAGATGCGCCGCGGCGTCATGCCCGGCATGCCGACGGCGCCAAGCCAGTTTCCGGCCTTGGCGACAAAGCCCAGACGCGGGCCGTCGACTCCGGGCTCAAGCACCACGTCAACCACTCCGTCAACGATTCCAAGCATGTCCGGCGACGGATCGGCCATGTGAAACAGCGCCTCGCCCCGGCGAAAGCTGCGCAACCGGGCACCGGCAAGCAGCAGATCGACAAAATGCGCCGGAAGAGACCGCAACCAGCCGACTTGACGGATTCGGAGTTTCGCGTGCTCGATTTTCATAAATTGTCAAATACCAGACGGCCCGGAGGCAATTGCATCGAGGACGACATTTTCCAGGGAGCAACGCAGCGTAACAGGTTTTTGCATTTGCAAATCGAAACCGGCGGACAAGCCAATGCTCCGAAACTCCATGGCGTTGCGTGTCGGCCATCGGGTCTGCCGCCCGGCCGCGCCACCGTCAACCCCGGGTGCTGCGGCATAGCGTACGACAGCACCGCGGCATTTGCGCTTGATCTGAGTCATGGTCGCCGTTACCGCAATCGTCGAAAACCCGGCCCGCCGGGCGGTAACGGAATTGCGACCTGCTGAGGGGCGCGATGGGGGTTTTCCCGCCCGAGAAGGACACCTAGAAGGAGGAACGGGGCGCTCGCCCCGTCGCGTGACATTCATGAACCAGCAGACTGCCGTGACAGAGCCCGCCAAGAAGACCCTGCCCGATGCGCAGACCGTGACCGAGGTTCGCCACTATACCGACCGGCTGTTCTATTTCCGCACCTCGCGTCCGCAATCGCTGCGCTTCCGCTCGGGCGAGTTCGTGATGATCGGGCTGCCGGGCGACGACGGCAAGCCGATCATGCGCGCCTATTCGATCGCCTCGCCCTCCTGGGACGAAGGGCTCGATTTCTACTCGATCAAGGTGCAGGACGGCCCGCTGACCTCGCGGCTTCAGCATATCCAGCCCGGCGACCAGATCATCCTGCGCCCGAAACCCGTGGGCACGCTGGTTCTGGACGCTCTGCTGCCCGGCAAGCGGCTGTGGTTCCTGGCGACCGGCACCGGCATCGCCCCCTTCGCCAGCCTGATGCGCGACCCCGATACCTACGAGCGGTATGACGAGGTCATCATGATGCATACCTGCCGCGAGGTGGCGGAACTGGAATTCGGCCGCCAGCTGATCGAGAGCCTGCCCGAGGACCCGCTGATCGGGGAGTTCGTCGGCGACAAGCTGAAATACTACCCCACCACCACCCGCGAGCCGTCGAAATGGATGGGCCGGGTGACCGACAACCTGGCCTCGGGCAAGGTCTTCGCCGATCTCGGCCTCGCGGGCACGCAGATGGACCCCGCCATCGACCGCGCCATGGTCTGCGGGTCGCTCGACTTCAACAAGGACGTGATGGCGATCATGGAAGGCTGGGGCCTGAATGAGGGCGCCAATTCCGAACCCGCCGAATACGTGGTCGAGAAAGCCTTCGTCGGCTGACATCCCTTCGCACGCGTTTCAGACGCCCCGCCCGGCTTGCCCGGCGGGGCGTTTTGCTTCGGGCCCTGCCCCGTGCACAAAAAAACCGCCGCACTCCCAGGGAGGAGGCGGCGGTCAGGAAGCGGTCCGGCGCGGCGGAAGAGGCAGGCTTCGCGACGACCCGGGGACGGGTCCGGCACTGGACAGCAGGCAGCGGATGGGGCTCAGACAAGCCCCGGAAGATGGAGCCCCGCAATCAGCAGCACCATCAGCGCGGCGGCGCCAGCGGCATCCTGCCAAAGGGTGGCGCGGCAGCGGGTCAGGACGGATCTCAGCTCGGTCAGCATGGGTCGGGCTCCGGTGTCGATCAGTGTTGCCACTTTGTTCTCATTTCCAGCCCCGCCTGTAAAGAACTTTTTAGGAACATTTAACAGGGGGCCGTCCGGCAAGGGCTCAGCCCGCCTTGATAAGCCGAATCGCCTTGTCGCGTTCCATCAGCCACAGAAGCACCCGTGCCGCCTGCCCGCGCGGCCCGGCAAGGCCCGGATCGTCGGCCAGAAGCTTGCGGGCATCGCTTTGCGCCACGGCCATCAGCGCGGCCTGCCGTTCCAGATCGGCGATGCGGAACCGCGGCAGCCCCGATTGCGCGGTGCCGATCAGATCGCCCGCGCCGCGCATCGCCAGGTCCTCCTCGGCGATGCGGAACCCGTCCTCGGTTTCGCGCAGGATCTCCAGCCGCCTCCGCCCGGCCTCGCCCAAAGGCGCCTGATACATCAGCAGGCAGGTCGAGGCCGCCGCCCCGCGCCCGACCCGGCCTCGAAGCTGGTGGAGTTGCGCCAGTCCGAAGCCCTCGGCCCGCTCGATCACCATGATCGAGGCATTGGGCACGTTCACCCCCACCTCGATCACCGTGGTCGCGACCAGAACCGAGGTCTCGCCCCGCTGGAAGGCGCGCATCGAGGCGTCCTTCTCGGCGGGCGGCAGCTGGCCATGCACCAGCCCGATCCGGTCGCCGAAGACCGCACGCAACCGCTTGAACCGTTCCTCGGCGGCCGTCAGGTCCGAAACCTCGGATTCCTCGACCAGCGGGCAGACCCAATAGGCCTGCCGCCCCTCGGCCACCGCCTTCTGCAGATGCGCGACCACCTCGTCCATCCGCTCGACCGAGACCAGCGCGGTCTTGACCGGCGTCCGCCCCGGCGGCTTCTCGTCCAGCACTGAAACGTCGAGATCGCCATAAGTGGCCAGCGCCAGACTGCGCGGAATGGGCGTCGCGGTCATCACCAGCATGTCGACGCCCCGCCCCTTGGCCGACAGCTCGACCCGCTGCGCGACGCCGAAGCGGTGCTGTTCGTCGACGATGGCCAGGCGCAGGTCGCGGAACTCGACATCCTTCTGAAAGACCGCATGGGTGCCGACCAGCACCTGGATATCGCCCGCCGCCAGCCCCGCCAGCTTGGCCGCGCGCTCGCGGCCCTTGTCGCGGCCGGTCAGGATCTCGATCACCACGCCCGCGCTTTCGGCCAGCGGCGCCAGGCTTTCCAGATGCTGGCGGGCGAGGATCTCGGTCGGGGCCATCATCACGCCCTGCCCGCCCGCCTCGACCGCGACCAGCAGCGCCATCCACGCGACCAGCGTCTTGCCCGAGCCCACATCGCCCTGCAAAAGCCGGGTCATCCGCGCCTCGGCCCCCATGTCCTCGGCGATCTCGTCCATCGCGCGGGCCTGCGCATCGGTCGGCCGGAACGGCAGCGCCGCCAGCGCCTTGCGCCGCAGCCGCCCGTCGCCCTGGCTGGGCCGTCCCTTGACGCGGCGCTGATCGGCGCGCGCCAGCGCCAGCGTCAGCTGATGGGCCAGCAATTCGTCATAGGCCAAACGCTGGCGCGCAGGCGCCGTGGGGGCGATGTCGCGCGCGGATTGCGGCGCATGGGCGGCCTGCAGTGCCGCGCGCCATCCGGGCCAGCCCTCGCGCGCCAGAAGCGCGGGGTCGATCCAGTCCGGCAGATCGGGTGCGCGGGTCAGCGCCGAGGCCACGGCCTTCGTCATCGTCTTCAGCGCAAGCCCGGCGGTCAGCGGATAGACCGGTTCGAAATCCGGGATCTCGGTGGCCTCGTCCAGCGGCAGAACGTGATCGGGATGCACGATCTGGGCCATGCCGTCGAAGATCTCGACCTTGCCCGAAATCACCCGCCGGGCGCCTTCCGGCAGGATCTTCGACAGGTAATCGCCGCGCGCATGGAAGAAGACCAGTTGAAAGGCCGTCGCCGCATCCTGCACCTGAATCCGGTAGGGCCGCCCCTTGCCGGAGGCGGGCATATGGGCGCCGACCAGAACCGCGACCGTCGCGACCTCGCCGGGCGCGACGCCCGCGACGGTCTCGACCGGACGGCGGTCGATGCCGGTATGGGGCAGCGTGAAAATCAGATCGCGCGGCTTCTCGATGCCCATCTGCGCCAACAGCTTGGCCGATTTCGGTCCGATGCCGTCAAGCTTTTCAAGCGCCCCGAAGAGCGGAAAGAGGATATCGGGCCGGCCGCTCATGCGCCCTCGATCAGCGCCAGCCAGCCGTCCTCGTCGACGGTCTCGATCCCCAGTTCCTCGGCCTTCTTGGCCTTCGACCCGGCGCCCGGCCCCAGCACCACCAGATCGGTCTTCTTCGAGACCGAGCCCGCGACCTTGGCCCCCAGCGCCTCGGCCCGCGCCTTGGCCTCGGCCCGGCTCATCTTTTCCAGCGTGCCGGTAAAGACCACGGTCTTGCCCGCGACCGAGCTGTCGACCGCGCCGCGCCGGGCCACAGGCTCGACCGTCAGATGCGCGACCAGCCGGTCGATCGAGGCGCGCTCGGCCTCTTGGTGGAAGGCGGTGATCAGCGAGGTGGCCATCACCGTGCCGACCCCGTCGATGGACAGAAGCGCCTCCCAGTCCGGGCCCTCGCCGACAGTGGCATGGGTCACGGCCGCCTCGAACGCCTCCCAGGTCTGGAAGTTGCGGGCCAGAAGATCGGCCGCGGCCTCGCCCAGATGGCGGATCCCCAGCGCGAAGATCAGCCGGTCGAGCGGGATCGTCCGCCGCGCCGCGATCGCGGCAAAGAGGTTCGCGGCCGATTTCTCGCCCCAGCCCTCGCGGTTCTTCAACTGCTGGAGACCGTCGCCATAACGGCTCTCAAGCTCGAAGATGTCGGCCGGTTCCCTGATCCAGCCGTCCTTGTAGAGCGCCTCGACCTGTTTCGCGCCCAGCCCCTCGATGTCGAAGGCACCGCGGCTGACGAAATGCTTGAGCCGCTCGACCGCCTGGGCCGGGCAGATCAGCCCGCCCGAACAGCGGCGGACCGCATCGCCCTCTTCGCGGATCGCCTCGGACCCGCATTCGGGGCATTCGGTGGGAAAGCGGAAAGGCTCGGTGCCCTCGGGGCGCTTGGCAAGATCCACGTCGGCCACCTTCGGGATCACGTCGCCCGCACGGTAAACCTGCACCCAGTCGCCCTCGCGGATATCCTTGCCGCCGCGGATCTCGTTGCCCTTCGAATCGCGGCCCGCGATGTAATCCTCGTTATGGAGCGTCGCGTTCGAGACGACGACGCCGCCCACCGTCACCGGATGCAGCCGCGCCACCGGCGACAGCGCCCCGGTGCGGCCGACCTGGATCTCGATGCGGTCGAGCCGGGTCCAGGCCAGCTCGGCGGGAAACTTGTGGGCGATGGCCCAGCGGGGCGTGGTCGCGCGGAACCCCAGCCGGTCCTGCAGGGCAAGGTCGTTCACCTTGTAGACCACGCCGTCGATATCGTAGCCGAGCGTCGCGCGGCGCTGTTCTATCCGGGCGTAATGGGCGGCGAGCGCCTCGGGGCCATCGCAGAGGACGGTCAGCGGATTGACCGGAAAGCCCAGCGTTTTCAGCCGTTCGATGGCGCCCATCTGGGTGTCGGCCAGCGGCGCCGAGACCTCGCCCCAGGCATAGGCGAAGAATTTCAGCGGCCGGGCGGCGGTGATGGCGGGGTCGAGCTGACGCAGCGACCCGGCGGCGGCATTCCTCGGATTGGCGAAGGTCTTGGCGCCGGTTTCGGCCTGGCGTTCGTTCAAGGCCTCGAAATCGGCATGGGCCATATAAACCTCGCCCCGCACCTCAAGGATGTCGGGGGCGCCCGTCAGGGTCCGGGGGATGTCGGCAATGGTGCGCGCATTGGCGGTGACGTTCTCGCCGACCTCGCCATCGCCCCGGGTCGCTGCCTGCACCAGCCGCCCGCCTTCGTAGCGAAGCGACAGGGACAGGCCGTCGATCTTGGGTTCGGCGGTGTAGACGAGGGGCGCGTCATCGGCGAGCCCCAGATAGCGGCGGATGCGGGCGTCGAACTCGGTCACGTCGGCGCCATCGAAGGCATTGGCCAGCGACAGCATGCGCCGCACATGGGCGACCTTGGCGAATCCTTCGGCGGGCGCGGCCCCGACCCGGTCGGAGGGGCTGTCGGCCCGCTTCAGCGCGGGAAACCGGGCCTCGATCGCCGCGTTGCGCCGCTTGAGCGCATCATAGGCCGCATCCGAAAGAGTGGGCGCGTCCTCCTGGTGATAGGCGGCATCGGCCTCGGCAATGGCCTTGGCCAGCCGGGCCAGTTCGGCCCTTGCCTCGGTTTCCGACAGCGCTTCGACAGGACGTTCGTCGGTCATTCCGGCCCCCAGCATTGCCCCTGGCAGAGTGATAGGGGGGCTGGGGCCGGATTTCCAGCGGGTGCGTTCGGCGCCGCCTCAGGCGCCGAGCGCGAAGGACCCCGGCATCGCCTGATCCGGCTCGGGGTCGCGCAGGACATAGCCCCGGCCCCAGACCGTTTCGATATAGGTTTCGCCGCCCGTGGCCTGGGCAAGCTTCTTGCGCAACTTGCAGATGAAGACGTCGATGATCTTCAGCTCGGGCTCGTCCATGCCGCCGTAGAGATGGTTCAGGAACATCTCCTTGGTCAGGGTCGTCCCCTTCCGAAGCGACAGAAGCTCGAGCATCTGATATTCCTTGCCGGTCAGATGCACCGGCTTGCTCTCGACCTCGACCGTTTTCGCATCGAGGTTGACCTCGATCTTGCCGGTGCGAATCACCGACTGCGAATGGCCCTTGGACCGGCGGATGATGGCGTGGATGCGCGCCACCAGTTCCTCGCGGTGGAACGGCTTGGTCATGTAGTCATCAGCACCGAAGCCGAAGCCCTTGATCTTGTTCTCGGTATCGGCGGCACCGGACAGGATCAGGATCGGCGTGTCGATGCGTGCCAGACGCAGCTGACGCAGGACCTCATGCCCGTTCATGTCGGGCAGGTTGAGGTCAAGGAGAATCAAATCGTAGTCATAGAGCTTTGCAAGGTCTATGCCCTCTTCCCCAAGGTCTGTGGTATAGACGTTGAGGTTGGCATGGGTCAGCATAAGCTCGATGCTCTTCGCTGTGGTCGGATCGTCTTCCACCAACAGAACGCGCATGGCTAGGTCTCCGCTAAGTACCGTCGAACTTTGTCGCACCCTGACGAACAATGGTTAATTGCACGTTACCTTAACATTTACCCTAGCATTTACAATTTGAGGTTGTCTAGAAGCAATTCGACTCGACCGTCCTCAAAGCTCTGTCCGGCGGGTGGATTTGAGCGACGTGACCTTGAGCCCGGCGATCCCGAACTCGCGTACGGCCTTCTTCCAGCTGGAAAATTCCTCGGCGGACAGGGTGTAGCGATCAAGCGCCTCCTCCTCGGAGATCAGGCCCGCGGCGACCGCCTTGACCACGGCCGCCTTGCGGCTGGCCACCCAGCGTCGGGTGTCGACCGGGGGAAGGTCGGCGCGGCTCATGGTGGTGCCATCAGGCAAGGAGACGGTACGGGGCCCGTCGATACGTTTCAGGAACATGGCTACTTATCCCTTGCAAATCCGGCGCGAGGGTGGCGTTTTCCTGCTTAAAGGTGGGTGAAGGCGGGTCTTGAGAGTATCTCGCATTTTCCTATATTGCCCGAGACTTGTTCCCTGGAGTTCCCACGATGCCACGCGACGGCGCCCCGCGCGCTCTGAACTCGCTGGGCTTTGCAAAGCCCGTTTCCGAAACCCGCGTGCTGGTCGCGATGTCCGGCGGCGTGGACAGTTCGGTTGTGGCCGCGATGCTGGCCGAGGAAGGCTATGACGTGGTGGGAATCACCTTGCAGCTTTACGACCATGGCGCGGCCCTGGCCAAGAAGGGGGCCTGCTGCGCGGGACGCGACATCCACGATGCCCGCCGGGTGGCCGAAAGCGTGGGCTTTCCGCACTATGTGCTCGATTATGAAAACGTCTTCCGCGATGCGGTGATCGAGGAATTCGCCGACAGCTATCTGGCGGGCGCGACCCCGGTGCCCTGCATCCGCTGCAACGAGCGGGTCAAGTTTCGCGACCTGCTGGCGACGGCCAAGGATCTGGACGCCGACTGCATGGCGACCGGTCATTACATCCAGCGCAAGCTGGGGCCGAACGGGGCCGAGTTGCATTGCGCGGCCGATCCGGCGCGCGACCAGTCCTATTTCCTGTTCTCGACCACGCCCGACCAGCTTGACTATCTGCGATTCCCGCTGGGGCACCTGCCCAACAAGGACGCGACCCGGGCGCTGGCCGCGAAATACGGGCTGCCGGTCGCGGACAAGCCCGACAGCCAGGACATCTGCTTCGTGCCCGAGGGCAACTATGCCTCGGTAATCGAAAAGCTGCGCCCGGGAGCCGCCGAACCGGGCGAGATCGTCCATGCCGATGGCCGGGTGCTGGGCACCCACAAGGGCGTGATCCATTACACCATCGGCCAGCGACGCGGGCTGGGGATCGGCGGACTCGACGAGCCGCTTTATGTCGTGCGGCTCGATGTCGATGCGCGGCAGGTCGTGGTCGGCCCAAAGGAAATGCTGTCGACCCGCATCGTTCCGGCCCGCGAAATCAACTGGCTGGGCGATGCCCCCCTGACCTCGCGGCCCGAATGGGAGGTTTCGGTCAAGGTGCGCTCGACCCGGCCGCCGCGCGCGGCGATCCTGCGACCGCTGTCCGAGACCGAGGCCGAGGTCGAGCTGCTGACCCCCGAAGAGGGTGTGAGCCCCGGGCAAGCCTGCGTGCTTTATGAAACCGGGGGCAGCCGGGTTCTGGGCGGCGGCTGGATCTGGCGCGGCGCGAATCGGGGTTGAGCCCCCCGCGCCCGCCCTGCATCCTGAGCGCGAAGCGGATCGAACGGAGACCCAGCGGATGCGCCCTGCCCTTGTCATTGCCCTTGCCGGGCTTGTCCTCGCCGCGCCGCTTTGGGCCGACGAAACCCGCCAAGACCGGCTGGAGGCGGCCCATGACTATGTCCAGCGCGCCGTGGCCGACATGGATCTCGAGGAAATCGTGCGCTCGATGTGGCGCCCGGCGGTGTCCAGCATCGAGGCTGGCGGCACCCGCCTGACCCCGTCGCAACTGTCGCGGATCGAGGCGCTTTACGCCGAGATCTATACCGACCGGCTGCGCGCGCTGATGCTGTCGCAAGACGAGCTGATGGCCGATCTGATGACGCTGGACGAAATCGAGGCGCTGCGCGACTTCTACGCCACGCCCGAGGGCCGGTCGGTCATGCAGAAGCTGCCCAAGGTGCTGAACGCGCAGCAGCCGCAGATCATCGAGCTGGTGCAAAGCACGATGCCCGAGGTGCTGACGCGGATGCAGGGAATCGTCGAGGCGCCCTGAGCCGGGTCAGCCCCGCCGCGCCGTCGCCAGACCGTCCAGCACCGCGCGCGCGGCACGCCGCCCCGGCGCCTCGCCGCCTTGGCCGAGCCGCTCCATCGTGACGCGCATCGCCTCGATCTGGGGCGCGCGGTAGGCCGGGTCCTCCAGCAGCAGGCACAGCGCCGCGGCAATCGGGCCGGGCTGGCAGGCCTCGCCCAGAAATTCGGGAACCGCGCGGGTTTCGCTGACGATATTGACCAGCGTCACGGTATCGAGCCGCACCATCCGCCAGATGATCTGCCGGCTCAGCCAGTTCATGTCATAGGCGATGACCATGGGCGTTTCCGACGCGGCCAGTTCCAGCGACACGGTACCCGAGGCGGCCAGCGCCAGATCGGCCGCGGCGAAGGCGGCGCGCTTGGCGGCAGCCGCGGCAGTGCCATCGGCGCGCGGGTCGATCAGCACCGGCGCGCCGGGCCAGGCGGCGGTCAGGCCCGCGACCCTCTCGGCCACGCCCGCCGTCGTCGGCACCACGACGCGCAGCCCCGGATGCTGGGACGCGACCGTCTGCAGGGCCGTGCCGAAGACCGGCGCCAGACGGTCGACCTCGCCCGCGCGCGACCCCGGCAGCACGAGGCAGAGCGCCGCGTCGGCCGCGATGCCGTGCCGGTCGCGGAAGGCGCGGGCCTCCTGGTCCGAGGCGCGCGGCTGGGCCACCACCGGATGCCCGACGAAATCGCAACGCATCCCGGCGGCTTCCATATAGGGCGGCTCGAACGGGAACAGCGCCAGCACCTGATCGACCGCCTCGGCCATCCGCGCCGCCCGCCCCGGCCGCCAGGCCCAGACCGTCGGCGCCACGTAATGGACCGTGCGCACATGGCTTTGCGCCTTGACCCGGCGCGCCACCCGCAGGCAGAAATCCGGGCTGTCGATGGTCACCAGCGCATCGGGCGACAGCCGCACGACCTCGGCCGCGCATTCCTTGATCCGCC
The DNA here is from genome assembly GCF_003265965.1 of Rhodovulum viride. NCBI lineage: Bacteria > Pseudomonadati > Pseudomonadota > Alphaproteobacteria > Rhodobacterales > Paracoccaceae > Rhodovulum > Rhodovulum viride. The sequence goes on along the minus strand of NZ_MUAV01000003.1, from coordinate 247,225 downwards.
GCATCAGTGCCGCATAGCGCGGCAGCACCTCGGCGATGCCCATCACCGACAGCTCGTCCATCGGAAAGAGGCTTTCCAGCCCCTCGGCCTGCATCAGCGGCCCGCCCACCCCGTGGATTTCGAGTCCCGGATCAAGCTCTTTCAGCCCGGCGATCAGCGCCGCCCCGAGCGCATCGCCCGAAGGCTCGCCCGCGATGAAGAAAAGCCGCGTCACGGCTCCCGGACCCAGAGGAAGACCCCCAGCGCCTCGGCCCGCGCCACGGTTTCGGGACGATCCAGAACCATCACGCCGCCCGCCTCCAGCACGATCCCGGCCAGCCCCGCGCGATGGGCGGCCTCGATCGTCGCGGGCCCGATGGCGGGCAGATCGACCCGGCGGTCCTGCCGGGGCTTCGGCGCCTTGTAGACGACGCCCCGCGCGCCCTTGGGGTCGGGACGGCAGCCCGCCGCCGCCTCGGCGACGAAGGCCAGCATCGCATCGGTTCCGGGCAGCGTCTCGACCGCGAGGCACAGCCCCTGCGCCACCACCGCGCCCTGCCCGACATCGACCGCGCCGAGCCCCTCGACGATGGCGGCGGCGCGGGCCGCATCCTTCTCGTCGGCTTTCGAGGGCGCGACCCCGGTCAGAACGCCCGGCGCGGGCAGCAGATCGGGCGCGACCGCATCGGCGCCGACGACGGCAAACCCGTCCTCCTCGAACAGCGCGATCACCGCGCGCAAGAGACCGTCATCGCCCTGCGCCAGATAGGGCAGGATGCGCGGCAGAAGCTGGGCGGTGCGCGGGTCGATCCGCTCGGGGTCGAGCCGGGGCCGCCGGATCGTTCCGGCCAGCACCACCCGGGTCACGCCGCGACCGTGCAGCAGATCGAACAGCACCGCCAGACGTTCCAGCGCGAAGGTCTCGACCGGCCAGCGGTCGGCCTCGTCCATCGCGAAGCCCTCGATCTGGGCGATCAGGAAGGGCATTCCCGCAGCCTCCATGGCGCGGGCAAGATGCGCGGGCAGCGCGCCGCCCCCGGCGATCAGGGCCGTGGTTCCGGGAACGGGTGCGGTCTTGGAAGGAGTTTCGGGGGTCGTCTCGGGCATGGGCACGCTCATCGCTCCGGTCTGGGCCTTTCCAGGCGCGTCGTCAGGGTTTCGGCGTCAGGAAGGACCGGTCGGTATCGGCCAGCACGAATTCGACCATCTGGCGCACATAGCCGCTGTCGGCGGTCTCGGCCAGGTGGCGCGCGCGTTCATGGAAGGTGCCCTCGCCCTCGGCAAGATGCTGGAAGGCCGCCCGAAGCGCCGCGATGTCCTCGCGCGCGACGCCGCGGCGCTTGAGCCCGACAAGGTTCAGCCCGTCCAGCACACCGCGCGGCCCCTGCACCAGCCCAAAGGGGATCACGTCATTGGTGACCATGGTCAGCGCGCCGATGATCGCACCCTGCCCGATCCGCACCCATTGATGGATACCCGCAAGCCCGCCGATGACGACATTGTCGCCGATGATGCAATGCCCGGCAAAGGCCGCGTGATTGGCCACGATCACGCCATTGCCGACCTGCACGTCATGTCCGACATGGCTGCCGGTCATGAACAGGCAATCGTCGCCGACCCGGGTGATGCCGCCGCCGCCCTCGGTGCCGGTGTTCATGGTCACCGCCTCGCGGATGCGGTTGCGCTTGCCCACGATCAGCCGGGTTTCCTCGCCACGGTATTTCAGGTCCTGCGGGATGTCGCCGATATTGGCGAAGGGAAAGATCACCGTCCCCTCGCCGATCTCGGTCAGCCCGGTCACCACCGCGTGGCTTTTGACCACCACATCCGGCCCAAGCCGGACCTTCGGCCCGATCACCGAGAACGGGCCGACCGTGGCCCCGGGGCCGATCTCGGCACCGTCCTCGACAAGGGCCGAGGGGTGGATCGTGGCGCTGGGGTCGATCGCCATGGGGGCTTACTCCGGGTTGATGTCCATCATCGCGGTGAATTCGGCTTCGGCCGCGATCTCGTCGCCGACCTTGGCGACACCTTCGAATTTCCAGATCTTGACCTTCTTCGACCCGCCGCGCTTGACCGTCACATGCAGCTCGAGCCTGTCGCCGGGGACGACCATCCGGCGGAACTTGCACTTGTCCATCGCCATGAAATAGACGAGCAGGTCATCTTCGGACAGGTCCACCGACTTGCCGACAAGAACTCCGCCGGTCTGGCCCATGGCTTCGACGATCAGAACCCCGGGCATGATCGGCTTCGACGGGAAATGTCCCTGGAAATGCGGCTCGTTGATCGAGACGTTCTTGATCCCGACGGCGCTCTGGCCCGGGACGATGTCCGTCACCCGGTCGATCATCAGAAACGGATAGCGGTGCGGCAAAATCTTCTGGATTTCGTCGATATCGGCCTCAAGGACCTGACTGTCGGACATCGAGCCTGTCTCCTTGCACATTGCGAATATGCTTTCTTCACGCGGTACGGAGCGCAGTATCAACTCGTCCGATCCGAGACAAGCGACGCCTAGTCGCCGCGTCCGGCCGGTTCGTCCGGCGAGGCGGACCCCGGCGACGGAGGCTCGGACGGCGCGGCCGCCCCCGGCGACGCGGGCCCGGGCGGGGTGGCGGGGGCATCTTCGGCGGCGTCAGGCGCTTCCGATTGTGCGCCATCGGGGCCGATCACGACCCGCTCGTCCAGAAGCGCGATGGCGTCCGTGGTGATGTCGACCTGACCGGCCGACAGGATCACCGCCTCGCGGGCCAGAACCGCGACGGCCCCCCGCTCGCGCACGATCTCGGCGAGAACCGGCAGCGCCTTGCGGAAGAAGTCCTGGCGTTCCTCCTCGCGGCGCTGGGTCAGCTCGCGCGCCTTGCGCTCCTGCGCGGCGCGGATCGTTTCGACCTTGGTGTCGAAGGCCTCGGCCAGCGGCCGGAACTGGTCGGGCGGCACGGTGGCGCGCTGTTCGGTCAGCGCGCGTTCCTCGGCCACAAGCTCGCTTTCGATCCGCCGGTTCTCGGCGGCCAGGGCGGCGGCTTCGGCCTCAAGCGCCTGCTCGACGGCCTGCCCCGCCTTGCTGTCCTGGAACAGACGGTCCTGATCGAGCGTCAGGATCGGGCTGAGAAAGACCGGACGCCCGTCCTGCGCCAGCGCCGGACCGGCAAGGCCAAGCGCCACCGCGGCGGCCAGCGCCCATCCGCGACCCGCCCGGCGCATCGGCTCAGAACCTCGTCGAGATCGTGAAGTCGAAGTTCTGTTCTTCGTCGTAGTCCTCTTTCATGACCGCCTTCGAGAAGTTGAAGCGCAGCGGGCCGAGCGGGGTCTTCCAGAAGAGCGACACCCCCACCGCGGACCGCAGGTGGAAGTCGTCATCGACGGGACCCGAGGAGGTGCTGGTATTGTCCAGCCCCCAGACCGTGCCGAAATCGGCAAAGAGGCCGCCGGTGATGCCATATTCCGCGGGCAGGCCCAGCGGGAATTCCGCCTCGAACCGGGCGACGGCATACATGTTGCCGCCCAACGCCTCGTCGCCTTCGCGGGGCCCAAGACCGTTGCCGTCGAAACCGCGCATCTTGCCGTTCAGGAAGTAGCGTTCGGTCACCCGGCTTTCGGAATCGCCCAGCATGGTCAGCGCCCCGCCCTCAAGCTCGGCGCGCAGCGTGACCTCTTCGTTCCAGACCATGCGCTGGACGCCCGCCAGAGCCGTGGTCTCGATGAATTCCAGATCGCCGCCAAGCCCGGCATAGTCCTGGTTGAACTTCAGCACGATCCCCGAATTGGGGTCGAGCCCGGTGCGGCGGGTGTCGTAGGTGAAGCCGTAGCCGACCTTCGAGAAGGTCTGGCCGGGATCGTCGGCCTCGCGGGCCAGCACCTCGGAATCGCCCTCATAATTCTTGAAGGTGTTTTCGCCGATCGCGTAGCGCAGCTCGAACCGCCCGTTTTCCGAGATCGGGAATTCCAGCGAGGGCGAGATCTCGATCTTCTGGGTCTCGTATTCGCTGTCGTATTTGCCGGTATCGGTCTGGGCATAGGTGGCCCCGAAGCGGAAGCGCACGTCGCGTCCCAGGAAAGCCGGCTCGATGAAGACAAACCGCGAGGTCGCGTTGTCGGTGCCGGTGTCGATCCGGGCGCTCAGGTACTGGCCGCGGCCGAGGAAGTTGTTTTCGCTGAACGAAAGCGCGGCGCCCGCCCCGTCGGTCTGCGAATAGCTCAGGCCGAAGGACAGCGTCCCGGTCGGCTGTTCCTCGACATTGACGTCGATGATCATCTGGTCGGGGCTGGTGCCCTCGCGCGCCGAGACATCGGCGGTCGAGAAAAAGCCGAGCGCGCGGATGCGGTCGGCGGTCTGCCGGATCTCGCGCGGGTTGAAGGGGTCGCCCTCGACGGTGTTGAACTGCCGCCGCACCACGCGGTCGAGCGTGGTGGCGTTGCCCTCGATGTCGATGCGCTCGACGAAAAGCCGCGGACCGCGCTCGACCACAAAGTCGACATCCAGCGTCAGGTCGCGATCGTTGCGGGTGACACGCGGGGTGATGCGGATGAAGTTCAGCCCCTTCTGCACCGCCAGCCGTTCCATCCGGGCGACCGTCGTCTCGATGGCCGAGGGCGTGTAGGTATCGCCTTCCTTGACCCGGGCGGCCGCCTGGAACTCGTCGGGATCGACCTCGGTCAGGTCCGACGAGGTGGTGATCTTGCCGAAATTGAACTTCTGCCCCTCGCGGATATTGAAGGTCAGCAGATAGGCGTCGCGGTTGCGGGTCAGTTCGGGCGTGACCGACAACACCTGGAAATCGACATAGCCGCGCGAGGTATAGAAGTCCTTCAGCACCTGCTTGTCGAACTCGATCCGGTCGGCGACGAAGGTATCCGAACGGATCAGACGGCGCAGCAGGCCCGCCTGCTTGGTCCCCAGCGCCCGGCGCAGGCGGCCTTCGGAATAGGCGCGGTTGCCGACAAACGAAATCCGCTCGATCTCGACCACGGCGCCTTCGGCGATCTCGAAGACCAGATCGACGCGGTTGTCGGAGCGTTCGATGATGCGGGGCGTAACGGTGGCGGCAATGCGGCCGGACTGTTCATAGGCGGCGGCGATGGCCGAGGCGTCGGCTTCGGCGGTGGACGGCGAATAGACCCGCCGCGACTGGGTCTGGACGATCTTCTGCAGATCCTCGTCCTTGATCCGGGCATTGCCCTCGAAGCTGATGCGGTTGACGGTCGGATATTCGGTGACCTTGATGACCAGCGTCCCGCCCTGCGGCACCAGTTCGACGGATTCGAAAAGGCCGCTGTCGACAACGGCCTGATAGGCATCGTTCAGACGCGCCGCCGAGATCGTTTCGCCCCGCGAGATGTTGGCATAGCTCGCCACGGTCGAGGCATCGACCCGCTCGTTACCTTCGACGCGCACATTGGAAAAGCTGTAGCTTTGCGCCATGGCCAGCTGCGGCACCCCCGCGCCAAGCCCCACGGCGACCGCGACGGCCGATAAGGTGAGGTTGCGCGCCCCCGGCCGGGTGCCGAGAAATCCCTGCGAAGATTTGGTCATGTGCCCGTCCCAAGGTGACGTTTTCTTTCCGCCTTGCTAGCTTGCGGGCCGGGCTTTGTCAAAAGGCCGAGGACAGGAAAATGGCCGATCGTTGCCGCGCTTCCTCACAGGATCTTGTCGGGGAAAGGCCGCCGGTCCGGCCAGAGCCGGGCGCAGCCCCGGCGCCGCAGACGGCCAGGGCCCCGGAGGCCGCATCCCCCGTCGCCGAAGAGCGCCCCCTGCGGGCAGGCTGACAGCGTTGCGGGGCACGCGGCCCGGACCGCCCCCGAAGACGGTTCAGAGCGGGGCGAAACTGGCCAGATAGCTGCCCGCGATCAGTGCCAGCGCGATCCCGGCGGGAAAGATCACCCGGTCCCAGTTCAGATCGAACAGCAGCACCAGCGTGCCGTGCCCCTCGCCCATTCCGTTCAGACCCGTTGCCTGTGTCATATCCGTCCTGCCTTTGCATTCGACCGTTGGGCCGGAGGCTAGACGGGGAATGGGGCATCAATTTGGCGGCGGGGCACCGCTCGCGCGCCCCGGGCACGGCCCCGCGGCGGGCGCAGGCGGCTCCCTGCCGGGCTCAGGGGCAGAAGATGTCGTTCGTAAGCGCGAAGACCATCAACCCGATCAGCAGGGCGAAACCGGCGGCCATCAGCACCCTCAGCGCCTTGTCGCTGGGCGGGCGCCCCACCACGGCCTCATAGGCGTAGAAGACCAGATGCCCGCCATCGAGCACCGGGATCGGAAAGAGGTTCAGAAGCCCGACCGCGGTCGAGAGCATGGCGATGAACCAGACGAAGCTTTCCAGCCCCTGGCTGGCGGCCGCGCCCGAGGATTCGGCGATACCGAGCGGCCCCGACAGGTTGCAGGAACTGATCTTGCCCGCGATCATGTGATACAGGCCCGACAGGCTCGATGTCACGATGAAGCCCAGCTGGTCCGCGCCGTAGGACACGGCCTCCAGCGGCCCGGCCATCCGGGTCGCGGGCTCGAAGGCCAGCCCGCCGGTCATGCCGATCAGCCAGCGCGTCTCGAACCCGCCCTCGGGATCGGGCATGTCCATCCGCTTGGGCGTCAGCGAAAAGCTCAAGGTCTCGCCGTCGCGCCAGACGGTCAGGGCGATGGGCGCGCCTTCCGAGGCGGTCACCACGTCCTGCAACTGGCGGAAGGCGCGGATCGGCTGGCCGTCGATGGCGGTGATCACGTCGCCTTCCTTCAGCCCGACCTCCATCGCCGCCGATTTCGGCTGGATCGCCGAGACCACCGGCGGGAAGGGATAGGGCCCGGCGACCTCCTGCTCGACCCCGTCGCGGCGCACCAGATAGGCGGTTTCGCCGTCGACCGGCAGAGCCGCCACGGCATCGTAGAAGGCGGTGTAATCGGGCGTCGCGCGGCCATCGAGCGCGAGGATCGTGTCGCCCTCGCGCAGCGCCGATTGCGCCGCGGGCAAGGGCTGCAGCTTGCCGACGGTCGGCGGCTCGATCGCGACCCCGCTGACCACCGCCAGCATCGCGAAGACCGCAATCGACAGCACGAAGTTGAAAACCGGCCCCGCCGCCACCGTCAAAACCCGCGCCCAGAGCGGCGCGCCGTGCATAGTGTGGCGCCTTTCGTCCGCTTCCATTCCGGCGATGGCGGCGGCGTCCTTGCCGCTGGCACCGTCGGAATCGCCCAGGAACCGCACATAGCCGCCTAGCGGCAGCGCCGCGATCTGCCAGCGCGTGCCGCGCCGGTCGACCCGAGAGACCAGCACCGGCCCGAAGCCGAGCGAGAACACCTCGGCCCGGATCCCGGTCCAGCGGCCGACGATGTAATGCCCGTATTCATGGACGGTGACGATGACCGACAGCGCCACCACAAAGGCAACGACGGTGAAGGCGGCATTCCCGAAAGAGGGAATCAGCGAAGCAATATCCAAGACGTCCAGCCTATTTCTGTTCAGTGCTGCAGGGACCGGACGATCCGCGCGGCCTCTTCCCGTGCGAGATGGTCCACATGCAGCACTTTCTCAAGGCTGAGGTCCGATTTCATAAGCCCGGCATCGGCCGAAAGCCGGTCGAGCACGGCCGCAACCACGTCGGACATTTGCGTGAATCCGATCTCGCGCGCCAGAAACGCATCAAGCGCGGCTTCCTTGCCCGCGTTGAAGGCCGCCCCGGCATAGCCGCCCGCCTCCATCACCTCGCGGGCGATCCTGAGCGCGGGCCAGCGCGTCTCGCAGGCCGGGCGGAAGGTCATCTGGCCGATCTTCGCGAGGTCCAGCCGCTCGACCGGCAGCGCCGCGCGCTCGGGCCAGTTCAGCGCATAGCCGATGGCATGGCGCATGTCATGCGGGCCGACATGGGCCATGATCGCGCCGTCGCGATAGCCCACCATGGCGTGGATCAGGGATTCCGGATGGACCAGAGCCTCGATCTTGGAAGGCGCGATCCCGAAATATTCCTTGGTCTCGATCAGCTCCATGCCCTTGTTGAACATCGAGGCGGAATCGATGGTGATGCGCTGGCCCATCGCCCAGTTCGGATGCGACGAAGCCTGTTCGGGCGTCGCCCTGGCCAGATCCTCGATCGGCCAGTCGCGGAAGGCGCCGCCCGAGGCGGTGATGATCACCCGCTCGACCGCCGCCATATCCTCGCCCACCAGCGCCTGAAAGACAGCCGAATGTTCGCTGTCGACCGGCAAGACCCGCGCGCCGTGTTTCGCGGCGGCGCCCAGCAGCAGCGGCCCGGCGGCGACCAGGCTTTCCTTGTTCGCCAGCGCCAGCGTCGTGCCATGCTCCAGCGCCTTCAGCCCCGGCGCGAGCCCGGCAAAGCCCACGATGGCCGACATGATCCAGTCGGCGGGCCGGGCCGCGGCCTCGATCAGAGCGGCCTGCCCCGCCGCCGCCTCGACCCCCGATCCGGCCAGGGCGGCCCTCAGATCGTCCAGACAGTCGTCGAAGGCGGTCACGGCCAGGTCGGCCTTCAGCGCGATGGCCTGCTCGGCCAGACGCTTGACGTTTCGCCCGCCGCTCAGCGCCACCACGTCATAGCTGTCGGCCCCGCCCTGCCGGGTCAGAAGGTCGATGGTGTTCTCGCCGATAGACCCGGTCGCACCGAATACGGTGATCCGCCGTCGTTGCATGCCGTTCAGAACCTCACTTCAGGGACGTAGACGAGCTGAGCCACCAGAAGCATGAACAGGGAGGCGCCCAGCAGACCGTCGAACCTGTCGAACAATCCGCCATGGCCGGGCAAGAGCGACGAGCTGTCTTTCACGCCGACGCGGCGTTTTAGCGCGCTTTCGGCGGCATCGCCCATCTGGCTGGCGAAAGACAGAAGCATCGAGATCCAGGGCAGATCGGGCCCCGCATTGGTGAACGTGAGGAAGATCAGCCCGATCAGCATCGCGGCGAACCAGCCGCCCAGGATGCCGGACCAGGTCTTCTTGGGGCTGACCTTCGGCCAGAACTTGGGCCCGCCGATGAAGCGGCCCGCGAAGTACCCCGCCACATCGGTCGCGATCACCACGAGGATCAGCCACACGAGCCAGACGACACCGTGATCGGCGCGGAATGTCGCCAGCCCGTAGCCGGTGACCAGCATCGCCATGGCAAAGGCCAGATAAAGCCCTCGGTCGCGCGGCAGCTGCCAGGCGCCGATCACGCAGGGAATGGCCAGCAGCGGGAAGGCCGCATAGGGCGGCAGGAGCCAGGCAACGAAAACCGCCGCCCCCGAGACCAGCGCCATCTGGATCGGCAGCCGCCCGGCCGCGCCCGGCACCATCATCCGCGTCAGTTCCCAGACCATCGTGCCCGAGACCAGCGCGGCGAGCCCGGTAAACCAGACCCCGCCCAGCCAGACCGCCAGAATCCCGACGGCCGCCATTACCACTGCCGACCCCAGCCGGGGCAGCAGGTCTTCCCAGGACCCACCCGCAGACATCAGCTCAGAACCGCTCCATAGCGCCGCTCGCGCGCGCTGTAATTCCCGACGATCTCGGCGAAATGCGCCGCCGTGAAATCGGGCCAGAGCACGGGCGTGAATTCGTATTCCGCATAGGCCGACTGCCATAGCAGAAAGTTCGAGATCCGCGCCTCGCCGGAGGTGCGGATCACCAGATCGGGGTCGGGCAGCAGGCAGGTATCGAGGAAATGCGCCAGCGTTTCCGCATCCACGTCCTCGGGATCGAGCCGCCCGGCCGCCACCTCGCGCGCCAGCCGCTTGGTGGCGCGCGCCACCTCGTCGCGGCCGCCATAGTTGATGGCGACCGTCAGGTTCACCAGCTCGTTGCCGGCGGTGATCTCTTCCAGCGCGTGCATCATGCCGACAAGCTTGGGATCAAGCCGGTCGCGGTCGCCGATGAACCGCACCCGCACGCCCTTTTCCAGCAGCGCCGTGGCCTCTTTCTGGATGTAGCGGCGAAACAGCGTCATCAGCCCGGTCACCTCGACCTGGGTCCGGCGCCAGTTCTCGGTCGAGAAGGCGAAGATCGTCAGATAGCGGATGCCGAGATCGGGACAGGCCTCGACGATCTCGCGCACCCGCCGCGCCCCGGCCTGATGGCCGAAAAGCCGCGGCCGCCCGCGCATCTGCGCCCAGCGGCCGTTGCCGTCCATGATGACGGCGACATGGGCGGGTCCGCTCTGGTTGTTGTCCTTCGCGGCCACGCCGCCCCCTTTCCGATCCTGCGGGTCCGACCGGGGTCAGACCTGCATGATCTCTTGCTGCTTGGTCTCGAGCGCCTTGTCGACCTGGGCGATGTACTTGTCGGTCAGGGTCTGGATCTCGTCATGCCAGATCTTGTTGTCGTCCTCGCTCATGCCGGCGGCCTTGGCCTTCTTGAGCTGCTCCATGCCGTCGCGGCGCACGTTGCGCACGGCCACGCGGGCCTGTTCGGCATATTGGGCGGCGACCTTGGTCAGCTCGCGGCGGCGCTCTTCGTTCAGCTCGGGGATCGGCAGCATGATGATGGTGCCATTGGTCTGCGGGTTGATCCCGAGGCCCGATTCCATGATCGCCTTCTCGACCTTGTTCACCATCGCCTTGTCCCAGACATTGATGGTGACCATGCGCGGCTCGGGCACGTTGACGGTGCCCACCTGGTTGATCGGGGTCGGCGCGCCATAGGCCTCGACCATGACCGGGTCCAGCATGCTGGCCGAGGCGCGCCCCGTCCGGAGCGAGGAAAACTCGTGCTTGAGCGACGCCATCGCGCCGTCCATCCGGCGGGTCAGGTCGTCAAGGTCGATGTCCAGCTCGTCTTCCGCCATGGTCTTTCTTCCCGTTGCCTCGTGAAGTCGCGTGTTTTGGTTGCTATACCGCTATCCGTGCACGATTGTATAGGTGCCTTGCCCGGCAAGGATGCCGCGGAAGCCGCCCGGCTCGTCCAGACTGAAGACGATGATCGGCAGGTCGTTGTCGCGGGCGAGCGCAATCGCCGAGGCGTCCATCACCTTGAGATTCTTCACAAGACAGTCGTCATAGGTGATCTCGTCATAGCGCACGGCATCGTCATGCTTGACCGGGTCCTTGTCATAGACCCCGTCGACCTTGGTGCCCTTGAAGATCGCCTCGCAGGCCATTTCGTTGGCGCGCAGCGTGGCGGCGGTATCGGTCGTGAAATAGGGGTTCCCGGTGCCAGCCGCGAAGATGATGACGCGCTTCTTTTCCAGGTGCCGCACCGCGCGGCGGCGGATATAGGGCTCGGCCACCTCGTCCATGCGGATCGCGGTAATGACCCGGCAGAAGACGCCGAGACCCTCCAGCGCCGATTGCATCGCCAGCGCGTTCATCACGGTCGCCAGCATGCCCATATAGTCGGCGGTCGTGCGCTCCATCCCCTGGGCCGAGCCCTGCAGCCCGCGGAAGATGTTGCCGCCGCCGATCACCATGCAGATCTCGACGCCCAGATCGCGCACCGCCTTGACCTCGCGGGCGATCCGCTCGACCGTCGGCGGGTGCAGGCCGAAGCCCTGATCGCCCATCAGCGCTTCGCCCGAGATTTTCAGAAGCACGCGGTTATAGGCCGGCTTCGGTTGATCGGCGCTGCCGTCGCTCATATGGTCTGCCTCTGTTTTCAGGAATGTCAGTCGGGCGGCACCATGTCGGAAAAGCGGGACGGGTTCAACGCCCATCGGACCGGAACCGGGGCAGCGGGGCTGCCCGATCTGGACCCCGACAGGCCGGTTCTGATCGCGGGGCCGACCGCCAGCGGCAAGTCGGCGCTGGCGCTGGCCATCGCCGAGGCCCGGGGCGGCGTCATCGTCAATGCCGATGCGTTGCAGGTCTTCGAGGGCTGGCGGGTACTGACCGCCCGCCCCACGCCCGATGAAGAGGCCCGCGTGCCGCATGCGCTTTACGGCCATGTTCCCTTCGATGCCGACTATTCCGTCGGCCACTGGCTGCGCGACCTGGCGCCGCTGCTGGAGGGCCCCGACCGGCCCATCATCGTCGGCGGCACCGGGCTTTACTTCACCGCGCTGACCGAGGGTCTGGCCGAGATCCCGGCGACCCCGCCCGAGATCCGCGCCGAGGCCGACCGGCGTCTGGCCGCCGAAGGGGTCGAGGCGCTGCTGGCCGGGCTCGATCCCGCCACGCTCGACCGGATCGACCGGCGCAATCCGGCCCGCGTCCAGCGCGCCTGGGAGGTGCAGCGCGCCACCGGCCGCGGACTTGCCGCCTGGCAGGACGAAACCCCGCCCCCGCTGCTGCCGCTAAGTGCCGCGCAGCCTCTGGTGATCGAGGCCGGGCGCGACTGGCTGAACGCCCGGATCGACGCGCGCTTCGAGCGGATGATCGCGGAAGGCGCGCTGGACGAGGTGCGGGCCAACCTGCCCCGCTGGGATGCGGGCCTCCTGTCGGCCAAGGCCATCGGCGCGCCCGATCTGGTGGCGCATCTGCGGGGCGAGATGACGCTGGCCGAGGCGGTGGCGGCCGCCAAGATCGCCTCGCGCCAATATGCCAAGCGCCAGCGCACCTGGTTCCGGTCGCGGCTGGGGCACTGGCCGCGCTGGCCTGCGGGCTGAGCCGCAGATCGCGTCGAGGGCCGCGTCGCGCGGCAACCGCGCCACAGGGCGGCAGGCATCCCTTTTGCAACCGCAGCGACACTTTACCGAGGGTCCGAATCGCACCAGACTTGCCCCGTTCGAACCGCCGTGACCCGACGCTGCCCGGGATTTCCCTGAATGTCGCTTTTTGCCGAACTTCGCCTGATCCCGTTTTCGCGTCTGACCAATGGAAGCCGGTGGCGGGTGGAAGCGATGCGCAGCTATTCCGCCCCGCAGCTCTTGTGGATCACCAAGGGCCAGGGCCGGATCACCGTGGGGGGCGTGACGCGCGGCTATGGCGCGCATAACGCGGTCTTCATCCCGGCCCACACCATGCACGGCTTCGAGATGACCAGCCAGGTCTATGGTACCGCCATCGTCTTTTCCGGCATGCCCGACATGGAGCTGCCCGACGGGCCGCATCACCTGCGCATCCGCGACGGGGCGGTGCAGGCCGAACTGACGATCCTGGTCGAAAGCCTGCAGCGCGAGCTTGACGGCCGACGCCCCGAATCCAAGCGCGCGATCCGCCATCTGGCCGGGCTGGTCTCGGTCTGGCTCGACCGCCAGATCCTGCTCGAGGAAGACGGGCCCCGCCGCCCGGATTCGGCCCGCCGCCTGGCCTCGGGCTTTGCCGCGCTGGTCGAAAAGGACTTCCGCTCGGCCAAGTCGGTGTCGGATTACGCGGCCGAGCTGGGGGTCACGCCGACCCACCTGACCCGGGTCTGCAACCGCACCTGCGGGCGCACCGCCTCGGACCTGCTGGCCGAACGCAAGATCAGCGAGGCGCAGCGGCTCCTGGCCGATACACGCGCCCCGATCAAGGAAATCGCCTCGGCCCTGGGCTATGCCTCGCCCGCCTATTTCACCCGCGCCTTCCAGGCCCGTGCCGGTGCCTCGCCCACCACCTTCCGGAAGGGCCACTAGGCGAGGGCGGCGGCTCCGTCGGCCCATACGGCGACCGGGCCAAGGGTTGCATCGCGAAGGGATGTCGTCTTTCCTGCAAGAAGCGATCGCGACACACCCCGCCGGGACGGGCCCCGGCAGGACGCAGGAAAAGCCGGGACCGGCGCCGCACGACCGGCCTGACGCCACTGACAGGGAGATCCGAGCCATGACCACGCCTTCCAGCCGCGCCGACGCCCGGTCCGACCGGACCCACCCGGCCGCGCGGATGTATGCCCGCGAGCATCGGGCGGGTCTGATGGACCGGCGCGAGTTTCTGGGCCGGGCGACGGCTCTGGGCCTGACATCGGCCGCCGCCTATGCGCTGATCGGCCAGCCCGAACCCGCCCGTGCCCAGACCGTGCCCCAGCGGGGCGGCACGCTGAGGATCCAGATGGATTGCCGCGAACTGGCCGACCCGCGCACCTATGACTGGTCGGAAAAGGCCAATGAAACCCGTGGCATCATCGAATACCTGGTCGAACTCAAGCGCGACGGGACGCTGCGCCCGATGCTGCTGGAACGCTGGCAGGCCAATGAGGACGCGACCGAATACACCCTGCACGTCCGCCCCGGCGTGACCTGGAACACCGGCGAGCCCTTCACCGCGAAGGATGTTGCCGCGAACCTCGACGGCTGGTGCGACACCTCGGTCGAGGGCAATTCCATGCCCTCCCGGATGGCCGCGATGGTCGAGGATGGCAAGGCGGCCGAAGGCGCCATCGAGATCGTCGACGACCTGACCGTCCGGCTGCACCTCTTGCGGCCCGACGGCACACTGATGTTCGGCATGGCCGACTATCCGGCGGCGGTGATGCATCGCGACAAGATCGGCACCTCGGTCGCCGATCACGGCATCGGCACCGGCGCCTACATGTTCGAGGAGTTCAAGGTCGGCGAGCGCATCGTGCTGGTGCGCAATCCCGAGCACAGCTATTGGGGCGACGGCGCCTGGCTCGACCGGATCGAGTTTCTCGACTATGGCACCGATCCCTCGGCCTGGCTGGCCGGGGCCGATGCCGACGAGTTCGACGTGACCCACGAGACGGTGTCGGATTTCATCGACATCTTTTCCGCGCTCGGCTGGGTCGAAAGCTCGGTCGGTACGTCTTCGACCGTGGTGATCCGCCCCAACCAGGAGGCCGAGGTCGACGGCGTGCGCCCCTATGCCGACGTGCGCGTGCGCCGGGCGCTGGCGCTGGCCATCGACAATTCGGTGCCGCTGGAGCTGGGCATTTCGGGCCGCGGCCGGGAATCGCGCAACAACTTCCACGTCGCGCCGGACGTGCACCCCGACTATGCCGAGATCGAGGCGCATCGGCAGGACATCCCCGAGGCGCTCCGGCTGATGGAAGAGGCCGGGATGATGGACTTCGAGCACGAGCTGGTGTCGATCGACGACGACTATCGCAAGAACACCACCGACGCGGTGGCGGCCCAGCTGCGCGACGCGGGCTTCAAGGTGCGCCGGACGGTTCTGCCGGGGTCCACCTTCTGGAACGACTGGACCAAATACCCGTTCTCGTCGACCAACTGGGCGCATCGCGAAACCGGCATCCAGTTGCTGAACCTCGCCTATCGCTCGACCGCCGCCTGGAACGAATGCGGCTTTCGCAATGCCGAGTTCGACGCGCTCCTGGATCAGGCGACCGCCATTGCCGACGATACCGAGCGGCGCGCGGTGATGGCCAAGCTCGAACGGATCATGGTCGACGAGGGCGTCGCCATCATCCCCTATTTCCGCGCGCTGTACCGCCATGCCAAGCCGGGCGTGCTGAACATAGAGATGCATCCGAAATACGAAATCAACGTCCACCATCTGGGCTGGGCCTGATCCGGGCCGTGGGCCGGACAGGGCGGCAGGCGAAGGACGGGGGACGGCATGGCCGGGTTCATCATCAGGCGGCTCGGGGTCATGGCGCTGACGGCGCTGTGCATGACATTCATCGTCTTCCTGCTGACCAACCTGCAACCGAACCTCGAAAAGCTGGCCAAGACCCAGGCGGGTGCGCGGATCACCGATGCCGAGGTCGCCAGCTGGATCGACCGGAACGGCTATGGCGCGCCGATGCTGACGCGCTATGGCGAATGGCTGGGGGTGCTGCCAGCCCCGCTTGTCACCGACGCGGACGGACAGGCGGTCGGCGGGCGCTGCCTGCGCGGCCATCCCGAGCTTGCCGCGGAAGAGGTGCCGCGCTTTTGCGGCGTGCTGCAAGGCGACTGGGGCTATTCGACCAAGTTCCGCCGCCCCGTGACCGAGGTGATCGCCGAGCGGTTGCAGCGCACGGGTTTGCTGATGGCCTGGGCCTTCGCGACCATGGTGCCGCTGGCGCTGATCGTGGGCGTGCTGGCCGGGATGCGCGAGGGCTCGGTCCTTGACCGGGGGCTCTCGACGGTCTCGATCGCGACGACCTCGACGCCGGAATACGTCTCGGGCGTGATCTTCGTCGCGATCTTCGCCTCGTCGATGGTCGGGCTGAAATGGTTCACGGGTTCGGCGAAATCGGCGGTCGAGGGCGCGACCTTCCAGAACTTCACCCTGCCGGTCGCGACCGTGGCGCTTTACGGCATGGGCTATATCGCGCGGATGACGCGGGCCTCGATGGCCGAGGTGATGACCGCGCAATACATCCGCACCGCCCGGCTGAAGGGGCTGAGCTTTCGTGCCGTGGTGCTGCGCCATGCGCTGCGGAACGCGCTGATCGCGCCCTTCACGGTGATCATGCTGCAATTCCCCTGGCTTTTGACCGGGGTGGTGATCGTCGAGGCGCTGTTCGTCTATCCGGGCTTCGGCGACGCTCTGGTGCAGGGCGCACAGAACAACGACATCGACCTGCTGCTGGCGGTTTCAGTGGTCGCGGTGATCGTCGTGCTGGCGACGCAACTGCTGTCCGACATCGGCTATGCGGCTCTGAACCCGCGGATCCGCGTGGCATGAGGGGACGGGGATGGAGCCTCTGAGCTGGACCGGCGCGCTCGGCCCCTGGCTGGTCCCCGCGCTCGAGGCCGCGCTGATCGCCCTGGCGCTGGCCGCGCTCGCCCATCCGCTGGCGCTGCTGGCCGGATACCGCATGGGCCCGGGCCCCGAGGCGGCGCGGTCCGGCCCCGGCAGGGCCGCACGGCTGACGGGCGGGCTCCTGCGCCTGTCGCTCTGGGCGCTGGCAGCGGTGCTTGCGGCGTTCCTGATCGGCGGCCTGCTGGTGCCGCCCGAGGCGAAGGGCATCCTCGGTCGGATCGCGACCCGGCTCTGGCCGGTCTGGCTTTCGCTGGGGGCGAGCTTCGCGCTGATCGCGCTTTTCCGCCGGCGGCTGGGGCTGCTCGGTCACCTGCTTGGCAACCCGGCTGGCGCCGTGGGACTTGCGCTGGTGATGTTCTGGGTCTTTGCCGCGCTCTTCGCCGACCAGATCGCACCCTTCGATCCGGTCACGGACGTAATTGCGGGGATGAAGAACAAGCCCCCCGGCACGCCCCTGCCCGCCCCAGGCGACGCGGCCTATGGCTATTATCTTCTCGGCGGCGATGCGCTTGCGCGCGACGTCTTTTCGCGAGCGGTCGCCGGGGCGCGGGTCGTTCTGGCCATTGCGCCCGCCGCAACCGTCTTCGCCTTCATGGTGGGGATCACGCTCGGGCTGCCCGCGGGCTATCTGGGCGGACGGCTCGACATCCTGCTGTCGTTTCTGGCCAACCTCGTGCTGGCCTTTCCGGTGATCCTGCTGTTCTTCCTGCTGGTGACGCCCGAGATCGTGGCGATGGGCGTGCCCACCTACATGGCCGGGGCGCTTTTCCTCTTCCCGCTGATCTTCCTCACGATCCTGTGGAATTCGCGCTTTCGCACCCGGCCGCCCCTGCGCGCGGCCCTGATCGGGGCGACGCTTGGGCTTGGCGGCTGGCTTTATGCCGGACTTGCCTGGAACGCCGATCCCTTGGGGGTCGTGTCGATGCCTGCAGGCGTGCTGATCGTTTTCGTCTCGGTCGTTTTCGTCAACGCCCCGTCGGTCTTCCGGATCGTGCGCGGATTGACGCTCGACATCCGCACCCGCGATTACGTAGCCGCAGCCCAGACCCGCGGCGAAGGCCCCTGGTACATCATGCTGTGGGAAATTCTGCCCAATGCGCGCGGGCCGCTTCTGGTGGATTTCTGCCTGCGCATCGGCTATACGACCATCCTGCTGGGAACGCTCGGGTTCTTCGGCCTGGGTCTTGCGCCTGAAAGCCCCGACTGGGGCACCTCGATCAATGCCGGGCGGGGGCTTCTGCAATTCGTGCCGTTTCCGCCACTGGTGCCGGCCGTCGCGATCATGAGCCTCGTGCTGGGGTTGAATTTGCTGGCGGATGGCCTCCGCGAGGAAAGCCTCAAGGAATGACGCGATGACGAATTTTCGCAGAAAATTCGCGCCCCGCCCCGACGGGACCGCCAGATGACCGCGCCGCTTCTGGAGATCGACCGGCTTTCGATTGCCTTCACCACCCGCCGGGGCGACATCCCGGCCGTCGCCGATTTCTCTCTCTCCGTCGCCACCGGCGAAGCGGTGGGACTGGTGGGCGAATCCGGCTGCGGCAAATCCACGGTGGCACTGGGCGTCATGCGCGATCTCGGCCGCACCGGCCGCATCACCGGCGGCACGATCCGCTTTCGCGGCCGCGATCTCGGCACGCTCTCCGAGCCCGAGCTGCGCCGGATCCGCGGCAACGACATCGCGATGGTCTATCAGGAGCCAATGGCCAGCCTCAATCCGGCGCTGCGCATCGGCCGCCAGCTGATGGAAGTGCCCCGGCTGCACCGCGGCGCCTCGCGCGCCGAGGCGCGGGACCTGGCGCGCGAGATGGTCGCCGATGTCGGCCTGCCCGACCCCGACCGCATCCTGAACGCCTACCCGCACCAGTTGTCCGGCGGCCAGCAGCAGCGGATCGTGATCGCCATGGCGCTGATGTCGCGCCCGGCCCTGCTGATCCTCGACGAACCCACAACCGCGCTCGACGTGACCGTCGAGGCCGCCATCGTTGATCTGGTGAAGGGGCTCGGCCGCAAATACGGCACCGCGCTGCTGTTCATCTCGCACAATCTGGGTCTGGTGCTCGAGGCCTGCGACCGGATCTGCGTGATGTATTCCGGCGAGGCCATCGAACAGGGCCCGGTCCGCCACGTCTTCGACCGGATGCGCCATCCCTATACCCAGGCGCTTTTCCGCTCGATCCCGCTGCCCGGGGCCGACAAGACCACGCGCCCGCTGGAAACCATTCCGGGCAGTTTCCTGATGCCGCAGGATCGCCCCCGGGGCTGCAATTTCGGCCCGCGCTGCACCCATTTCAAGGCGGGGCTTTGCGATGCCGCCGCCATTGCGATGCGGCCGGTCCCCGGCGCCGACGACCATCAGGCGCGGTGTCTGCGGTTCGAAGAGATCGACTGGCAGAGCCGCCCACCGGCCCCCGAGGCCACAGCCCCCGGCGAAGTGGGCGCGCCGGTCCTGACCGTCTCGCGGCTGAGGAAGTATTACGAGGTTTCCTCGGGCGGGCTCTTCGGGCGCCGCCGCCGCAAGCTGGTGCGCGCCAACGAAACGCTCAGCTTCGAGGCCCGGCAATCCGAGACCCTTGCCATCGTGGGGGAATCCGGTTGCGGCAAGTCCACGCTGGCCAAGGTTCTGCTGGGGCTCGAGACCGCGACCGCGGGACAGGTGCTTCTGGACGACCGCGAGGTGCAGGAAACCCCGATCCAGAAGCGCGGGCCGCGCGCCGTGGCCGACCTGCAGATGGTGTTCCAGAACCCGTTCGACACGCTGAACCCCTCCAAGCGGGTCGGCGGCCAGATCCTGCGCGCACTCGAGGTCTTCGGCGTCGGCGCGACCCGCCGCGCGCGGCGCGAGCGGATGTTCGAGCTGCTCGATCTGGTCCGGCTGCCGCGCGATTTCGCGGATCGCATGCCGCGCCAGCTCTCGGGCGGGCAGAAACAGCGGGTGGGCATCGCCCGCGCCTTCGCGGGCGGCGCGCGGATCGTTGTGGCGGACGAGCCCGTCTCGGCGCTCGATGTCAGCGTTCAGGCGGCGGTGGCCGATCTGCTGATGGACATCCAGCGGACCCGCCGCACGACGCTGATCTTCATCTCGCACGACCTGTCCATCGTGCGCTATCTCGCCGACCGGGTGATGGTGATGTATCTCGGCCATGTGGTCGAGATCGGCAGCACCGCCCAGGTCTTCGCGCCGCCCTATCACCCCTATACCGAGGCCCTGCTGTCGGCGGTGCCGATCCCCGATACCCGGGTCGAGAAGACCCGGATCGTGCTGGAGGGCGACGTCCCCTCGGCCATCGACCCGCCGCCGGGCTGCCCGTTCCAGACCCGCTGCCACTGGAAGGACCGGGTGCCGAACGGGCGCTGCGCGCGCGAACTGCCGCCGATGGTCGAGCTTGGCTCCGGCCACCGGATCCTCTGCCATCTCTCGGCCGAGGCGCTCGGCGAAATGGAGCCGGTCTTCCGCCTCGCCGCCGAATGACCCGCGCGAGACGACCGGACCCATGCTAGGCTCGGGGCAGCCGAGGAGGAGGCCCATGCTCACGCTTTATCACGCCCCGCTGTCGCGCTCGACGCGGGTGGTGCAGCTGATCGCCGAGATGCGGATCGAGGACAGCGTCGAGGTGCGCCTGACCGACCTTCCCCGTATCGACGGCAGCGGCGCGCGCGATCCCGCCAACCCGCATCCCGAGGGCAAGGTCCCGTTCCTGGTCCACGGCTCGGTCGGCATCCGCGAAACCAACGCGATCCTGCTGTATCTGACGGATCTCTACCCCGAGACGCCGCTTGGTCGGCCGGTCGGGCATCCGGGGCGCGGCAGCTACCTGTCCTGGCTTTTCTGGTATGGCAACGTGATGGAGCCGGTCTATCTGGCCGAGCGCCAGGGCCTCAGCGATCCCGCGATCGCCAGAACCTGGCGCGGGACCGACGAGGCCGCGGCGAGGCTGGGGGCTGCGCTGGCCCGGCATCCCTATCTGGTCGACGACATGTTCTCGGCCGCCGACCTGCTGATCGCCTCGACCTATGGCTGGTTCCGCGACCTGATCCCCGAAGATCCGGCGATCCGGGCCTGGGTGGACCGTTGTCTCGACCGTCCGGCGCTGACCGGCGTGCTGGAACGGGACCGGGCCGCGATGGCCGACCGGACCGAGCGGGCACCGGCCTGAGCCCGCGCGCCCCCTGCCCCGGCACGCCTCCGGCACGGCGTCCTTTCCCCGAAGAACCCGCCCCCCCCCCCACATGCGAAAGGGCCGCGCCTTGCGGCACGGCCCTTCGAAACCCGATGAAACGCCGATCAGCGTTTCGAGAACTGGAAGCTCCGGCGGGCCTTGCGGCGGCCGTATTTCTTCCGTTCGACGACACGGCTGTCGCGGGTCAGGAAGCCCGCGGCCTTCAGCGCCCCGCGCAGCGAGGGATCGTAAAGCTGCAGCGCCTTCGAGATGCCGTGCTTGACCGCACCGGCCTGGCCCGAAAGACCGCCGCCGGCAACCGTCGCCATCACGTCGAACTGGTCCTCGACGCCGGCCACGGTAAAGGGCTGGCGCAGGATCATCTGCAGCACCGGACGGGCGAAGTAGACCTTGATGTCCTTGCCGTTGACCGAGACCTTGCCCGAGCCCGGCTTGATCCAGACACGGGCGACCGCGTCCTTCCGCTTGCCGGTGGCATAGGACCGGCCCAGCGAGTCGCGGACGGGTTCGCGGGGCGCGTCATCGTCCGCCGAGGCGGCGGGCTTGCCGGACACGACCGACTGCAGCTCGTCGAGAGATTTGATTTCTTCGGCCATCACGCGCTCCGGGTGTTCTTCGAGTTCATGGACTTGACGTCCAGCACTTCGGGGTTCTGGGCCTCATGGGGATGCTCTGCCCCGGCATAGACGCGCAGATTGGTCATCTGCTGGCGGCTGAGGCGGTTGCCCGGCAGCATGCGCTTGACCGCAGCGACCACGACACGCTCGGGATGGGCGCCTTCGAGGATCTGCTCGGCGGTGCGGTGCTTGATCCCGCCCGGATGGCCGGTATGCCAGTAGTATTTCTTGTCGGTGCGCTTCTTGCCCGTCATCTGCACCTTGTCGGCGTTGATGATGATGACGTTGTCGCCCATGTCCATGTGAGGCGTGAAGGACGGCTTGTGCTTGCCGCGCAGACGCATGGCGACGATCGAGGCGAGACGGCCGAGAACGACGCCTTCGGCGTCGATCAAGATCCATTTCTTCTCGATATCCGCCGGGGTAGCGGTAAAGGTTTTCATTGGCTCTGCCCTGTATCGGCTGAAAGATCGGCCCGGGAACGGCGCGTCCGCCCCGAAACTCGGATGGGCGTTTTCTAAGCATTTCCCGGCACAGGTCAAGGACCTTGAGCGCCGATTTATCACATCAATTCAAAGCCTTGCAAAATAGGTATCAGGATACCTCAAATTTCTGGCGCGATCGGCCGTGATCGGGCGCGAAAATGCGGAACGCCGGCCGTTTCCGGCCGGCGTCGAAGGCATTCGGACGGGTCCGGTCAGGCGCGGCGGCGGCGCATCAGGGCCACCGCCCCCACCGCCGCCGCCAGCAGCGGCAGCGTCGCCGGCAGCGGCACCGGCGCCGGGTCGTCATGGGGCAGCTCGCCCGCGAAGGCCTGCGCATGCACCTGCCCGCGCAGAACGGCCGAGCCCGCGAAGATGTTGCCCTCGATGGCGGTCGAGTTGGTCAGCGCCGCGTTCCCGGCCAGGATCGAGCCGTACATCTGCCGACCGAGCGTGACCGAGGTCGCCTCGTAGAAGTTCCAGATGATGCGCTGGCCGTCGCTGGCCTGCAGGCCCAGCATGTTGTCCTCGATCAGGATCGACGACCCCGCGACGTTCAGGATCAGCGTGTCGGTCGCGCCGAGGCTGAAGGCGATCTGACCGATCGAGCCGCCGAAATCGGAGATGTCGAAGTTGTAGACATTGAGCCCGCCGTTGGTCGCGGCAATGTTCAGCGTGTTGCCGCCGCCGGTGACCGTCGTCGTTCCGGTGGCTGCCAGTTTCGACAGATCCTCCGACGCCTTGTTCAGCGTGGCAACCACATCGGTCGGGAACAACGCCTCGAAAGCGGCGTTGCCCGCCAGCCCGTCTTCGACCAGAACGCCGTCAAAGCCGGGCCTTTCCCTGTTGTTGATCAGCGTCCCGGCCGACAGCGTGCCCCCGATCAGCGCCTCGCCGGTCCTTTCGACGCCGTATTCGATCACCCCGGTCGAAACGTCGCCCCGGACCGCCAGGGTGGTGCCATAGGGCCCGATGCGCACGCCCCCGCTGCCGGTGACATCGCCTTCGACGACAACGTCTGCATAAGGCGAGTCCGGAAGCGCGATCGGGTAATCCGCCGGGCGAGCGACGAAGTCCGGCTTGCCGGCCGAGGTCACCAGATCGCCGCCCACATAGGCGCGGCCGTAATTGTCCTGGTTGGTGACGAGATCGCCGGCGGTGATGATCGAAAACTGCGCCAGGATCTCGGACGCAGACAGGGTCGCGGCTGGCGCAGCCCCCCCCAGAGAGACCGCCATCGCGGTCCCAAGCAGGAATTCCATTTTCATTTCAAGTATTCCCCAAAAGAACTCGTACAAGGACACCCGCCTCGGCCCCCACCGGTGCGGCACCCAATGCTCATATTTTACTCGTTCCAGCTTGCGGCAACAAGAGCCGCGTTCCGGACTCCCCGAAAAGAGAACGATCACGCCACGTCACCGAACGAGGCGCGCCGCAACGCGGCAGGTTTTGGTGCGACATGGGGCACTTTCGGGGCCTTTTCGCGAGTTTGCTATTGATCGAATCCCAAACCTTCCCTAGGTGAGCCCAACGATCGGACCCGATCCCAACTTCGGATCTTCCCGGGGGGGCGCTAAGGGGCCGGCTGGATTCAATCTGCTGGTAAGAAGGGGCGCGCCATGACTGACGCCAACCTCTTCCGACTGGGGATCGGTCTGGAGACAGGCGCCCATGCGGAAGATCACCGCGGCCATGCGGCCGCCAACGCCACCCGTGACGTCTTCGACGACTCGCGTGACGATCATTTCATTCGCCGTGACGGCCGGATCTTTGCCGGCACACATCTGATCATCGAGGTGGTCGACGGCGAAGGGCTCGACGACGAGGCCCGGATCCAGAAGGCGTTCCGCGACTGCGTCGACGAATGCGGCGCGACGCTTCTGCACATCCACACCCACAAGTTCAGCCCCCAGGGCGTGAGCGGCGTGGCGGTGCTGGCCGAAAGCCATATCTCGGTGCACACCTGGCCCGAGATCGGCTATGGTGCCTTCGACGTCTTCATGTGCGGCGACGCCGAGCCCTGGCGAGCGGTCGAGGTGCTGCGTGCGGCCTTCGACGCGGGCGATATCCGGGTCAAGGAACTGCTGCGCGGCGAGGACGTGGTGGCCGCGCGCGTCGCGGCCTGACACGGACGCATCGCCACTCAGCCCCACCAGAACGGTCGCGCCGCCTCGCGGCGCGCCGCCTTGGCGTCGATGCCGATATCCTGCACCAGATGCGGCGCCAGCCGGGCCAGATCCGCCCGGGTGCGACGGTTTCTGAGCCAGCGCGCGAAAGGCCGCGCAAGCGGCCCGGCGCTGGCCCTGCGGTTCGGGGACAGGACGGTTTGGCGGACGGTCATGGCGGTCTCCTTCGGATGTGCAGCGGGGTCCATCCGGCCCGCAGCGCGCGCCCCGGTGTTTCGGCCCCGACCGAAGGCTTTCGACTTGACCCCGATGGCGAGGCCCGGAAGGCTGGCTCCATGAAAGACGGTCCCGACATTTCCCGCATCGCCGCGCTGATCGGCGCCCCGACCCGCGCGTCGATCCCGACGGCGCTTTTGTCGGGCCGGGCGCTGAGCGCGGGCGAACCGGCCTGCGAGGCCGGATCCAGCGCAGCCACCCCCTCGGGGCGTCTGGCGCAGCGGGCTGAGGCCGGGCCGATCCGGCCGCGCAAGCAGGACCGTCACCGCTATTTCGCGCTGGCCGGAGACGAGATCGCGGGCCCGTTCGAGACGCTGAGCGCGCTTGCGGGCGCCAAGGGTCATCCGCGCAGCCGTCCCGGCCCGCGCGATGCCGCGCTGCGTAAGGTCCGGACCTGCCACGACCATATCGCGCGCGCCCGCGCGGGCGCGATCTTCGAAAGTCTCGCCGCGCGCGGGTTTCTGACCGTCGCGCGCGGGGACGTGGCCCCGACCGCCCGGGGCGCGGCCGTCTTCGCCGGGCTCGGCAGCCCCCTGCCCCGAACCGGACCCGGGCCGCGTCCGCTCTGGCGTGCCTGTCTCGACAGGAGCGAGCGGCGCTCGCATCTGGCGGGCGCGCTGGGCGCGGCCCTGCTGGCCCGCGGGCCCGAGGCCGGCGGACAGCGCCGTCTGGCCCGGGGGCGGCATCTGCATCTGACCCCGGCGGGCGCGCAGGCCCTGGCCGAGGCCTTTCCGACCTGACCCGGGCACCGGGTCCCCATCCGACAGATCTCAAGGAGCGACGCGATGACCGACACCCCGATCCCGGGCTGGACCCTCGAACGCCTGCACAAGGGCTATGGCCAGGCGCTGGAGGAAACCGAGGTTCTCTATGACAGCCAGACCGACCACCAGCGGCTGAGGGTCTTCGAAAACCCGCGCTTCGGCCGGGTGATGACGCTCGACGGCGTGGTGCAGGTGACCGAGGCCGACAACTTCATCTATCACGAGATGCTGACCCATGTGCCGATCCTCGCCCATGGCGCCGCGAAACGGGTGCTGATCATCGGCGGCGGCGATGGCGGCATGGCGCGCGAGGCGCTGCGGCATCCTTCGGTCGAGAGCGTGACCATGGTCGAGATCGACGCGGGCGTTGTCGAGTTCTGCAAGACCTACCTGCCCGGCATCAGCCAGGGCGCCTTCGACGACCCGCGGCTGAACCTCGTGATCGACGACGGGGCCGCCTTCATGCGCAACACCGATCAGAAATTCGATGTGATCGTCGTCGATTCCACCGACCCGATCGGCCCGGGCGAGGTGCTGTTCACGGACACCTTCTATGGCCATGCCAAACGCGCACTGACGCAAGACGGCATTCTGGTGACCCAGAACGGCGTGCCCTTCGTGCAGGGAGAGGAACTGACCAATTCGATGCGCGCCTTCAAGGCGCTCTTTGCCGACTGGGGCTGCTACATGGCGACGGTGCCCACCTATGCCGGCGGACCGATGGCCTTCGGCTGGGGCACCGACGGGCCGGGGCGCACGGTGGCGCTGGACGAGCTCGAGGCGCGGTTCGCGGCGGCGGCCATCCAGACCGACTATTACACGCCCGAGATCCACAGGGCGGCCTTCGCGCTGCCGGGCTATGTCCGGCGGCTGATGCCCTGAGCACGGGACCCGAGCTGTCGGAAAGGCAGGGCCGCAGTCGGGCCGTCGGATCCCCGGCGGCCCGCCGCGTCCGGATGGTGTGCCGCCGCCGCAGGGGCCGGTCCGACTTCGGGTGACCCGGCCCCCCGCGCCGACTGCCGTCTAGCCGATCAGCCCCGACCGGTCGCCCAACGTCTCGTAGTGCCGTTTCAGGCGCTGCAACGCAATCCGGAGCACGATCTTGCCCGAACGCGCCGACCAGCCCATGCGCTGTTCGGCCTGCTCCAGCCCTTCGAGGAAACAACAGCAGCGCAACGCCACGTCGCCAAGCCCCGGACCCAGTTCGCGCAGAGCTGCGGCCACACGATCCCGCGCTGCCGCCGAGCCCCCGGACGCCCCGTCCGCACCGAAGAACGACCCACGATCGCCGCCGGTGAGGAACCGGTCCCAGTTCTGGGCCACCCGCGGCCCCAGCTGCGCCACCTCGAAATCCTCGCGCAGCCGTTCGCCCGCCGCCACCAGATCGTGGCTCAGGAACGGGTGGCCGTCCTTCTCCTTTCGCCGCGCCAGAATGGCCAGCGGCGACTCGGCGCGGTTGAAGCGGATCCGCTCGGCGCGGGCGTTCTTCTGCACCTCCCAGTCGCGATGCTGCGCGGCAAAGGGCGACTGGGCCTCCGCAAAGCCGTCGCGCCGTTCGGCCTCTTCGGCCTGCAGCCGCTTGAACGCGGCGCGCCCGGCGCTGCTGATGTCGTAGATGGTTACCCGGCCGCGGGTGCGGCAGGCGATCCAGTCCTTCAGGGCGAAGGCCTCGGCGACCGAGCGGTCCACCACGGCGGTCCGGGTCGTCTGGCCATCGGCGCTTTCGCGCAGGATGGCCGCCTTCTCCATGTCGCGGGCGACCGCCATGAAGGCTCCGGGTTCGTTCAGGCGCCGCAGCAGGCGCAGGGCCTCGCGGTCGATTGCGGGCTCGTCCGCTGCGGGGGGCAACGGGCGCGTTGTCGGAGACATTTGGGGGCTCTCCTTCTTGGGGGCGGAGGCACCGGCCCGGCCACCGAGCCGGGTCAGCGCATCGTCGATTAAGGGATCGTCCCGCCGGGTTTCGACCCGGCGCACCTGACGCATGACCGTCGAGGGATGACACCCCTCGATCCGGGCAAGTTCACGCAACGAAACGCCTGCCTCGGTATGAGCCAGATAAAGCCGCGCCGCCTGCGGCAGCCAGGCCGGAACGGACTGATTTGGGCACTGCGTTCCCACAACAAACCTCTCTTGAGCTTTCTGGAGAGGCGGCCCCGTGGAACACCAGGCGACCGCACAATACAATCCAAGGTTGTTTTGGTTACCGTTTAGTTAAGAATTGTTCCACGTGTTCATTCTTGTTTCCAAACCATAAAAATTCCTGTGGATAACGCGCGCTCAAATCGCCGGATGCGCAACACCCGTTCAGGTTGTGCGAGGATGCCTCCTGTCATCAATCGGAGATCGCGCCATGAACATGCTTCCCGCCACGCTCGCCACGCTGCGCCGCCCTCGCCTGCTGGTGCGTGCAGCGAGGTTCGGCCTTGGCGATTATCGCCGCGAACGCGACCTCGCCCGGCTCATGCAGGGGCGGCTGCCGGACAGTGCCCAGACCGCACTGTCCTGGCTGATCGATCAGGAACAACGAATGGAAACCATCCGGCAGTCCGGGGACGCCGGGTACTCGACCGCGCGGCATATCGAGCTGCTGATCGCGCTGATGGCCGAAGCCCGGCTGATCTGCGATTTCGAAAGCACCCACGCGGCGGAATGAGGGGCGGGCCCGGCCAGGGCCGAGCCGCGCCCCTCGGGGGCCGGTCTCCGGTCAGACGAACGCGTCTGGCATGTCCGCCTTGCGCCGGGCCACGTAATCCTCGACCGCCTCGCGCCGCGCCGGATCGAGCGGCGGCGCCTCGTAGCGCGCCAGAAGCCGGGTGACCCGGTCGGCCGCCAGCGTGGCCGTGTCGCGCGCGCCTTCCTCGTCCCAGGTCTCGAAGGGTTTGTAGTCGAGCAGATCGGTGCGCCAGAACGCGTCGCGGAAATGCGCCTGGGTATGGGCGCAGCCCAGGAAGTGCCCGCCCGGCCCCACCTCGCGCAGCGCGTCCATCGCCTGCGCCGCCGGGTCGGTGGCGATGCCCGCCGCCATCCGGTGCAGCGCGCCCAGCTGGTCGGCATCCATCACGTATTTCTCGTAGCTCGCGACCAGCCCGCCTTCCAGCCAGCCCGCCGCATGCAGCATGAAGTTGACCCCGCCCAGAAGCGCCGCGTTCAGCGTGGCGGCGGTCTCGTAGGCGGCCTGCGCGTCGGGCAGCTTGGACCCGCAAAGCGCGCCGCCCGACCGGAACGGCAGCCCCAGACGCCGCGCGAGCTGGCCCGCGCCGTAAAGGATCTGGCTGGCCTCGGGCGTGCCGAAGGTCGGCGCGCCGGAATTCATGTCGATCGAGGTCACGAAGGCCCCGAAGATCACCGGCGCCCCGGGCCGCACCAGCTGCGAATAGGCCACGCCCGCCAGCACCTCGGCCAGCACCTGGGTCAGCGTGCCCGCGACCGTCACCGGCGCCATCGCGCCGCCCACGATGAAGGGCGAGACGATGCAGGCCTGGTTTGCCGCCGCATAGACCTCGAGCGCGCCCATCATCGTCGCATCGAAGGTCAGCGGCGAGTTGATGTTGACGAGCGAGGTCATCACCGTGTTCTCGGCCACGAAGTCCTTGCCGAACAGCAATTCGCACATCGCCACCGAATCCCGCGCCCGCGAAGGTTCGGTGACCGAGCCCATGAACGGCTTGTCCGACAGGGTCATGTGGGCATGGATCATGTCCAGATGACGCTTGTTCACCGGCACGTCGGTTGGCTCGCAGACGGTGCCGCCCGAATGGTGCATCCATTTCGACATCTGGCCCAGCTGCACGAAGCGGCGAAAATCCTCCATCGTCGCATAGCGGCGGCCGCCGTCGATATCGCGCACGAAGGGCGGCCCGTAGACCGGCGCCAGCACCAGGTTGCGGCCGCCGATCTCGACGTTGCGTTCGGGGTTGCGGGCATGCTGGACAAAGCGGGCGGGCGCGGTCGCGCAAAGCTTGCGCGCGAGGCCCCGCGGGATGCGGACCCGTTCGCCCTCGATCTCGGCGCCCGCCTCGCGCCAGCGCGCCAGCGCGCCCGGGTTGTCGACGAAATTGACCCCGATCTCGGCCAGTACGGTTTCGGCATTGGCCTCGATCAGCTCCAGCGCCTCGGCGTTCAGGATCTCGAAATCGGGAATGTTGCGGGTGATGTAGCGCGCGGTCTCGATGCCCACATTGGTGCGCGCGGCACGGCGCGCGGCGCCGCCGCCTCCCCGGGCGCGGCGCCCTGCGTTCCCCTCAGCCTCGGACATGCACGTCTCCCGTCGATCTGGTCCTGCCTTCCCCGGTTCTAGCGCCGATGCCGCGCCGCAGGCCGCGCGGTTTGCGCCCTTTCCTTTGCCGTCCGCGACATCGGTCCGCGCCGCCGCCAAAGTTCCGCCCCATTCGCCGGGGCAGGTGCCCATGCGCGTCCAGAAATTTCCCGAAGGCGGCCCATGACCGGCCGCGCGGGGGCCGCGTTTCACCGGCACTTCTTGAGGCGTCGCGTCCGCGCGCGACACCGCCCGGGAATGCCTCCGAACCGGCGAAAACCGGCCCGACCGACACCTGCCTGCCCTCCGGCGACGGGGCGGGCCACAACCAGCAGCTTTGTCCGGTTGCGCCCCCGCATCCGCGCCCGGTCAGCACGACAGAGAGGACAGAGATGTCGAACCCCCTGCCCACCCTTCTTGCAATGACCGCCCTTGCGATTGCCGGAGGCATCCTGGCCACCCCCGTGCCAGCCGACAGCACCGGTCACGGAACGCAGATGGCGGCGGCGGATCCCGCGGCGCATGGCGCAGCGGCGGGTCATGCAGCCCCCGGGCATGGCGCCGACGGCCACGATACCCCCGCCCCCGCCCTGGCCCAGGGGCTTTGTCACGGCTTCGGGCCGCAGGCCCCGCGCGACATCACGATGACCCGGGGCAGCAACGGGCGGATCTTCAACATGGCCCCGCCCTCGTCCGAGCTGAACCTGTGCAACATCCACACCCATACCAATGCCGAACATTCCGGTCCCGGTTTCTCGATCAGCGCGGGCACGGGCGAACATGGCGGCTTCAAGTGCAACGAGACCGCCAGCCTGACCGAACAGGAACTGAGAGACCCGGCCGCCGGGCGCGGAGCGTTCCATGGCGCCAAACCGGGCGACACCATCGAGGTCCACTGGGTCTACAGCTCGTGCGACGTGGCCCCGGGCAAGGGGCTGGGCTCGTGCATGTCGGAAACCTGCCAGAACCCGCAATTGCGCGTCGAGGCGCAGGTCTTTCTGCTGGTCAACGATCACACCGCGCTCGACTTCAAGGATTTCATCTATCGCGGCACCCAGGTGAACGGGCTGCACCAGCCGCGCGCCCTGCCCCAGAACACCGGCACGCCGGTGCTTTATGGCGGCTCGACCACCGGCCCGAAATACACCCAGGCCACCTGTTCGCCGCTGCAGGTGACCTGGTCGGTGCGCCCGTCCTGCGCCAAGCTCGACATCAATTCGCTGTACGAATGGGCCGCCCATGGCAACGTCTTCGAAGAGGATCACAGCCATGGCGTGCGCCAGCTCGTGACCGCCGAAGAGCTCTTGTCGCCGATCCGCTGACCGCCCCCGCCGGGGGCCGTTTCGGCGGGATTGCCACGGCGCATGGGGTCGCATATTGAGACCCCATGAGCACCCATGACCGCCTTCTCATCATCGACTTCGGAAGCCAGGTGACGCAGCTGATCGCGCGCCGCCTGCGCGAGCTGAACGTCTATTGCGAAATCCATCCCTACCAGAATGTCACCGACGCCTTCCTGGCCGACTTCGCGCCCAAGGCGGTGATCTTCTCGGGCGGGCCCGCCTCCGTGCTGGACGAAGGATCGCCGCGTCCCCCCGAGGGCGTCTTCGCCCTCGGCGTGCCGATCCTCGGCATCTGCTACGGCCAGCAGGTGATGATGCAGATGCTGGGCGGCCGGGTCGAACGGGGCCACGGCACCGCCGAATTCGGCCGCGCCTATGTCACCCCCTCGGCCGAGCGGATCGACCTGCTGAAGGGCTGGTTCGCCCAGGACCGCGAGCAGGTCTGGATGAGCCATGGCGACCATGTGGCCGAGATCGCGCCGGGATTCACCGTCTACGGCACCTCGCCCAACGCGCCCTTCGCGATCACCGCGGACCTCTCGCGCAACTTCTTCGCCGTGCAGTTCCACCCCGAGGTGCACCACACCCCGAACGGCAAGACGCTTTACGAGAATTTCGTGCGCCTTGCGGGCTTCACCGGCGACTGGACCATGGGCGCCTATCGCGAAGAGGCGATCCGCAAGATCCGCGAGCAGGTCGGCGATGCCAAGGTCATCTGCGGGCTTTCGGGCGGGGTCGACAGCTCGGTCGCGGCGGTGCTGATCCACGAGGCGATCGGCGACCAGCTGACCTGCGTCTTTGTCGATCACGGGCTTCTGCGGCTGAACGAGGCCGAAGAAGTCGTGGCAATGTTCCGCGACAACTACAACATCCCGCTGATCCATGCCGATGAATCGGACCTGTTCCTGGGCGCGCTCGAAGGCGTCAGCGACCCCGAGGTCAAGCGCAAGACCATCGGCAAGCTCTTCATCGACGTCTTCCAGAAGCACGCGGCCGAGGTCGGCGGCGCCGAATTCCTGGCCCAGGGCACGCTTTACCCCGACGTGATCGAATCCGTCAGCTTCTCGGGCGGGCCCTCGGTCACCATCAAGTCGCACCACAATGTCGGCGGCCTGCCCGAGAAGATGGGCCTCAAGCTGGTCGAGCCGCTCCGCGAGCTTTTCAAGGACGAGGTCCGGGCGCTGGGCCACGAACTGGGCCTGCCCGCCAGCTTCATCGGCCGCCACCCCTTCCCCGGTCCGGGCCTCGCGATCCGCTGCCCCGGCGGGATCAGCCGCGAAAAGCTGGACATCCTCAGGAAGGCCGATGCCGTCTATATCGACCAGATCCGCCGCCACGGGCTTTACGACGAGATCTGGCAGGCCTTCGTCGCGATCCTGCCCGTCCGCACCGTGGGCGTCATGGGCGACGGGCGCACCTATGACTATGCCTGCGCGCTGCGTGCCGTGACCTCGGTCGACGGGATGACGGCGGACTATTACCCCTTCACCCACGACTTCCTGGGCGAGACCGCGACGCGGATCATCAACGAGGTCAAGGGCATCAACCGGGTCACCTACGACATCACCTCGAAGCCCCCGGGCACCATCGAATGGGAGTAATGCTGCCTTCGTGATAGACTGGGCCCGAGGACCGCTCGGGTCGGCAAGGAGAGCAAGTCATGCATCCAGATTATTCGGACTGGCTCAGGCGCGCAGTTCCAACCGAGGCGACTTGGTCGACGAAATTGTCGGAGTTGCGCCGCGTAGAGGCCCAGTACGGCGAGATCGACACGCTCTACGATGCCGACGAGTTGACAAGCCTCATCGATGAATTGACTTATTCCCGGGAGATGGAGCGGAGGGACGAGCCCAATCCCTCCAAGCTGCCGATCAACGGCAATTTGCGCAACAACCTTGCTTCCTACAAATCGGCGGTGGCGAAATACGCGCGGTTTCGAGCCGATCTGGAACTCGAAGCGGTTCAGCCGCATGCCAGAGACCTTAGCGAGGCGAACGCACAAACCGCCTCTGCAAGGGATCTCTGCTTCCGCTACGAGCAGGATCTGCAGACGGCCTTGGTATCCTGCGTCGAGCAGATCGAGCCCGGCCTCCATCTTTTTGAAAACGGAAAGGAATACGCCGTCCCATCCGGAAGGATCGACGTGCTGGCGGTGGACGCTCGGGGCAACCGCGTGGTGATCGAACTGAAGGCGACGACAGCCGGGCACGACGTCCTGGGCCAGATCGCGGCATACATGGCCGACATCGAAGACGAAACGGGCGCGCGCCCGCGCGGTGTGCTTATCGCACCGGACTTCGATCCCAAACTGATCCGCGCCGCCCGGATGATCGAAGGTCTCGTGTTGATGAAATACTCATTCGCCTTCTCGTTTTCCAGGGTCGGATGACAGACAGCGGAAGTCTCCTGAAAGCTGCCCTGTGGATGACCGGAGCGATCACCGCCTTCTCCTCGATGGCGGTTGCGGGGCGAATGGTCTCGGTCGAGCTCGATACGTTCGAGCTGATGCTCTACCGCTCGCTGATCGGCCTCGGGCTGGTGCTGGCGGTCGGCGGCGCCTTCGGACGGCTGGGCGAGATTTCGCGCCGACAGCTCGGTCTGCATGCCCTGCGCAATGTCTGCCATTTCACCGGCCAGAACCTGTGGTTCCTGGCGCTGGGCCTGATCCCGATGGCGCAGGTCTTCGCGCTGGAATTCACCTCGCCGATCTGGGTCGCGCTGCTGGCCCCCGCCATTCTGGGCGAGAGGCTGACCCCGACCCGGGCGCTGGCGGCCTTCATCGGCTTTCTCGGCATCCTTCTCGTCGCCCGGCCGAATCCGGCCGCGCTGGAACCCGGGGCGATGGCCGCCGCGGCCGCGGCGATCTGCTTTGCGGGATCGGCGCTGTTCACCAAGCGGCTGACTCGCAGCCAGTCGATCGTCTCGATCCTCTTCTGGCTGACGGCCATGCAGACCGTGCTGGGCCTTGCCTGCGCGGGCATCGACGGCCAGATCGCCTGGCCCTCGCCCGCCGCCTGGGTCCCGCTGACCGTGATCGGGCTGGCCGGGCTCACCGCGCATTTCTGCCTGACCAGCGCGCTGTCGGTCGCGCCCGCCAGCATCGTCATGCCGCTCGACTTCCTGCGCCTGCCCGTGATCGCGCTGGTCGGCATGGTGCTTTACGACGAACCCCTCGATCCGATGGTGCTTGTCGGTGCGGCAATTATTCTCGGGGCCAATTTCCTCAATTTGCGCGGGGAAGTGGGACGCCCGCGACACGCTGGTCAGGAAAACCGGATGGCACCCCGGCGAACGTCGCGTTAGCAATTGACCGGTGAAGCCCGCGCCCGCTAGCCTTTTGTAAAAGTCAAAAAGTGGGAGGAAAGAATGAAATATGCCGTTGGGGCGGCCGTTTTGGCTGCTGTGACGACAGGCCCGGCATTTGCGGGCGGGATCGAGAGATCGGTGCCCTCGGTCGGGATCCTTTTCGAACAGGGCACCTATGTCGAACTGGGCTTCAGCCGGTTCGATCCCGACGTGAGCGGGTCGTCGGACGTGACCGGCCTTGGCTCCGGCGACATGTTGCCGGGCTTCAGCGGCTACTCGCTCGCCTTCAAGCAGGATCTGGGCGACAGCATGGCCGTGGCGCTGATCCTCGATGAACCGATCGGTGCGGATGTGTCCTATGGCAGCACCAACACCTATCCGGTCGGATCTCCGCTCTCGACGCTCGACGGCGCGCAGGCCGACATCAATTCGACCGGTCTCACCGCATTGCTGCGATACGAGCTTCCGTCGAATGTCAACCTGATCGGCGGGGTCCGCGCCATCAGGACGTCCGGCACTGTCGGCCTGCCGGGCATCGGCGCCTATTCGATGACCTCCTCGACCGAGACCGATTTCGGCTACATTCTCGGCGTCGCCTGGGAAAAACCGGAAATCGCGGCGCGTGTGGCATTGACCTACAGTTCGGCCATCGACCATGCCTTCGATACGGTCGAGACCGCCGGCGCCTTTTCAATCTCGAACGAGCTTGACGTCACGATCCCGCAATCTCTGACGCTGGAATTCCAGAGCGGGATCGCGAAGGATACGCTTGTCTTCGGCTCGATCAGATGGGTGGACTGGACCGCCTTCGACATTACGCCCGATCTCTACACCGGCAGTGTCGTGCCCGGAGGATCTCTGGTCGATTACGACCACGACGTGACCACCTACAATCTGGGCCTCGGGCGCAAGTTCAACGACAACTGGTCGGGGGCCATTCTGTTCGGCTACGAAAAGCACGAAGGCAGCTATACCGGCAATCTCGGGCCGACCGACGGCTTCCGGTCGATCGGTCTGGCCGCAACCTATACCACCGGCAAGGTCAAGGTGACGGGCGGCGTGCGCTATGTCGATATCGGCAATGCCAAGACCGAGTTCGGTCCGACCACGACGACCTTCAAGGACAATCACGGTATCGGCGTGGGGCTGAGGGTCGGGTATTATTTCTGACACCTGCGCAGTGGCGCCAATCACGCCCCGGCCCCGGCCCCGGCCGGGGCGTTCGCGTTTCGCGGGCGGCGATTGGGTTTGACCGCCCCGCAGCGGCGGGATAGGACGCGGCGCGGATCGAAGGGGTGGTCGGATGATCTATGAGACGGCAGAGGCCTGGCGGCAGGCCAAAACCCGGCAGGTATTGCTGTTCGGCATGTCGGGGCTGGGCAAGACCCATGTGTCGAACATGCTGCGCGCCGAGGGCGGCTGGTTCCATTACTCGGTCGATTACCGCATCGGCACCCGCTACATGGGCGAATTCATCGCCGACAATTTCAAGCGCGAGGCCATGAAGGTGCCGCTGCTGCGCGAGCTTCTGCGCACCGACAGCGTGTTCATCGCCTCGAACATCACCTTCGACAATCTCGCGCCGCTCTCGACCTATCTTGGCAAGCCCGGCGCGCGCGACAAGGGCGGGCTGCCCTTCGACGAATACATGAACCGCCAGGCCCAGCACCGCGAGGCGGAAATCTCGGCGCTGCTCGATACCCCGCGCTTCATCGACCGCGCGGCCCAGCTTTACGGCTATGCCGATTTCGTCTGCGATTCCGGCGGCTCGATCTGCGAGGTCGTGGACCCCGAGAACCCCGAGGACCCGGTGCTGTCGGCGCTCTCGTCGCATCTGCTGCTGGTCTGGAT
The DNA here is from genome assembly GCF_003265965.1 of Rhodovulum viride. Lineage (NCBI taxonomy): Bacteria > Pseudomonadati > Pseudomonadota > Alphaproteobacteria > Rhodobacterales > Paracoccaceae > Rhodovulum > Rhodovulum viride. Next base: position 211,539 of record NZ_MUAV01000003.1, on the reverse strand, counting down.
CGAGGGCAGCGACGCCCATACCGCCGAACTGGTACGCCGCTTCGACCGCGCGCCGAAGCCGATGTATTACCAGCCCGAATTCCTGCATGCCGCCTGGGCCGATTACCTCGCCCAGACCGGCCTGACCGAAGACAGCGTCGATCCCGATGCCTTCGTGCGCTGGACCTATGCGCGCGCCCTGGCCCACCGGCAGCCGCGCTATGCCGCGATGGCGCGGAACTGGGGCGTCAGGGTCACCGCCGAAGAGGTCGCGGCCCTGCGCAGCCCCGAGGATTTCGTCGAGCTGATCGCCCGGGCTATCGACAGCGCGCCAGCGCGCCGCTGATCGCCGGGCCCGCGCCGGCCAGCCCGAACCGGCCCAGCGCGAAGCCCGCACCGTTGCGGATCTCGAGGCTTTGCCCGCGCATCAGCGCCCCCAACAGGGGCGCCCCGGGCGGAAGGCTTGCCAGCACGCTCAGATCGCCCGCCCCATCGCCCGCCCCGGTGAAGCTCACCGGAAATCCCTGCCCGTCCACGGCCAGCACCAGCACATTCGGCGCCGGGCCGCCCTCGACGCCTGCCAGTTGCAGGATGCGCTGGCCGCCCGGCGCGCAGAAGAGATAGAACAGCACATCCGGATCGGCCTCTGACCGGGTCCCGGCAAAGGCGCCGCGCCCGTCGGCTGTCGGCCCGCTGGCCCAGGGAACCGGCGCGGGCGCAGCTTCCGAGGGACATCTTTGCGCCACACAGGCGGCATAGGCCGGGTTGTCGGCCGGACCGAAGGCCGAGAGGCAACTCCAGATGCACCGCTGCAACTCCCATTCGGGGCCATCCTGGGCCGCGACCGGGCGCGCCCCACCCGCCGCCAGCACTGCGGCGCAGGTCAGAATCGGCAGCACTCTCGGCGATCTCGACCTTGTCCCGCGCACGCTTTCCCCTCCGGTTTCGCCGATTGTTCCATGTGATGAAACCGCGCGGGGTCCCGTCTGTCAATTGACCCGCCTCTCCCTTGAGAGACGGACCCAACTGACTTATGTTCACGCGCCGTTCGAGTGGAGATGTCCGATGCCCATCAAGATCCCGACCGACCTTCCCGCCTTTGACGTTCTGGCGCGCGAGGGAGTGATGGTGATGGGCGAGGATGCGGCGCTGCGCCAGGACATCCGGCCGCTGAAGATCGCGCTTCTGAACCTGATGCCGAAGAAGATCCAGACCGAGACGCAGTTCGCCCGGCTGATCGGCGCGACGCCCCTGCAGATCGAATTCAGCCTCGTGCGGATGACCGAGCACAAGACCAAGAACACCGCCGCCGAGCACATGGAGACCTTCTACCGCCCCTTTGCCGAAGTGGCGGCCAGCGGCGAGAAGTTCGACGGGCTTCTGATCACCGGCGCCCCGATCGAGCATCTGCCCTTCACCGAGGTCACCTATTGGGACGAGCTGACCCAGGTCTTCGACTGGACCCAAAGCCATGTGCATTCTACCTTCGGCATCTGCTGGGGTGGCATGGCGATGATCTATCACTTCCATGGGGTGCAAAAGCACATGCTGCCGAAGAAGGCCTTCGGCTGCTTCCGGCACCGCAATCTGGCGCCCGCCTCGCCCTATCTGCGCGGCTTTTCCGACGATTGCGTGATCCCGGTCAGCCGCTGGACCGAAATGCGCCAGGACGAGATCGACACGGCCCCCGGGCTGGTCACGCTGCTGGGAAGCGACGAAAGCGGCCCCTGCCTGGTCGAGGACCCGGCGCATCGCGCTCTCTATATCTTCAACCATTTCGAATATGACAGCGAGACGCTGAAACAGGAATACGACCGCGACGTGGCCAACGGCACCCCCATCAACGTCCCGCAGAACTACTATCCGGGCGACGATCCGGCCCTGCCGCCGCAGAACCGCTGGCGCAGCCACGCGCACCTGCTTTACGGCAACTGGATCAACCAGATCTACCAGACCACCCCCTTCGACCAGAGCCTGATCGGAACCCGCTGAGCATGCCCGAAGACTACGCCCCCACCGGACGGCTGATCGAGATCGACGGGCTTCAGGTCCATGCCCATCAGGAGGGCGCCGGTCCCGACGTGATCCTGCTGCATGGCGCGGGCGGCAATACCCGCGACTTCACCTTCGACCTGCTCGGGCGACTGTCGGGCCAGTTCCGCGTGACCGCCTTCGACCGGCCGGGGCTCGGCCATACCGACCCGTTGCACCCGAATGGCGAAAGCCCCACCGAACAGGCCGCGGTGCTCGAGGCCGCCAGCGTCCGGCTGGGGCTTGGCCCGGCGGTTCTGGTCGGCCATTCCTTCGGGGGGGCCGTGGCGCTTGCCTGGGCGCTCGACCATCCGGCGCGGGCGGCGGCCATCGTGTCGCTCGCGGGCGCGGCGATGCCCTGGCCCGGCGGGCTCGGCCCCTATTACGAACTGGTCTCGTCGGATTTCGGGTCGATGTTCATGGTCCCGCTGATCTCGGCCTTCGTGCCGCGCTTCGTCGCCGACCAGACCATCGCCCGGATCTTCGAACCCGACCCGGTTCCCGACGGCTATGCCGATCATATCGGCATCGCGCTCAGCCTGCGCCCCGATACGCTGCGCGCCAATACCCGGCAGGTGAACGGGCTCAAGCCCCATATCCGCGCCATGGCCGACCGCTACGACGCGCTGCGGATGCCGATCGAGATCCTGCATGGCACCGCCGACCGGATCGTGCCGATCGAGGTCCATTCCCGGCCGCTGGCCGAACGCCTGCCCAACGTTCATCTGACCGAACTCGACGGCGTCGGCCACATGCCCCACCACGCCGATCCCGAGGCGGCGGTTGCGGCGATCCGCCGGGCGGCGGCGCGGGCCGGATTGCGTCCCGCCGCCTGATCGTCATACTGCCCGGGACCGGCCCGGAGCATGCGATGACAGATCTTCCCTTCGACGGCGCGATCACCCGCTTCTACGAGCACGACGCGCCCCACGAGATCCGCAAGGCCATTGCGGACAGCCACAAGCACGACATCCTGTCCGACAGCTATCCCTATGACCGCCTGCTGGACAAGCACACCTATGCCGAGGATCTTGAGGCGCTGCAGATCGAGCTGGCCAAGCTGCAAGCCGATGTGAAGGCCACCGGCAAGCGCATCGCCATCCTCTTCGAGGGCCGTGATGCGGCCGGCAAGGGCGGTACCATCAAGCGGTTTCGCAAGAACATGAACCCGCGCGTCGCCCGGCTGGTGGCGCTGCCCGCGCCCTCGGACCGCGAGAAAAGCGAGTGGTACTTCCAGCGCTATGTCGAGGAACTGCCCGCGGGCGGCGAAATCGTGCTGTTCGACCGGTCCTGGTACAACCGCGCCGTGGTCGAGCATGTCTTCGAATTCTGCACCGAGGCCGAGCGCGAACGCTTCTTCGATCAGGTTCCCCGCTTCGAGGAGATGCTGGTCGACGAGGGCGTGCTGCTGGTCAAGATCTGGCTGAACGTGGGCCAGGCCGAACAGCTGCGCCGCTTTCTGCAGCGCGAAGGCGACCCGCTCAAGCAATGGAAGCTGTCCTGGATCGACGTCGAGGGGCTGAAGCGCTGGGACGCCTATTCGGCGGCGATCCGCGAAACCTTCATGCGCACCCATACCGGGCCTGCCCCCTGGACGGTGATCCGGTCGGACGACAAGCGCAGGGCGCGGCTGGCCGCGATCCGGCGCGTGTTGTCGCTGGTCGATTACAAGGGCAAGAAGGACAAGGTCGTGGGCGACCCCGACCCGCGGATCTGCGGCGGTCCCGAGATCTGGACGCTCTAGCCTCCCTGAAACCCGACCTCAGGCGAACAGCACCAGCGACCGCGCATCCCAGGCGACCCGCGCCTCGGTGCCCCGGTCCAGCACCGGCCGCCCGACGAGGTTCTTCATCGAGATCGTCATCGGCCGGTCGACCCCGTCCAGCCGCACCACGTAATAGGTCATGTCCCCGTAATAGGACAGATCCTCGACCGTCCCGATCGCGACGCGGCGGTCGGTGGTTTCGCCGGGAAACAGGATCGACATGGTCTCGGGGCGGATGCCCACGCTTTGGGTCTGGCCCGGATGCCAGCCGCCGGGCAGCTGATCGGGGGCGATCACCGCGCGGCCCAATCCGGCCGCCTCGACCTCGATATGGGTCTCGTCGCTGACCGTGGCGGTCGCGGGCAGGAAGTTCATCACACCGATGAATTCGCCCACCTGACGCGTGTTGGGCCGCCGGTACAGCTGTTGCGGGGTGTCGAGCTGGGCGATCTGGCCCTCGAACATCACCGCGATCCGGTCGGACATGATCAGCGCCTCTTCCTGATCGTGGGTGACCAGGATGAAGGTGATGCCCACCTGCCGTTGCAACCGCCGCAGCTCGGTCTGCATCTGTTCGCGCATCTTCTTGTCAAGCGCCGACAACGGCTCGTCCAGCAGCAGCACCTTGGGTTCCAGGATCAGCGCGCGGGCCAGCGCCACGCGCTGCCGCTGCCCGCCCGACAACGCATGCGCGGCGCGGGCGCCATAGCCCCTGAGCCCCACCATCTCCAGCGCCTCGGCCACCTTGCGCGCCTTCTCATCCCGGCTCAGCGGCTCGCGCCGGAGGCCAAAGCCAACATTCTCGGCCACCGTCAGATGCGGGAAGATCGCGTAGGACTGGAAAACCATGTTGGTCGGCCGCACATTGGCCGGCACCCGTTTCATGTCCTTGCCGTCGATCGTCAGCCGGCCGCCCGACAGTTCCTCGAAGCCTGCGATGGTGCGCAGAAGCGTGGTCTTGCCACAGCCCGACGGTCCCAGCAGCGAAAAGAACTCGCCCTGCCGGATCTCGGCACTGATCCCCCGCAGCGCGTAATACTCGCCGTAGTATTTCTCGACATTCTCGAGCGCGATGATGGGGCGTTCGACGCCCAGCGTGTCTTTCACAGGAAACCTCCGGCGTCGGCCTGTCCGGTGCGCGCGACGCCCCGGCGGCGGAAATATTCGGCAATGGCAAGCAGGATCACAGAGGCCAGCACCAGGATCGTGCCCAGCGCCATGATCACGGGGATCTTCTGCGGAAAGCGGAGCTGGCCCCAGATATAGACCGGCAGGGTCGGGTTGGTCCCGGTCAGGAAGAAGGCGATGATGAACTCGTCGAGCGAGATCGTGAAGGCGATCAGAAGCGACGAGATGATGCCCGGCATCACCAGCGGCAGCGTGATGAGCCGGAAGCTCGACCAGCGGGTTTCGCCCAGATCGATAGCGGCTTCCTCCAGCGAGACGTCGAGGCTTTGAAAGGCCGAATTCAGGATCGCGATGGAAAACGGCGTGCACATCAGCACATGGCCCAGCACCACCGTCCAGGACCCGAGCGGCAGGCCGAGTTGCAGCAGCACCACCAGCAACGAGACCGCCACGATGATCTCGGGCAGCACCAGCGGCAGCATGATCAGCCCCAGAATGCCCTTCTTGCCCGGAAAGGCAAAGCGCGTGCCCGCCCGGGCGGCACAGATCCCCAGACAGGTGGCGATCAGCGCCGACGAAACCGCGATGATCAGGCTGTTCAGCACCGCCGCATGCAGCGCCGGGATGGTCAGAAGCTCCTTGAACCATTCCAGCGTGAAGCCCTTCAGCGGAAAGGCGATCACCGTGCCATCATTGAAGGCAAAGATCGGCAGCAGCGCGATCGGCGCATAGAGAAAGATCAGATAGAGGATCGCGTAAAGCCTGAGGCTCTTCATTTCTGCCCCTTCAGGTACCGGCGATTGAGGAACAGGAAGACCAGAGAGACCGCCGTCACCATCGCCATCGCCAGCACCGCCAGTGCCGCGCCCATGGGGGCGTTGTTCAGCTTCAGGAACTGGGTCTGGATCATGTTGGCGATCATCAGCCCGTTCGGCCCGCCCACAAGCCGGGGCGTCACATAGTCCCCGATGGTCGGGATGAAGACGATCAGCACCGCCGCCACGACCCCCGGCATCGCCAGCGGCAACGTCACCCTCAGGAAGGTCATGACCCGGCTTTCGCCCAGATCGCGGCTGGCCTCCAGCAGCGAGCGGTCGATCTTTTCCAGTGCCACGTAGATCGGCAGGATCGCGAAGGGCGCATAGGCGTGCGCCAGCGTGATCACCACCGCATTCGCGTTATAAAGGATAAAACTTAGCGGCTCGTCGATGATCCCGAGCCCGGTCAGCGTGGTGTTGAGCACACCGTTATAGCCAAGGATCACCTTCCACAGGAAAACCCGCATCAGGTAGGACGACCAGAACGGGATGGTGATCAGGAAGATCCACATCGACTTGCTGGACGGCGGCACGTTGAACGAGATGAAATAGGCGATGGGAAAGGCGGTCAGCACCGTCGCGACCGTCACCGCCAGCGAAATCACCAGAGAGCGCAGCAGAAGCTCGCCATAAAGCGGGTCCGACAGCGCCTCGCGATAATTCTTCAGCGTCAGCGTGGTATCGAGCGTCAGGTAATCCTGCGTCCAGAAGCTGAACAGCACGATAGCCGCCAGGGGTGCTGCCAGCAGCAGCAGCGCGTAAAGGAAAGGCGGCGCCACCAGGAAATACCCCTGGGCCGCCTCGCTTCGGCCCAGCCGGGGCCTTGCCTTGGTCTCGGTCATTGGAATCGCGCCACTCCCCGTTTCGGACGCGATCATGGAAACAGACGCGGCCCTGTGCAAGGGCACCCGGGCCGTCCCGGGCAAGTTCCTTGGGCACCTGCCCGAAATTTCGGCAGAACCCCGCGGATGCCCGGTGCGGCCCGGTTCGGGCCGGGCCTAACCCATGGCGCGCAAGCGTTTGATCAGGCTCGACGTATCCCAGCGCGCGCCGCCCAGCTTCTGCACATCCTTGTAGAACTGGTCGACCAGCGCGGTCACCGGCAGGCTCGCGCCGGTCTTGTCCGCGGTGGCCAGACAGATGCCCAGATCCTTGCGCATCCAGTCGACCGCGAAGCCATGGTCGAACTTGTCGTCCAGCATGGTCTGATAGCGGTTCATCATCTGCCAGCTTCCGGCCGCGCCGCCGCCGATCACCTCGACCACCGCGCGTCCGTCAAGCCCGGCCTTCTCGGCGAAATGCAGCCCCTCGGACAGACCCTGCACCAGCCCCGCGATGCAGATCTGGTTGACCATCTTGGTCAGCTGCCCGGCACCGGTGCCGCCCATCAGCTTGGACAGCTTGGCATAAGCGGCCATCACCGGTTCGGCCGCCGCATAGGCCGCCTCGGGGCCGCCGCACATGATCACAAGCTGGCCGTTCTCGGCGCCCGCCTGCCCGCCCGAAACCGGCGCATCGACGAAGGCAATGCCCCGCGTCTGGGCCAGCGCCGCCATCTCTTCGGTCACCATCGACGACACCGTGGTGTGATCGACGAAGACCGCGCCCGAAGCCATACCGGCAAAGGCCCCGGTTTCGCCGTCGCAGATCGCGCGCAGGTCGTCGTCATTGCCGACGCAGGCCATCACGAATTCGGCCCCCTCGGCCGCCGCGGCCGGTGTCGGCGCGGCGCGCCCGCCATGTTCGGCCACCCAGGCCTCGGCCTTGGCGGCGGTGCGGTTGTAAACGGCAACTTCATGACCCGCGGCGGCAAGATGCCCCGCCATCGGATACCCCATCACCCCAAGCCCCAGAAACGCAACCCGTGCCATGCGGCTCCTCCCCTCGTTGCATGAAACGCCATTTGCCCTTACCTAACGGCCTCATCCGAGGCGTCAACAACGGGTGCGCCATGCCCAATCTCTTCCGCTGGCTGTTGCGGATCTTCACCGCCGTCGTGGTTCTGGCCGGTCTGGGACTGGGCGGCGCCTATTACCTCGCCGCGCGGTCGCTGCCCGAATACAGCGGCACCCACGAGGTCGAGGGGCTGAGCGCCCCGGTCGAGATCGTGCGCGACCATACCAGCGTTCCGCATATCTTCGGCAAGACCGACGAGGACGTGTTCTTCGGGCTGGGCTATGCCCATGCCCAGGACCGGCTCTGGCAGATGACAGTGCTGCGCCGGACGGTGCAGGGACGGCTGTCCGAATTGTTCGGCGCCCGGACGCTGAAGATCGACGAACTGATGCGGCGGCTCGACCTTTACGGGCTCGCGCAGAAATCGGTCGCGGCCCAGGACCCGCAGACCCGCGCCGCGCTCGAGGCCTATTCGCGCGGCGTCAATGCCTGGATCCAGACCGTCAACACCGAGGCGCGCGGCCGCGGCGCGCCGGAATTCTTCCTGTTCCGGCCGGAAGTCGCCTATTGGCAGCCGGCCGATTCGATTGCGCTCGTCAAGCTGATGGGGGTGCGCTTGTCCTCCCATCTCGACGCCGAGGTGCTGCGCGCGCGCGTCTCGCTGCTGCTCGAGCCCGGGCGGGTGATGGACCTCCTGCCCGACGCGCCCGGGCCGGGGCTTGCAGCCCTGCCCGACTATGCCGAGCTTGCCCCCGGCGTGGTGCCCTCCTCGGCGCCGATCGCCCGCTATGCCGAAGGCCCGCTGTCGCCGTTTCTCGGGGCGGACCTCGCGGGCGCCTCGAACGCCTGGGCCGCGGCGCCGAAACGCTCGGCGGCGGGCGGCACGCTTTTGGCCAACGACCCGCATCTGGGCTTCTCCGCGCCCTCGATCTGGTATCTGGCGCGGCTGGAACTTTCGACCGGCGGCGTCATCGGCGGCACCATCCCCGGTATTCCCACGATCCTCTCGGGTCGCTCGGCCAAGCTGGGCTGGGGGCTCACCACCTCCTATCTCGACGATCAGGACGTGTTCCTCGAACAGCTGAACCCCGACAACCCCGAGGAATACCGCACGCCCGACGGTTTTCGCCCCTTCGAGACCCGGCGCAGCATCATCAAGGTCGCCGATGCCGAGCCGGTCACGATCACGCTCCGCTGGACCGAGAACGGGCCGGTGCTGCCCGGCACCCATTACGATCTGGCCTCGATCACCCCGCCCGGCCATGTCGCGTCGCTGGGCTGGACGCTGCTGAACGGGGCCGACACTTCGATGAGCGCGGCGATGCGGGTCATGCGGTCGCAGAATGTCGACGAGGCGATCGAGGCCGGCCGGTTCTTCGTCGCGCCCTCGCTGAACCTGACGCTGGTCGACGAGGACAATATCGCGCTGCAGATGATCGGCGCGATGCCGCGCCGAAGCGCCGCCAACCAGAGCCAGGGCCGCCTGCCCCAGCCCGGCTGGAAGGAGGAAAACCGCTGGCAGGGCTGGCTGAACTACGCCGCCAATCCCAGCTTCAAGGACCCCGAGGGCGGCATCCTGGGCAATACCAACAACAAGCTCGTCGACCGGCCCTTCCCGCTTCATGTCAGCTTCGACTGGGGCGACACCCAGCGGATCCAGCGCTGGAAGCGGCTGATGGAGACGCGCAAGGTCCATACCCGCGAAAGCTTCATCGAGGCCCAGCTGGACACCGTGTCCTTCACCGCGCGGTCGCTTCTGCCGCTGGTCGGCAAGGATCTGTGGTTCACCGGCGAACCCGCACCCGCGGGCAGCCCGGAACGGCGGCGCCAGCGGGCGCTGGAACTGCTGGCGGGCTGGAACGGCGAGATGAACGAACACCTGCCCGAACCGCTGATCTATGCCGCCTGGATGCGGTTCCTGCAGCGCGACCTGATCGAGGACGACCTGGGCCCGCTTGCGCGCGAGTTCAGTCATGTCGAGCCGCTGTTCATCGAGCGGGTGTTCCGCGACATCGACGGCGCCTCGGTCTGGTGCGACATCCGCCAGTCGGCGGCGCAGGAGACCTGCACCGAGATCGCCCGCAAGTCGCTCGACGAGGCGCTTCTGTACCTGTCGGAAACCTATGGCGGCTCGCTCGAATCGCTGCGCTGGGGGCAGGCGCATCAGGCCTGGCACGATCATCCGGTGCTGGGCGAGACGCCGCTTCTGAAATGGATCGTCAACATCCGCCAGCCGACCTCGGGCGGCGACAACACGCTGAACCGGGGCCTGACCAAGGGGACTGACCCGTTCCCCTTCGCCAATGTCCATGGCGCGGGCTATCGCGGGGTCTACGATTTCGCCGATCCCGACAGTTCGGTCTTCATCATCTCGACGGGGCAATCTGGCCATCCGCTCAGCCGTCATTACGACGATCTGGGCGAGCTCTGGCGCCGGGGCGAGTACATCCCGATGTCGCTCGACCCCGATCTCGCCCGCGCCGCCGCGGTCGGCATCACCGATCTGGTGCCGAAAGCCGAGTGACGCTGTGCCCCGCATCGGCGCGCGCCGTCAGGCGCCGTGACCGATGCGCGGGAGGCGCCGCGCCCCCAGGCCTCCGGCACGCGGCCATCGCGTGGCACATGGCCCGCGTCTCATTTCCGGACCGTCCCCCGCCCCTGGAACCGGACGCGCCCCTTGAAGGCATCGCGGGGATCGGCAGGCGCCATCGGGTGGGGCGCGCCCGGCCCGCCCCTTGACGCAGGCAGATGGTGCGACCGCGGCGCGGATCCGCGTTTTCCGGATCGGCCGCGCGCCGATCCGAAGATCTCTGCCCGGGCCAGACGGCCCTCGAGGCCCGTCTCAGCCGTCCTTCGGCGGACGACGTCCTGTCGGGGCGATGCGCGCCATGGCATCCTCGAACTGGGCCCAGGTCATCGTCGCGCGGTTGCCCGCCACGCCATGGTAATAGGACCGGCCGCTGGCGGTCGGAAACCCGGCCCAGATCTGCGCCAGATTATGCATGAAATCCTTGCGCGGCATCTCGCCCGCGCCGAAGGCGCTGAGCCCGGCCTCTTCCAGCAGCAGATCGGCCAAACGATCCTGAACCGGCGCCGTGAACCGGGTGCGCTCGCTCAGCCCCAGTTCGGTCACCAGACGGCGCAGCGTTTCCGGAATGAACTGATAGCGGCCGATGGCATGGGGCTGACCGGGGGTGTCGGCGATCCATTTGTAGATCTGGCCGATGCTCAGTTGCGTGGGCCGCCCCGGCGGCAGGATCTTCGCGCCGTGCTGAACCGCGTCATAGCCCATCCGCCCGGCCTCGGCCCGGCCGATCAGAAGCCGGATGCCCTCGGCCAGCGCAGCATTCGTGCCGCCCGGACGGAGCGGCGAAAAGATCGACACCGGGCCGGACGGCGCCGCCCGTTGCGGCCGGTCGGGAGAGGGGGCGAAAAGGCTCGACCCCTCGCGTCCGGCGAAAAGACTGGCGCCGGACGGACCCGGCCCCGAGGCAGGCATCTGGGTCAGCAACGGCCCGGAGGCGCCGCCCGCTGCGCCAAGAAACCCGCCCCCCGCAATCAGCGAGACCGGCTCGGCCAGCGCGGGGCGCAGGACAGAGGCCAGGGCAAGCCCCAATCCGAGGATCAGGGCAAGGGCCAGTTCGACAGCCAGCATCGGCACGCGGTTTCGCGGGGGCATCGGCACCTCGTTCTGAGTGCGTGAATTGCCCGCGACCCTGCCAGCCAGAAGTTCAGATTTCGTTGCCGACGGCCGGGATCGCCCGTCGCCTCAGAGGCTGCGGAACCGCTGTTCCTGCCGCGCCGTCCAGTTGACGGTCAGGGTCGAGCCGTCATCGTCGGGCGCCTCGCCCTCGACCACGCCCTGATCGTAAAGCCAGGCGCGGCGGCGCCCGTCGCCATGATCGAGATGCAGCTCGCGCCGCTGACGGGTCTCGTCGAGAAGCCCGGTCACCGCCGCCAGCAGCGGCTCGATCCCCTGCCCGGTCCAGGCCGAGATCGCCTCGACCCCGTCATGCCGGGCCGCCGCCGCCTCGACCGCCGCGCGCCGGTCGGGGTCCAGAAGGTCGGTCTTGTTCCACACCTCGATCTGCGGCGTCTCGCGCGCCACACCGAGATCCGCAAGGATCGTGCGCACGTCCTCGGCCTGGGCCTCGCTGTCGGGATGGGCGATGTCGCGGACATGCAGGACCAGATCGGCCTCCAGCACCTCTTCGAGCGTCGCCCGGAAGGCCGCGACCAGCTGCGTCGGCAGATCCGAGATGAACCCCACCGTATCCGACAGGATCACCTTGAGCCCGGTCGGCAGCGCGACCGCCCGCATCGTCGGATCGAGCGTGGCGAACAGCATGTCCTTGGCCAGAACCTCGGCCCCGGTCAGCCGGTTGAAAAGCGTCGACTTGCCCGCGTTGGTATAGCCCACCAGCGCCACGATCGGGAACGGCACCTTGCGCCGGGCGGCGCGGTGCAGATCGCGGGTCTTGACGACCTTCGACAGCTGCCGCCGGATCCGGGTGATCGCCTCGTCGATGGCGCGGCGGTCGGCCTCGATCTGGGTCTCGCCGGGCCCGCCGACGAATCCCAGGCCACCGCGCTGGCGTTCGAGGTGGGTCCAGGCCCGCACCAGCCGGGTGCGCTGATAGCTGAGCGCGGCCAGTTCGACCTGCAACACGCCCTCGCGCGTCCGCGCCCGGTCGGCGAAGATCTCAAGGATCAGCCCGGTCCGGTCGAGGATCTTGACCTTCCAGGCCTTTTCCAGATTGCGCTGCTGCACCGGGCTGACCGGCCCGTCGATCAGCACCAGCTCGACCTCGGCCTCGGTCAGCCGCTCTTTCAGCTCGTCGATCTTGCCCGAGCCGAACAGATAGCCCGCCCGGGGCCTGGCCAGAGGCACGATCTCGGCGCCCGCGACCTCAAGCCCGGGCAAGGCCCCGGCCAGCGCCACGGCCTCCTCAAGCGCCGGAGCCGAGGCCCGGCGCTCGCGGTCGGACGAGATGTCCGGATGCAACACCCAAGCGCGGGTGATGCGAGGCTCGGACCCTGCCGGTTCGGCCGGGCTCAATCCTCACCTTCGTAAAGGTTGATCGGTTGCGAGGGCATGATGGTCGAAATCGCATGCTTGTAGACCAGCTGGGACTGCCCGTCCCGGCGCAACAGCACGCAGAAATTGTCGAACCAGGTGATCACGCCCTGCAGCTTGACCCCGTTGATCAGAAAGATCGTGACCGGGACCTTCGTCTTGCGAACATGGTTAAGAAACGCGTCTTGCAGGTTTTGCTTATCGGCAGCCATTTTTTCTTTGCCTTGTTGTCTATTCTGCCCCTCGGCGGACAGCCGTCTCCCTCTGGGGGCGAGTATGAAGCGAGGTTTACTCAGATTCCAGCCCTGTTCAACGTGTTCCACAGGTGAATTTTGCATCGACCCAAGGTTCACTTGCGCCAGAATTCCGGATTGAAGAGCGCAATGATGGCCAGGGTCTCGAGCCGTCCGAGGATCATCGCGCTTGCCAGCACCATCTTCGCGGCATCGCCGAGCGCCGAATAGGACAGCGGCGGGTCGGTCGCGGCGGCGGCCAGCGGACCGGTCGTGGTCAGGGCCGCGACCGTCAGCACCATCGCGGCCTCGAAGTCGAGCCCCAGAAACCCCAGCGCGACCATGACCACTGCCACCGACAGCGCGAAGAGCATGAAGAAGACAAAGGCGATCTGCGCGCCCTGGCGGCGGATGCGGCGGGCGAAGGCGCCAGCGCCGCCGACCGAGGACGGGTGCACCAGCTTTTCCATCTCGCGGATGCCGTGCTTGTAAAGCGCGTAGATCCGCAGAAGCTTGACGCCCCCCGCCGTGGTCGCGACCCCGCCGCCGAAAACCGCAAGGCCGACCAGAATCAGCCCCGGCGTCGCCAGCCCGGACCATTGCCGGGCGTCGATCCATTCGACCGAGGCAAAGCCCGTGGTGGTCAGGTAAGATGTCACCGTGAAAATCGCCCCCCAGAGCGCGCCAAGCGCCGCCAGCCCGTTTTCCTCGGCGGCGACCTCATAGGCGCCGACCCAGTGCCGGGCGAACAGGAAGACGGTCACCACCCAGGCGATGCCGATGCCCATCCGCAATTCCAGATCGTCCTTCAGCCGCCGCCAGCTTTCGGGGCGAAAATCGAACATGAACATCTGCCGCGAAATCGCGAACAGCATGAAGCCCCACAGCATGATCTCGCCCGCGATGCCGCTTTGCCCGCCCGCGACCCCGCCGACCGGCGAGATCCCCGAGGTCGAGAGCACCGACATCGCATGGCAGGCCGCCACCAGAGGTCCCTCGCCCGCCACCAGCATCAGCACCCAGAGGCAGGCGGTCAGACCGATATAGACCGGCGCCAGCTGTTCGGCGAAACGCATCAGCCGTTCGCGCGGATCGTGGGCCGGGTGAACCGCGCCGCGCTCGGGGCCGACACGACCGGCGATGCTGCCCGCCCCCGCCGTCACCTCGAAGCCACCGAGGTTCATCGGCGCGAGGATCGCGATGGCGGTCACCCAGACGAAGAACCCGCCCAGCCAGCCGACCAGCGCGCGCCACAGATGCACGCCCGCGGTCAACCGTTCGGGACTGTCGAACAGCGTCGCTCCGGTCGTGGTCAGGCACGAGATCATCTCGAAATAGGCGTTGAGAAAGCTCGTGTCGCGCACCGCCTCGGAAAACGGCACCGCCAGCATCACCGGCAACAGCGCATAGAAGCCCAGCATCGCCAGCAGATGGCTGCGGGCCTGGTTGCGGACCGGCCGGTTGATGGTCGACAAGCCGATCAGCACGGTCAGGACGGAAAACAGCAGCCCCGAATTGAAGAAGGCCCGCGCCGTCGTCCAGTCGCGTTCGGCCAGCGCAAGGCCCACCGGCGGAAACATCGCCAGCGCCCCGATCCCCATCAGGATCACCAGGAAGGGAAGATCGGCCAGCCGTCGCATGGCTCAGAAGAAGTCGATGGAAACCTGCAGCAGGCGCTCCACCTCGGGGACGTCGGCACTGAGGGCGAAGATGACCACCATGTCGCCCTCCTCGATCCGGGTATCGCCGCGCGGCAGGATCACCTTGCCGGCCTTCATCACCGCGCCGACCAGCGCGCCTTCGGGAAAGTCGATGTCCTGCACCCGCTTGCCGGACATGGGCGAGGTCGACAGCACCTGCGCCTCCAGCACCTCGGCCTCGGCATCGCCGATGGAATAGACGCCGCGCACCCGGCCATGGCGGACATGGCGCAGGATCGAGCTGACGGTGGTGGCGCGCGGGTTGATATAGGCGTCGACCTCGAGCGCCCCCATCAGCGACACGAGCGAGGGATCGTTGACCAGACAGATCGCCATCGGACAGCCCGCCATCTTGGCGCGCACGGCCGCCAGCAGGTTGGTCTTGTCGTCGTCGGTCACCGCCAGCACCGCGTCGGCGCGTTCGATATTGGCCTCGGCCAGCAGGTTGATGTCGAGCCCGTCGCCGTTCAGCACGATGGTCCGTTCCAGCGCATCGGCCGCGATCTCGGCCTGACGTCGGTCCTTCTCGATCACCTTGGCGCGAATCCGCTCCTCGCGCGCCTCCAGCGCCTTCGCGACCGACAGGCCGACATTGCCGCCGCCGATGATGACCACGCGCTCCTGCTTCTTGGTGGATTTGCCGAAGATCTCCAGCGTCCGGTTCACGTCATCGACATGGGCGAAGACATAGATCTGGTCGTCGGGGAACAACTGGTCGCCCGGCTCGGGCGCGAACAGCGTGCCTTCGCGGCGCACCCCCACAACCAGCGCGCGCAGCGTCGAGAACAGGTCGGTCAACTGGCGCAGCGGCGTGCGCAGGACCGGGCAATCCTCATCGAGCGCGATCCCCAGAAGCTGCGCCTGCCCGCGCAGGAAGCTCTCCGTATCGAAGGCGGCAGGCGCGGCCAGCCGTTGCAGCGCGGCCTCGGCCACCTCGCGTTCGGGGCTGATCACCACGTCGATGGGCATGTGATCGCGGCGGTAAAGATCGGAATAGATCGCGGTCAGGTAGGACTGCGCCCGAAGCCGCGCGATCTTGCGCGGCACGGCAAAGATCGAATGCGCCACCTGACAGGTCACCATGTTGACCTCGTCGGACTGGGTGGCGGCGATGATCATGTCCGCATCGCGCGCGCCCGCGCGTTCCAGCACGTCCGGATAAGAGGCATGGCCCGCGATCCCCTGCACATCCAGCGCGTCGGTGGCGCGCCGGATCAGGTCCGCGTTCATGTCGACGATGGTGACGTCGTTCTTCTCGCCCGAGAGGTGGCGGGCGATCTGCCAGCCCACCTGGCCCGCGCCGCAGATGATGACCTTCATGCGCCCCGTATCCGTCAGGCAAAACTGCCCCAATCCATCGCAGAAGCGGCCCGGAGGGTCAATCGGCGGCGGAGGGCTCCTCTTCCTCCTCGAGATGCGCGATCCGGCCGCCTGCCCGGGTCGTCGTCACCACGCCCAGCGACTTGAGCTTGCGGTGCAACGCCGAGCGTTCCATGCCGACGAAATTGGCGGTCCGCGAGATGTTGCCGCCAAAGCGGTTGATCTGGGTCAGCAGGTATTCGCGCTCGAACAGCTCGCGCGCCTCGCGCAGCGGCAGCGTCGCCAGCGCGCCCGCCAGCACGATCCGCCCCTCCTCGGCCGGGCCTTCAGCCTGCATCGGCAGTTCGGAGGCAAGGATCGGGTCCGTGCCCTCGCCAAGGATCAGCACCCGCTCGATCACGTTCTTCAGCTGGCGCACGTTGCCGGGCCAGGACATGGTCTGCAACAGCGCCTCGGCCTCGGCCCCCAGCGCGCGCAGCGGCAGCCCCTGCACCCGGTTGAAGGCGGCGATGAAATGGCGCGCCAGTTCGGGGATGTCCTCGCGCCGCTCGTCCAGCGAGGGCACGTCGATCGGCACCACGTTCAGCCGGTGATACAGCTCTTCGCGGAAGGTCCCGGCCTGTATCTCGGCGGTCAGGTCGCGGGTGGTCGAGGAAATCACCCTGATGTCGACCCGGACCTTGTCGGTGCCGCCCGCGCGCTGGAACTGCTGGTCGACCAGCACCCGCAGGATCTTCGACTGGGTGCCCAGCGGCATGTCGGCCACCTCGTCGAAGTAGAGGATGCCGCCATGGGCCTGTTCCAGCAGACCCTTCTCGACCCCGCGCGCGGCACTTTCGCGCCCGAAAAGCACCTCTTCCATCCGCTCGGGCTCGATCGAGGCAGAATTGACCACGACGAACGGCCCCGAGGCGCGGCCGGAATTGGCATGGATGTAGCGCGCCGCCACCTCCTTGCCGCAGCCCGACGGCCCCTTCAGCATCACCCGCCCGTTCGACCGGGTGACCTTGTCCAGCTGCGATTTCAAGGTCTTGAAGGCCGGACTTTCGCCGATCATCTCGGCCTGGACCACGTCCTTGCGGCGCAGCTCCTGATTTTCGCGCCTCAGCCGCGACGCTTCCATCGCCCTGCGAATGACGACCAGCAACTGGTCGATATTGAAGGGTTTTTCGATGAAATCATAGGCGCCCTGCTTGATCGCCGCGACCGCGATCTCGATATTGCCGTGACCCGAGATGATGACGATCGGAATGTCGGGATTGTCGCGCTTGACCTTCGACAGGATGTCGATCCCGTCCATGGTGCTGTCCTTCAGCCAGATGTCGAGGATCATCAGCGCCGGTGCGGCGGCGTTGATCTCGGCCATGCAGGCGTCGGAATTGGCGGCCAGCCGCGTCGTGTAGCCCTCGTCCTGCAGAATGTCCGAGATCAGCTCGCGAATGTCGCGCTCGTCGTCGACGATGAGGATGTCGCCCATGTCCTACTCCCCGGTTGCCGCTGTTTCTGGTGTCGTGTCGCGGGTGGCGGCCCGTGCCGGGCCGTCCGCCGCGCCCTGTGCCGGATCGACCGGCAGCGTGATTTCGGCCAGGGCGCCGCAATGTGCCCCCTCGGCGAAGGGATCGGCGTCGCGCAAGTCGAGCCGGCCCCCGTGTTCCTCGATGATCTTCTTGACGATGGGCAGGCCCAGCCCGGTGCCGTGATCGCGCGTGGTCACATAGGGCTCGAAAAGCCGCGCCCGGTCCTGCGGCAGCCCGATGCCGTTGTCGGCGATCCGGATCGTCGCGCTGCCCTCCTCGACATCGAGCCGGACCCGGATCTCGGGGGCATAGCCTTCGGGTTCGCCTTTTGTCCTAAGACTGTCAATGGCTTCGCCCGCGTTCTTCATGATGTTCGTCAACGCCTGAGAGATCATGGTCGCGTCCAGCTCGGCCGGAACCGGCGCCTCGGGGATCTCGGCCACGAAGGCGACCCCGGGCTGGCCCGCCTCCTGCAACAACACCGCATCGCGCAGAAGCGCCGCCAGATCGACCGGCTTGCGGTCGGGTTCGGGCATCCGGGCGAATTTGGAGAATTCATCAACGATGCGCCGCAAGTCATTGGTTTGCCGAACGATAACGTCGGTCATCTGGTCCAGCGCCTCGGCCTGATCGCCGACCGCGGTGCGGAACTTTCGCTTGATCCGCTCGGCCGACAGCTGGATCGGCGTCAGCGGGTTCTTGATCTCGTGTGCGATCCGGCGCGCCACGTCGCCCCAGGCCGCCATCCGTTGCGCCGTCACCAGATCGGTCACGTCGTCGAAGGCCACCACGAAGCCCTCGGCCCCGCCATCGGCGCTTTTCCTCATCGCCATGCGGACCAGCAGATGTTCCATGTTGCCGCCGCGCAGCAGCCGGATCTCTTCCTGGGCGGTGCCGCGGCGGCTGGCTTTCAGCTTTTCCAGAAGCTCGGCGAATTCCGGCACCGCGACACACAGCTCCTGCCCCTCGGCCTCGGCCGCATCGAGCCGCAGAAGCAGCAGCGCCGAGCGATTCATCACCTCGACCCGCCCCTCGGCATCGAGCCCCATCACCCCCGCGGTGACCGAGGACAGCACGGAATCGAACAGCCGCCGCCGCTTTTCGATCTGGCGGGTATTGTCGAGAAGCGCGTCGCGTTGCAGCTTCAGCTGCCGGGTCATCTGGTTGAACATCCGCCCCAGCATCGCGATCTCGTCATCGCCGGTCTCTTCGGGCACCCGCACGTCCAGATCGCCCGCCCCCACCCGCTGGGCCGCACCCGCAAGCCGACCCACGGGCCGCGACAGCCTTTCGGCGAACCACAGGCCCAGCCAGACCGCGGCAAGGATCAGGATCACCGCGAAGCCCAGATAGAGCAGCCCGAATTCGAACAGCACCCGCCCGCGTTCCTGTTCGAGCTGCTGATACAGCCGCACCGATTGCTGGGTGTCGTCCAGAAGGTTCAGGATGTCGCCATCGACCGTGCGCGAGATGTAGAGATAGCGGTCGAGATAGCCGTCGAGCTTTTGCAGCGCGCGGAACTCGTTGTTGTCCCAGTCCTGAATGACCACCGTCTCGCCCGCGCCCGCCCGCGCGATGTCGTCGGCGCCGGGACGTTCGTAGTTGAACAGGTAAGACCGTTCGCCCCGCGCCCGGATCTCGGCCGAGCCGTCGATCACATAGGCTTCCTTCAGCCCGCGCTGAACCCGCGCCTGGGCCTGGGTCAGAAGCTGGCGCATGTCGCCGTCCGACAGGAACACGGTCGCCTGCCGCGCCACCGCCAGATAGCCCGCCAGCGTATGCGCATCGGCCACCAGATCGCGGCGGTGTTCGTCCTCATAGGCCTCGGCCGCGGCCAACGAGGCGCCGACCACGTTGCGCACCCGTTCCGAGAACCAGCCCTCAAGCCCGATATTGATGGTCAGACCGGCAAAGATCGCGACCGACACCGTCGGGATCAGCGCGATCAGCGCGAAGACCCCGGTCAGCCGCAGATGCAGCCGCGAGCCCGCCGAATGCCGCCGCCGCGCCGCCACCATCCGCGCGATGCGTTGCACCACCAGCGCCGCCACGACCAGCGCATAGACAAGATCGATCAGGATGACGATCCGAAGCCCATGCGACGAGGCGCCCTGATCGAGCGGCCCCAGCATCAGGAAGGTGAAGATCGCCAGAAGCGGGCCAAGGACCACGACGCTCAGCGTGGCGGCATTGGTCGCCTGGCGCGATCTGCGCAGGCGCAAGAACCTTTCCAGGGCCATCAGGCCCTTGGCATGTGTCACCGCTCGCCTCGTGTCGCTGCACCGCCCGAAGACGGCCCTGACCTCATGGCAGGGCCGCCGGGGTTATGTCCGGTCGGCCACGCCTTGTTGCCAATTTACATCAACTTCCGGCGCCGTGTCACGCGAATATCGAGATCCGTGATCTTCTTGCGCAAGGTATTGCGGTTGATCCCCAGAAGATCGGCACATTTGGCCTGATTGCCGCCGGTCGCATCCAGCGCGATCTCGATCAGCGGCATTTCGACCTCGCGCAGGATGCGGGCATAAAGCCCGGGCGGCGGCAACACGCCGCCATGCAGGTCGAAATAGCGCCTCAGATGCTTGGCGACCGAAGCCGACAGCTTTTCGCCATCCCCGCCGCCGACCAGCGGCTCGATCTCGGGCTGGTTACCCAGAACCGCCTCGACCTCGGCGCGGGTGATGACCTCTTCGGAACTTGTCACCACCAGACGGCGGATGGTGTGTTCCAGCTGGCGGACATTGCCGGGCCAGCTATAGGCGCGGATCAGGTCCATCGCATCCTCGGCCAGACGCCGGGTCGCGCTGCCGTCGCGGTCGGAGCGGCCGAGGAAATGCTCGGCCAGCAACGGAATGTCGTCGACCCGCTCGCGCAGCGAGGGCACCGCCACGGTGACGCCGCCCAGGCGGTAGAACAGGTCCTGCCGGAACTGCCCCGCCTCCATCCGGCCCATCAGATCGGTCTGGCTGGTCGCCATGATGCGCGGCGCGCTGTCGCCGAAGCTGTCCAGCATGCGCACGATCCGGCCCTGCGCCTCTTCGGTCAGGTCGGCCACCTCGTCGAACAGGATCGAGCCGCCGCGGGCGCGCGCGACCAGCGCCGAGGGGCCGTCGACGCCCTCCATGTCGGCGGCGGTCGCGATCACGAAGGGCAGCGAGCGGCGGTCGGAAAAGTCGTGGATCGCGCGGGCGATCAGCGATTTGCCGGTGCCGGATTCGCCGGTGATCAGCACCGGCAGATCGGCGTTCATCACCCGCGCCACCAGCCGGTACAGCGCCTGCATCTGCGGCGTGCGCCCGACCAGCGGCAGGTCGTCCTGGGTGTCGCCCCCGGTCGGCGGCGCGACCTCGCGCGGACGGCCGACCCGGCGCTTGGTCTCCAGCGCCCGCGCCGCCCGCTTCATCAGGTCGGGCAGGTCGAAGGGCTTGGGCAGATAGTCATAGGCCTCGGCCTCGGCCGCCTGGATCGCGGTCATGATGGTGTTCTGCGCCGAAATCACGATCACCGGCAGGCCCGGCCGCTCCTGCCCGATCTTCGGCAGCATCTCGAGCCCGTTGCCATCGGGCATGATCACGTCCGAGATCACCAGATCGCCCTTTCCCTCGCCGACCCAGCGCATCAGCGTGGTCAGGGACGAGGTGGCATGCACCTTGCAGCCGGCCCGGGTCAGGGCCTGGGTCAAAACGGTGCGGATCGTGCGGTCGTCATCGGCGACAAGTACGGTTCCGTCCATCAGCTCTCATCCTCTTCGGGTTTCGGGGCAACCGGCAGCGAGACGCGGAACACGGTGCGCCCGGGCACCGAGTCGACCGCGATCCAGCCGCCATGGTCGCCGATGATCTTCGAGACCAGCGCAAGCCCCAGCCCGGTGCCGTTTTCGCGGCCCGAGACGAAGGGCTCGAAGATGTCGGCGGCGATCTCGGGGGGCAGGCCCGGACCGTCATCGGTGATTTCCACCTGCAACGGCACCGGCACGCCCGATCCGTCGGGGTGGCGCAGCCTCAGCGACAGGTCGTAGAAGGTGCGCAGCCGGATCGTGCCGCCGCGCGGACCGGCCGCCTGGGCGGCATTGGTGATCAGGTTGGTGAAGACCTGCATCAGCTGGTCGGGGTCGGCCCAGGTCGGCGGCAGCGAGGGGTCGTATTCCTCGACGATCTTCATGTTGGCCGCAAAGCCCACCGCCGCCGAGCGCCGCACCCGGTCCAGCACGTCGTGGAGGTTGACCGCCTTGCAGGCCGGCGGGCGCAGATTGCCGAACTGCTCGACCTGATCGAGCAGCTTCACGATCCGGCGGCTTTCCTCGACGATCAGATCGGTCATCTCCAGATCGCCATTCGTCAGGTTCATCGACAGAAGCTGCGCCGCCCCGGTGATGCCCGCGAGCGGGTTCTTGATCTCGTGCGCCAGCATTTCGGCCATGCCGATCGCCGACTTGGCCGCCGATTTCACCGAATGCGCCCGCCCCAGCCGCCCGGCGATCTCGCGCGGGCTGACCAGCAGCAGCAGGTGTTCCTCGCCGTCGTTCATCGGCGCCACCTGCACGTTGCACAGGACCGGCGGCTTGTTGCCCGCGCTGACATCGACATCGTTGATGAACAGCGGCGCGCGGTTGGCGCGGACCCGGGCGAAGGCTTCGTCAAGCGGCGCATCGACCGCCAGCCGGTCGAAGATCGGCACGCCGCTGAGGGTCTTGATCGTGGCGTTGACGAAAAGCTCCGAGGCCGGGTTGATCGCGGCGATCCGGTCGCCCGCATCCAGCAGGAAGGCCGGGATCGGCAGCGCGGTCCAGATCGCGTCCTGATCGAGCGTCATGCCGCGGCCCTCCCCTCGGAAGCCAGCGCCTCGGGCAGAAGCGCCAGCACCGCCGCCCCGGCCGGCGCCGTCAACACCCGGCGGCGCAGGGGCGCGGGCGTGCCCGCGCGGTCCATGTACCAGCCCAGATGCTTGCGCGCGACACGCCCGCCCAGATCCGCGCCGTAAAAGCCCAGCATGTCCTCGTAATGCCGCGCGACCATGTCGGCCAGCGCCGCGCCTTGGGGCACCGCGGGCGCCGGGCGCCCCGCGATCCGGGCGCCGATCTCGGCCAGCAGCCAGGGCCGCCCCTGCGCGCCGCGCCCGACCATCACCCCGTCGGCACCGGACTGATCGAGCGCCTGCGCTGCGGTCTCGCCGCAGACGATGTCGCCATTCGCCACCACCGGCACGGTGACCGCCTCCTTGACCTCGCGGATCGCGCGCCAGTCGGCCCGGCCCTTGTAGAACTGACAGCGGGTGCGGCCATGGATGGTGATCATCCGCACGCCCGCGGCCTCGGCCCAGCGCGCCAGATCGGCGGCGTTTCTCAGGCCGTCATCCCAGCCCAGCCGGGTCTTCAGCGTGACCGGCACGGACACCGCCTTCACCACCGCCTCGATCAGCCGCAACGCCCGGTCGGGGTCGCGCATCAGCGCCGAACCCGACAGCCCGCCGACCACCTTCTTGGCCGGACAGCCCATGTTGATGTCGATGATCCTGGCCCCCTGCTCTTCCACCATCCGCGCCGCCCGCGCCATCCAGTCCGCGTCCCGTCCAGCCAGCTGGACCGCCGTCGCCTCTTCGCCGAAGCCCAGCGCCGCCCGCTCGCGCACCCCCGGCTTGGCCTGCACCATTTCCTGGCTCGCGACCATCTCGGACACCACCAGGCCTGCGCCGAAGGACGCAACCAGCCGTCGAAACGGCAAGTCCGTGATTCCCGCCATCGGAGCAAGGAGAACCGGAGGATCCAGCGCGATATCTGCCACGCGAATGGCCAATTGATTAATCCTTGTGCAGCCGGAATTGATCTAGCCCCCCCGCCCGGCAATGGCAATCACCCTGACACTCTTTGTCTGCCCGGAAACGATCTTTGCACAACAATTGGGCAGACCTGCCCGCCAGTTTGCCCCATTGCCCCGCAGCAACGCCCCGCCTAAAACCCCGACGGGCAGCAGGGGGGCGACACATGACTGTCACGGCGATCATCGTGGCCGCGGGCCGCGGCACCCGGGTGGGGGGCGACAAGCCCAAGCAATATCAGGATCTTGCCGGGCGTGCCGTTCTGGCCCGCACGATCGAGGCCTTTGCCGGCCACCCCCGGATCGGCGCCATCGTCGCGGTGCTGCACCCCGAGGACGGCGCGCTGTTCAAGCTTGCCCTTGCCGACAGCGCCGCCGAGGTCGTGACTGTGCCGGGCGGCGCCAGCCGCGACGCCTCGGTGATGGCGGGCCTCAAGGCCGCGCCCGAGGGCACGACGCGGGTGCTGATCCATGACGGCGCCCGGCCGCTGGTCTCGGCCGCGCTGATCGACCGGGTGATCGACGCGCTCGACGATGCCCCCGGCGCCGCCCCCGCCCTGCCCGTCACAGATGCGCTCTGGCGGGGCCGCGACGGCAAGGTCGCGGCCCCGCATCCGCGCGAGGGGCTTTTCCGCGCGCAGACGCCCCAGGGCTTTCACCTGCGCGCCATCCTCGCCGCCCATCAGGCCCATCCGGGCGGGGCGGCCGACGATGTCGAGGTGGCGCTGGCGGCAGGCCTTGACGTGGCCATCGTCGAAGGCGACGAAGACAATCTCAAGATCACCCACAAGGTGGATTTCGCCCGCGCCGAGCGGGTCCTGCGGGAGAGAAACATGGACATTCGCACCGGAAACGGGTTCGACGTGCACGCCTTCTGCGAGGGCGACGGGGTGATCCTCTGCGGCATCAAGGTGCCGCATGACAAGGCGCTGAAAGGCCATTCCGACGCCGATGTCGGGATGCACACCGTCACCGACGCCATCTATGGCGCATTGGCCGAAGGCGATATCGGCCAGCATTTCCCGCCCTCCGATCCGCAATGGAAGGGCGCGGCCAGCGAGATCTTCCTGAAACACGCGGTCGCGCTGGCGGCCGAACGCGGTTTCCGCATCGCCAATGTCGATCTGACGCTGATCTGCGAGCGGCCCAAGATCGGCCCCGTCGCGGGCGCGATGCGGGCCGAGATGGCGCGGCTGATGGGGATGGACGAGGCCCGGGTCAGCGTCAAGGCCACCACCTCTGAACGGCTCGGGTTCACCGGGCGTGAGGAAGGGATCGCGGCGCTGGCCACCGTGACGCTGGTGGCGCCATGAGCCTCGCCACGCAGATCGCCACCGTCTTCGGCGTGGGCCGGATGCGCCCCGCCCCGGGCACATGGGGCTCGCTGGCGGCGATGCCCGCCTTCTGGGCGCTCGACGTGATCGGCGGGGTCTTCCTGACCGCCTTCGGGACGCTTGCGGTGATCCCGCTCGGCATCTGGGCGGTGCGCGAGGCCGCGGCCGGCGCCCCTGACCCGGACCGGTCCGAATACGTGATCGACGAGGTCGCGGGGATGTGGATCGCGCTGCTGCCGGTCTCGATCGGGGCGGCGGCGGCCGGGGTCGACGCGACCGCGCTTTATCCGGGCTGGATCGCGGCCTTTCTGGGCTTCCGGCTGTTCGACATCTGGAAACCCGGCCCCATCGGCCGCGCCGACCGGATGAAGACGCCGATCGGGGTCATGCTGGACGACGTGCTGGCGGGCGTCGCCACGGCGGTGCTGGTGCTTGCGCTGGCCGCACTCTCGCATATCTTCCTGATGTGACCGAAACCGCCGAACCCCTCGTTTCCGGGGCCCGTGCCGCGGGCCTCGTGATCGCCACCGCCGAAAGCTGTACCGGGGGCATGATCTCGGCTGCCATCACCGACATTCCGGGTTCGTCCGCCGTCTTCGACCGGGGCTTCGTGACCTATTCGAACGCCGCCAAGCAGGCGATGCTGGGCGTCCGGGGCGAAACGCTGGACGCCCATGGCGCCGTCTCGGAAGAGGTCGCGGCCGAAATGGCCTCGGGCGCGCTGGCCCGGTCAGAGGCCGATCTGGCCGTTGCCGTCACCGGCATCGCAGGTCCCGGCGGGTCCGAATTCAAACCCGAGGGCCGGGTCTGCTTCGGGCTCGCCCGGCGCGGGGCCGAAACCCGGACCGAAACCGTCGAGTTCGGCGCGCTCGGCCGTGACCGGGTGCGGGCCGCGACCCGCGATCATGCCCTGGCGCTTTTGCTGGGGGCGCTCGGCGCGCCGCGAACCTAGGGCCTCAGGGCCGCGTGCCGTAAAGCGCCTTTGCCCGATCCTCGAAGGCACGCACGATCCGCAGCATCGCCTCGTTGAAGACCGCACCGATCACGCCCTGCAGCACCCGGTTCCTGAATTCGAAGTCGACGAAGAACTCGACCTTGCAGCGGCCCTCGGCCACGTCCTCGAACTGCCAGTGCGATTTCAGATAGCGAAACGGCCCGTCGAGATATTCGGTATCGATCCGCATGCGCCCGGGCCAAAGCGTCACCCGGCTGCCGAAGCGTTCGCGGAACACCTTGAACGAGATCACCAGATCGGCCTCCATCAGCTCGCGGTCGCCGTAATCGGTGCGCGAGCGGATGCGGGCCGCAGCCGTCCAGGGCAGGAATTGCGGATAGGACCCGACATCGGCCACCAGATCGTACATCTGCTGGGCGGTGTATGGCATCTCGCGGTTTTCCGAATGGCGCGGCATGGGTCCCGGTTCGCTGCTGACAATGGGACGCCATGTCTGCTAGAAAGCCGGCAAAATCAAGGGGGACCCATGGCCGAGAGACCATATGTCATAGACGAGTTGCTGTCGGCCAAGACCATCGCGGCCCGCGTCGAATCGCTGGCGGGCGAGATCACCGCGCATTTCGCCGATACCGAAAAGCTGGTCGTCGTCGGGCTGTTGCGCGGCTCGTTCATCTTCATCGCCGATCTGGTGCGCGAGCTGAACCTGCCGGTCGAGGTCGACTTCATCGAGACCTCGTCCTACGGAAATTCCACGACCTCGTCGCGCGAGGTGCGCATCCTGAAGGACCTGCGCGGCGAAATCGGCGGCCGCGACGTGCTGGTGGTCGAGGACATCGTCGATACCGGCCACACGCTGAAACACGTGCTGCACCTGCTGAACGGCCGCAAGCCCGCGCGGCTGGAATGCTGCGCGCTGCTCGACAAGCCGTCGCGGCGCGAGGTCGACGTGCGCGCGCGCTGGGTCGGCTTCGAGATCCCCGACCGCTTCGTGGTGGGCTTCGGCATCGACTATGCCCAGCGCAACCGCAACCTGCCCTATATCGGCGCGGTGCGGTTCACCGGCTGAGGCGCGCGAGGGCTCAGACCCCTTCGGCGACGCCCGCGGCCTGGGTACGGATGCGTTCGACCATGGCGCGCAGCCCGTTCGAGCGTTGCGAGGACAGGTGCTCGTCGAGCCCCAGCCGCGCCAGCTGGGCGCCCGCGTCGGTCTCAAGCACCTCAACCACCGTGAGCCCGTCGTAAAGCGCCCGCAGCACCGCGATCAGCCCCTTGACGATCATCGCGTCGCTGTCGCCCTTGAAGTGATAGATCGCCTCACGCCCCTCGCCCTCGACATCGGCCATCAGCCAGACTTGGCTGGCACATCCGTCGACCTTGGTCGCGGGCACCTTGAACGCCTCGGACAGGGGCTCCATCGCCTTGCCCATCTCGATCACATGGCGATAGCGGTCCTCCCAGTCCTCCAGGAACTCGAAAGTGTCCACGATCTCCTCGAAGGCCTCACTTGCCACGTCGTCTCTCCTTGCCTGACTGTCCCTGACTAGCCCCGGCCCGGGCAAAGGTCCAGCTTCGGGGCCAGACCGGCTTTTCAACCGCGCCGGTTTCGGCTAACCGATTGGACGAAGCAACCGGGGGCCTGCCCATGAAATCATCGCTTTCGGCCGTGCTCTGCGCGGCGCTCGCCCTCTCCGCCTGCGGGACCGTGCGCGAGTCGCGGATCAACCCGTTCAACTGGTTCCGCAGCTCGACCGAGGCCGAGACCACCGAAACGCAGGTCCGGACCGCCAAGGACGAAGACCCGCGCGCGCTGGTCGACCAGGTGGTCGAAATGAGCATCGACCGCGCCCCGGGCGGCGCCATCGTGACCGCGACCGGTCTGCCGGTCCGTCAGGGGTTCTGGAATGCCGAACTGGTGCGGGTCGAATCCGATGCCGACGCCCCGACCGACACGCTGGTCTACGATTTCCGCATCGCGTCCCCCGGCACCGCCACCCCCGTCGGCACCGAGCCGTCGCGGCTGGTCACGGCCGCGCGGTTCCTGTCGGATCAGGATCTCGAAGGCATCCGCACCATCCTCGTGCGCGGCGCCCAGAACCAGCGCCAGGCGCGCCGCTAAGGCGGCCGGTCGCCAAGATAACACGGTCCCGCGCGGTGATGCGCGGCTCCGTGCACGGACCGACCAGACAGTCACGGTGACGGAGGACATCATGAAGATCAGGCTTGTTTCCCTAATCGTCTGCGGCACGACCGTCCTTGCCGCCTGCCAGCCCAACGACACCGCCCTGACGACGGGTCAGGGCCCGACGGCGGCCTCGCAGGCGCGGCTCATCGAGACCGAAACGCCTCCCGAATATATCCCTTGCAGCGAACTGGAACGGAAGCTAGCCGTCAGCGATGCGAAGGTGAGGGCGTTCAGCTCCCGCAACACGTCGAGCGAGGCGATCTACTGGCGCGACCGGAACAAGCGCCTCATCGCCCGCGCCTACGAATGCAAACGACCCAGGTGAGCCCCGCGGACGGGGCCGTCCCGCCCGTCGCCTAGAGCGGCACCACCACCACGTTGCTGCCCTTGGCGGCCAGAGCGATCTTGCCCGCGCAAAGTTGCAGCGCGTCATCGCCGAAGACCTCGGCCCGCCAGCCGCGCAGCGCCGGGACGTCGCGGCGCCCGGCGGCGATGGCGTCCAGCTCGGAGGCAGTCGCGATCAGCTTCTGCGCCACCCCGGCCTCTTCAGACTTGGCCTTCAGCAGCACCCGCAGAAGATCGGCCAGCGCCGGGTTCACCTGCAGCTTGTCGTCGGTGTCGGGCATTGTCGGATAGTCGGCCTGGGGCGTCTCGGCGGCCGCGGCAATCGCCGCGATGATCCCTTCGGCAATCTCGCCCCGCCGCGCCTCGCGCAACAACAGCCGCGAGCGCGACAGGTCCTCGAAGCTTTGCGGCTTGGTCGAGGCCAGCTCCAGCAGCGCGTCGTCCTTGTAGACCCGGTTGCGCGGAATGTTGCGGGCCTGGGCATAGGTTTCGCGGAACCGCGCCAGCTCCTTGACCGCGACGAGGAACTTGCCCGAATGGGTGCGGGTCTTGACCCGGCGCCAGGCCTCTTCGGGGTGGACGATATAGGTCGCGGGATCGGTCAGGACGCTCAGCTCTTCCTGCAACCACTTGGCCCGGCCGGTCTTTTCCAGCTCGGCCGCGAGATATTCGTAGATCACCCGCAGATGGGTGACATCGGCCAGCGCATAGGATTTCTGCGCGTCCGACAGCGGCCGGCGCGACCAGTCGGTAAAGCGCGAGGTCTTGTCGAGATTGGCCCGCGCGATCTTCCGGACCAGCGTCTCGTAGCCCACCTGTTCGCCGAAGCCGCAGACCATGGCCGCGACCTGGGTGTCGAACAGCGGTTCGGGGAAGACCTTGCCTTCGGTGAAGAAGATCTCCAGATCCTGCCGGGCGGCGTGGAACACCTTGACCACGGAAGGATTGCGGAACAGCGCGTAAAGCGGCTCGAGCGACAGATCGCCTGCCAGCGGATCGACCAGCACCGCCGCGCCTTCGGTTCCGTCGCGCGCGGGCAGCGCCAGCTGCACGAGGCAGAGCTTGGCGTAATAGGTCCGCTCGCGCAGGAATTCGGTGTCGATGGTGATATAAGGGGCGCTCGCGGCCTCCTCGCAGAAGGCGGCCAGCGCCTCGGTCGTGGTCAGTGTCTTCATCTCAGCCCGCATGAAACCGATAGCACCCCGCAAGAACCCAGACGCATTCGTGATAGTAAAACCACCGGAGAATGGAAAGGCCGCATCGCCCTGACTGTCCGCCTTCGCCACATGGCACGCGGCTCAGGGCAGCAGAACCGGCGTCCGGTCGCCCGCCGCAAAGCGGCGCAGAACGGCCGGATAAAGCATGTGTTCCTGCACCAGCACCCGCGCGGCCAGCGTGTCGGCGGTGTCGTCCGGCAGCACCGGCACCCGCGCCTGGCCGAGGATCGGCCCGCCATCGAGTTCGGCCGTCACCTCGTGGACGGTACAGCCCGCCTCGGCATCGCCCGCCTCGAGCGCGCGCGCATGGGTGTGAAGCCCGCGATAGTTGGGCAAGAGCGAGGGGTGGATGTTCAGCATCCGCCCGGCCCAGGCCTCGGTAAAGCCCGGGGTCAGCACCCGCATGAACCCGGCAAGGCACAGGATGTCGGGACGCGCCTCGGCCAGCCGGTCCATCAAGGCCGCCTCGAAGGCCGCGCGGTCCTTTCCGAAGGGGCGGTGATCGACGGCGGCAACCGGAATGCCCATGGCGCGCGCCCGGTCGAGCCCCTTGGCGCCCGGATCGTTCGACAGCACCAGCACCGGGCGCGCCGGATGATCGCCGGTCATGCTTTCGGCAAGCGCCACCATGTTCGACCCCGATCCCGAGATCAGGATCGCAACGCGCTTGGGGTCGGTCACAGCAGGCGTCCCTCGTAGGCGACCCCCTGCCCCGGCCCGACCCGGCCGATCCGGGCCACGGTCTCGCCCGCCTCGGCCAGAAGCGCCGTCAGCGCCTCGGCCCGGTCCTCGGCCACGACCAGAACCATGCCGATCCCGGCATTGAAGGTCTTCAGAAGTTCGGCCTCGGCCAGCCCGGCGGTTTCGGCCAGCCAGCGGAACACGGGCGGCAGATCCCAGGTCGACAGATCGACCGTCGCGCCCAGGCCCTCGGGCAGCACGCGCGGCAGGTTCTCGGTCAGCCCGCCGCCGGTGATATGGGCCAACCCGTGCACGCCGCCCGCCCGGATCGCCGCGAGCGCCGGTTTGACGTAAAGCCGGGTCGGCGCCAGCAGGGCCGCGCCCAGCGGGCCGTCGGCGAAGGGCGCGGGCGCGTCCCAGCCAAGGCCCGCGACCTCGACCACCTTGCGGACCAGCGAATAGCCGTTCGAATGCACCCCGTCCGAGGCCAGCCCCAGAAGCACGTCGCCCTCGGCCACGTTGGCGGGCAGATCGTGGCCGCGTTCCATCGCGCCGACGGCAAAGCCCGCCAGATCGAAATCGCCGCCATGATACATGCCGGGCATCTCGGCGGTCTCGCCCCCGATCAGCGCGCAGCCAGACCGCAGACAGCCCTCGGCGATGCCCTCGATCACCCGCGCGGCCTCGTCGATCTCAAGCTTGCCGGTCGCGAAATAGTCCAGGAAGAACAGCGGCTCGGCGCCCTGACAGACCAGATCGTTGACGCACATGGCGACAAGGTCGATGCCCACGCCGTCAAGATGGCCGGTGTCGATGGCGATCCGAAGCTTGGTGCCCACCCCGTCGGTCGCGGCGACCAGCACCGGGTCGAGATAGCCCGCAGCCTTCAGATCGAACAGCGCGCCGAACCCGCCCAGCCCGGCGACGGTCCCGGCCCGCCCGGTCCGTTTGGCGGCCGGCTTGATCCGCTCGACGAGCGCATTGCCTGCGTCGATATCCACGCCCGCCTCGGCATAGGTCAGGCCGTTCTTCCGCTCGCTCATGGGGCTCTCCCGTCTGGTTGGCTGCGCTTTAGCGCAACGCCCGCACGAAGGAAAGCCGGAGCCGCGGCCGCGCGGAAAGAGAAACCCCGCCACGGCGCGGAGGCCGGGCGGGGTCCTATGAGGTCAGGCGATCCGGGGGGCCGGATCGCGGCAGCGTCAGGTGTTCGACAGACGCTGCGCCACGTTTTCCCAGTTGACCAGCTTGTCGAGGAAGTTGGTCAGGTAGGCCGGGCGCTTGTTGCGGAAGTCAATGTAGTAGGAATGCTCCCACACATCGCAGCCCAGAAGCGCGGTCTGGCCGAAGCACAGCGGGTTCACGCCGTTTTCGGTCTTGGTGACCTTCAGCGTGCCGTCACTATCGACCACCAGCCAGGCCCAGCCGGACCCGAACTGACCGGCCCCGGCGGCGGCGAAGTCTTCCTTGAATTTCTCGACCGAGCCGAAGGCATCCTTCAGGCGCGATTCAAGCTCGGAGGGCATCGCCACCGGCTTCGGCGACATCATTTCCCAGAACTGGGTGTGGTTCCAGTGCTGCGAGGCGTTGTTGAAGATCCCCGACTGGGCCACCGCGCCGCTCTGGTAGGTGCCCTTGACGATCTCCTCGACGGGCTTGTCGGCCCATTCGGTGCCTTCGATCAGCTTGTTGCCGTTGTCGACATAAGCCTTGTGGTGAATGTCATGGTGATATTCCAGCGTCTCCTTGGACATGCCGCTGTCGGACAGCGCGTCATGCGCATAGGGAAGGGCGGGAAGTTCGAAAGCCATCAAAAGACCTCCTTTTTCGTTAACGAACTGCGTCACTTTGGCCTAGATGGAGAGCGCAAAGCCAGATCGTCAACCCCCTCTGCCGAAATAGTCCGCAGAGGGCGCTGCCGTCGCAGCGGCAAGCAGGTCCCGGACGTATACGGCCACCGAGCGGAAACAGATCACCCCGAAGCGGTCGTTGCTTTCGCACCAGATCGCGGCGGGCACCTGGGCCAGCCGGGTCCGCCGGAAACCGCCGGGCCGGAACGCGCCGGGCGCCATGTCGGCGGGTGTCAGCCGGGCCAGAACCTCGCGCCCGCCCGTGCCGTAAAGCCGGAAGACCGCGCGCGCGTCCGACATGTCGGCGACCGTGGCATGGCGTGCTTTCAGCGCGCGCCCCAGCGTCTCGATCGTGCGCGGCACCTCGGCATAGGGCAGGAACAGCAGCAATTCGTCCGGCGCCATCCAGGCGAGCCCCCGGTCGCCCTCGATGGTCCCCTCCAGTTCGCCCGGCAGGTCGATGCCCGTCACCCCGGTCGCGGCATTGCGGAGCTTCGCATCCGCCAGATCGCCCTTGAGCGCGATCATGCCCTGCAGCGGCCCCTCCTCGATCCGGGCCAGCCCATCGGCGCGGAAGCCGCCCAGGGCCGACACCGATGCAGTCACGGGTTCAGACATTCTGTTTCTCCCCTTCCGGGTCGTAGAAGACCGGGCTGACGATCCGGGCCTCGCGCGTGCTGCCATCGGCGCAGGTGAAGGCGATCACCTCGCCCATGCGGTCGGGTCCGTGCAGGACAAGCCCCATGGCGATGCCCCGCCTGAGCGTCGGCGAATAGTAGGTCGAGGTCACGCGGCCCTGCGTGTTGCGCTGGCCATTGGCATTGCGCCCCGGCGCCGCCGCATAGACCCCGTCCGGCAGGACCGACCCGTCCAGCGTTTCCAGCCCGACAAGCTTCCAGCGGGTCGGGTCGGTCATGTGGCTGCGCGCCTGCGCGCGCTTGCCGATGAAGTCGTCCTTCTTCTTCGACACCGCCCAGTCGAGCCCCAGATCCTGCGGGATCACCGTGCCGTCGCTTTCGTCGCCGATCATGATGAAGCCCTTCTCGGCCCGCAGCACATGCAGAGCCTCGGTGCCATAGGGCGCGATCCCCAGATCGGCCCCCGCCGCCAGACAGGCATCCCAGAAGGCCCGCCCCTGCCCGGCCCGCACCGCGATCTCGAAGCTCAACTCGCCCGAGAAGGAAATCCGGTAGACCCGCACCGGGAAGCCGCCAAGCTCGCCCTCGGTCCAGGCCATGAAGGGCAGCGCCTCCTTCGACAGATCCATGCCCCCCAGCCGGTCCAGCACCTCGCGTGCCTTCGGGCCCGCGACGGCGATCTGGGCGAATTGCTCGGTCTGGTTGACCACATGGACCTTGAGGTCCCACCATTCGGTCTGGAGCCATTCCTCCATGTGCTGGTGCACATGCTCGGCCCCGCCCGAGGTGGTGTGGCACAGGAAGCTGTCCTCGGACAGCCGCGCCACCACGCCGTCATCCATCAGGAAGCCGTTTTCCGAACACATCAGGCCATAGCGGCAGCGGCCGACCTTCAGGGTCGACATCATGTTGGTATAGACCCGGTCGAGGAAGACGCCCGCATCGGGCCCCTTGACGAGGATCTTGCCCAGCGTCGAGGCATCGAGCAGCCCCACCGCCTCGCGCACCGCCAGAACCTCGCGCCGGATCGCGGCGCCGTGGCTTTCGCCCTTGCGGGGGTAGCAATAGGGGCGGCGCCAGTGGCCGACAGGTTCGAAATGGGCGCCCTGCTCCTCGTGCCAGTCCTGCATCGGCGTGCGCCGCAACGGCTGGAAGGTCTCGCCGATGCCGGGGCCCGCGATGGCGCCGAAGGTCAGGGGCGTGTAGGGCGGCCGGAAGGTCGTGGTGCCGACGGCCGGGATCTCGGCGCCCAGGGCATCGGCCAGGATCGCCAGACCGTTGACGTTGGACAGCTTGCCCTGATCCGTCGCCATGCCGAGCGTTGTGTAGCGCTTGGTGTGTTCGACGCTTTCATAGCCCTCGCGCGCGGCCAGCTGGACGTCCGACACCTTCACGTCGTTCTGGTAGTCGAGGAACATCTTCATCCTCAGCTCGGGCCCCGCCCGGCGCGGCAGCATCCAGGCGGGCTCGACCGGCTTCTGCTCGGGCGCCGAGGCGACCGCATCGACCGGTTCGGCGTCAAAGCCCGCGGCCAGCGCCGCAGCCGCCCCGGCCCGCGCCGCATCGAGCTGGCAGCGCTTGGCCAGCAGCGCGCCATTCGCGGCCCCCGCGGCGTGGACGAAGGTGCCCCCGTCATGGGATTTCGGCGCGCGCTCGGCATCGGGGCGGAAGCTGGCCTGCTTGGCGTCCCAGAAGAGCTTGCCGCCCGCATGGGACCACAGATGGACGGCGGGCGACCAGCCGCCCGACATCGCCACCGCGTCGCAGGCAATGCGGTCGGTCGGATAGCCCTTGCCGTCGACCGGACCGATCCCGACCGACCGGACCCGCTTGCCGCCCGCCACATCGACCACGGTCATGCCGGTCCGGACCTCGATCCCGGCCTTGCGCGCGATCTTCGGCAGCGGCCCCTCGGCGCTGGCGCGGGTGTCGAGGATCGCGGGCACCTCGAGCCCCGCCTCAAGCAGACACAGCGCGGTGCGATAGGCGTCGTCATTGTTGGTCAGAACGACAGTGCGGCGGCCGGGCGCGACCGCCCAGTTCTCCACGAAGTCGCGCACCGCCGAGGCCAGCATCACGCCCGGCACGTCATTGCCCGGGAAGGCCAGCGGCCGTTCCAGCGCGCCCGCCGCGACGATCACCTGCCGGGTGCGGATCTTCCACAACCGATGGCGCGGGCCGCCCGCGTCCGGCGCGTGGTCGGTCAGCCGCTCATGGGCCAGGGCAAAGCCGTGATCGTAAATGCCCACGCCCTGACAGCGCAGCCGGAGCGTGACATTCGCCATGCCAGACAGGGTCGCCACGGTCTGCGCGACCCAGGCCTCGGCCGGGTGCCCCTCGATCTCGACCCCGTCGACCGGAGCGCGACCGCCCCAATGGGCGGTCTGCTCGACGACCAGAACCCGCGCGCCCGCCCGGCCCGCGACCAGCGCCGCCTGCAACCCGGCGACCCCGCCGCCGACGATCAGCACATCGATATGGACGTGGAAATGTTCGTAGCTGTCGGGATCTTGCTCGGACGGCGCCCGGCCAAGTCCGGCCGATTGCCGGATCAGCGGTTCGTAGATGTGTTCCCAGAAGGCCGCGGGCTTGAGGAATGTCTTGTAGTAGAAGCCCGCGGGCAGAAAGCGCGACAGCTTGCTGTTGATCGCGCCGATATCGAAGGCAAGCGAGGGAAAGCGGTTCTGGCTTTCCGCCACAAGCCCGTCGAACAGCTCGGTCGTGGTGGTGCGC
Organism: Rhodovulum viride; assembly: GCF_003265965.1. Lineage (NCBI taxonomy): Bacteria > Pseudomonadati > Pseudomonadota > Alphaproteobacteria > Rhodobacterales > Paracoccaceae > Rhodovulum > Rhodovulum viride. The sequence continues at coordinate 176,330 of NZ_MUAV01000003.1, read as the reverse complement.
TGGTTCGGCTCGAACCGGCCGCGGGTGCCAAGACCCACAAGGGCATTCGGCTCTTCTGCGCCCGAGGCGACGATGCCGCGCGGGCGGTGATACTTGAAGGACCGGCCGACCAGCATCCGGTCATTGGCCAGCAGCGCCGAGGCCAGCGTGTCGCCCGCGAACCCGTGGCACTCGGCCCCGTCGAAGGCAAATCCCAGACGCGCGCTGCGGTCGATCAGGCGACCGCCCGAAGACAGGCGAAAGCTCATGCCCGGCCCTCCCAGGCAAAGCCCGGCACCCGGGCGGCAATCTTGTCGAGAAGCTCGCGCGGCGGCTCGGGGGTCTGGGCGGGATAGGTGCCGTAGACTTCCAGCGTCACCGTGTTGCGCGCCGCATGGAACCACTTGCCGCAGCCATGGGCGTGGCGCCAGCGTTCGAAGTGAACGCCCTTGGGGTTCTTGCGATGGAAGAGATAGGCCTCGAATGCCTCGGCATCCGCGCCCGGGCCGACGCGCGCGATATGCGCCTCGCCGCCCGGGGCCAGTTCGGTTTCCTCTGCGGCGGCGCCGCAGCAGGGACAAGTCAGGACAAGCATCGCGCCCCCTCGGTCCGGTTCAGTGACTGGCGGACGGGGGCACGGTGACGGGCCCCCGGATTATTCGTCGGGAAGCGGGAAGACCTGGGCTTGCTGGGTGCCGCTTCCGGCATAGTACACATGGGCGCCGACGACGCCGAGGAACAGCGGGAAGAGCACCCCCCCCACCAGACCGATCCACTTGGCAGCGGATGCGGGCACCAGTTCGTCGTAGCTCGAGTTATTCTCAGACATGCGCGGCTCTCCGAATTGCTTTTGGCGCAACTTATGCAAACCGCGGGATGGGTCAAGACGACCAAAGGACCAGAACGCCCGTCTGCGACACCGCGGCTCAGGTGCGCAGAGCCTGGAGCGCGGCTGTTAACGGCCTGTAAAGGCTGACCGGGCCGGGAGACCGGCGCGAGTCGGGCTGTCGCGGCCGAGGGCCAAGCGGCGGGACCGGCGGCTGGCATCAATGCGCCACCCCGGCGGCAACGCTTTCATCGACGAACCGGCCCGCGCCGAAGCGGTCGAGCCCGAATTCCGCCGCCAGCGGCCCAGGCTCGCCCTTGGCCACAAGCTCGGCCATCGCCCAGCCCGAGCCGGGGATCGCCTTGAACCCGCCAGTGCCCCAGCCGCAATTGATGAAGCAGTTGCCAAGCGGCGTTTTCGACAGGATCGGCGAGCGGTCGCCGGTCATGTCGACGATGCCGCCCCATTGGCGCAGCATCTTCAGCCGCGAGATGATCGGGAAGGTCTCGATCAGGGCGCGGATCGTGTCCTCGACATGCTGGAAGCTGCCGCGCTGGGTGTAGTTGTTGAACCCGTCGGCGCCGCCGCCGATCACCAGCTCGCCCTTGTCGGACTGGCTCATGTAGCCATGCACGGTGTTGGCCATGACGACGGTGTCGATCACAGGCTTGATCGGCTCCGACACCAGCGCCTGCAGCGCCACCGACTCGATCGGCAGGCGGAACCCGGCCATCTCGGCCAGCACGCCCGAATGGCCCGCCACCACGATCGCGAGCTTGCCGCAGTCGATGGCCCCCTTGGTGGTCTCGATCCCGGTGACCTTGCCCGCCTTCTGCCGGACCGCGGTGACCTCGCATTGCTGGATGATGTCGATCCCCATCGCCGAACAGGCGCGGGCATAGCCCCAGGCGACCGCATCGTGGCGCGCGGTCCCGCCCCGCTTCTGCCAGAGCGCGCCCAGAACCGGATAGCGCGGCCCGTCGATATTGATGATCGGCACGATCTCCTTCACGCGCTTCGCATCGACATATTCGGTGTCGATCCCCTGCAGCACGTTGGCCGCCGCCGTCCGTTTCCAGCCGCGCGCCTCGTGTTCGGACTGGGCCAGCATCAGGCAGCCGCGCGGGCTGAACATCACGTTGTAGTTCAGATCCTGGCTCAGCCCGTCATAGAGCGACCGCGCCTTCTCGAAGATCGCGGCCGAGGGGTCCTGCAGGTAGTTCGAGCGGATGATCGTGGTGTTCCGGCCGGTATTGCCACCGCCAAGCCAGCCCTTCTCGATCACTGCGACATTTCGCACGCCATGGTTCTTGCCCAGATAATAGGCGGTGGCGAGGCCGTGCCCGCCCGCGCCCACCACGATGACGTCGTAGCGGGGCTTCGGTTCGGGCGAGGCCCAGGCCTTTTCCCAGCCCTCATGGTAGCTGGCGGCCTCACGGGCAATGGCGAATGCGGAATAGCGTTTCATGGCCACGGGCGAATCCCCTTGGGTTTGCGGGCTCTTTGGCCCCGTTTAAGCACCCTGCTCCGGCGCCCCCCTGCCCGCCAGCGGCATGCCATCAAAAGAACGCGACACCGGCGCCGAAGGCAAGGGGTCGAACCGCTTTGGTCTTTCGAAACCGGGCCAAGCATACTAGATCGGCTGGGGCAGGCAGAGAGGGGGCCCCTATCCCATGACCTTTATCGTCGTCGCCATCGGCATGGCCGCCGTGATCGCCGCGGTTCTGACGCTGACGCTGATCCGGGGCCGCCGCGGCGACGAACCGGCCGCAGCCTACGACCTGCGCGTCTATCGCGAACAGCTCGACGAGGTCGAGCGCGACCTTGCGCGCGGCGTGATCGCCGAGGACGAAGCCGAGCGCATCCGCACCGAGGTGTCGCGCCGGGTGCTGGAGGCCGACCGCAAGCTCGCGCGTCAGGCCGCGACCGGCCAGGCCCCGAAGGCGCTGAGCCTCGTGGCAGGCATCGCGGTGCTGGCCGTGCTGCTGGGCGGCGCCTGGATCACCTACAGCTACAATGGCGCGCCGGGCTATGCCGACCAGCCGCTCGATCTGCGCAAGTCCGAGGCCGCCGACTACCGCGAAACCCGGATGCGTCAGGCCGAGGCCGAGGCCAAGGCCCCGCCGATGCCCGGCCTGCCCACCCCCGACGCCGAACATCTGAAACTGGTCGAAAAGCTCCGCCAGGTGGTGACCGAGCGCGGCGACGATCTGCAGGGGCTGGAGCTTCTGGCCCATAACGAGGCGGCGCTGGGCAACTTCAAGGCGGCCTACGAGGCCCAGGCGAAGGTGATCGCGCTGAAGGGCGCCCAGGCCACCGCCAACGATTACGCCACCGAAGCCGACATGATGGTGCTGGCCAGCTCGGGCTATGTGTCGCCCGAAGCCGAGGCCGCGCTGGAACAGGCGCTGAACCGCAATCCGCAGAACGGCACGGCGCTTTACTACTGGGGGCTCATGCATATCCAGACCGGGCGGCCCGACATCGCCTTCCGGGTCTGGCGCGAGTTGCTGAACGTGTCGAAGGCGGATGACCCGTGGCTTCCCATCGTGCGCGAGCAGATGCCGAACCTCGCCTGGTATGCGGGCGACGAACGCTATCAGCTGCCGCCCATGCCCGCCGCTGGCGGCGCCCCCGGACCCAGCGCCGAGGACATGGCCGCGGCCGAGGACATGACCCCCGAGGCCCGGCAGGAAATGATCCGCGGCATGGTCGCCCGGCTGTCGGCGCGGCTCGCAGATCAGGGCGGCAGCCCCGAGGAATGGGCGCGGCTGATCGGCGCGCTCGGCGTGCTTGGCGACCGCGAGCAGGCGGGCGCCATCTGGGCCGAGGCACAGCAGACCTTCGCCGCCCAGCCCGATGCGCTGGCCACCATCCGGCAAGCCGCGCAATCGGCGGGCGTGGCCGAGTGAGCGTGCACGACACCCCCGAGGACTTCGCGGCGGCGCTGACCCGCCCCGCCGCGCTGATCGGGCTCGATTTCGGCGAAAAGACCATCGGCGTCGCGGTGTCGGACCCGTTCTGGACCGTGGCGAGCCCGCTCGAGACGATCCGGCGCAAGAAGTTCACCCTCGATGCCGGCCGGGTTCTGGACATCGCCCAGGGCCGCACCGTGGGCGGCATCGTGCTGGGCCTGCCGCGCAACATGGACGGGACCGAGGGCGCGCGCTGCCAGTCGACCCGCGCCTTCGCGCGCAACCTGTCGCGGCTGACCGAGCTGCCCATCGGGTTCTGGGACGAACGGTTATCGACCGTCGCGGCCGAACGCGCGCTGCTCGAGGCCGACACCTCGCGCCGGCGCCGGGCCGAGGTCATTGACCATGTGGCCGCGGGCTATATCCTTCAGGGACTGCTGGACAGACTACGGAACCTGACCGCCGCGCCATGACCGACACCGACGCCCCGATCGAGACCCCCTGCATCCGCACCTGCCGCGTCGACTGGGACAGCCGGCTGTGCATCGGCTGCCTGCGCAGTATGGAAGAAATCGGCATGTGGGGCAGCATGACCCCCGCCGAGCGCCGCCGGATCATGGCCGAGCTGCCCGCACGCCGCGGCCGGATCCGCCCCGACGCCGAAACGGGGCTCCCCCGCCGGAAACGCGGCTGAGCGCGAAGGGCGCCCAGCCCTCTGTCAGTCTTCGGTCAGTATAAGTGGCAAAGCAAAACCGACTTTTGTGCCCCTTCTCTGGCCCGGTTCACGGCGCTCCGCATGAAGGACAGACAGGGGACAAGCTGTCATTCGTGAAAAATGCAGCCAACGGCAGGAACGAGCCCAAATTGACTGATGCTGCACGGTCTGCGAACGTCTTACTATGAGTTTCACCGAGTCCCGCGACAAATGAGACGATTATTGCGCCGTCTACTAGGACGACCGCCAAGAACCCATCAAACTTATGAGAAGCGGGCAGACGATCTCTTCATTCCTTTCGATCTCGCATGTGGTGATATTCGCCCCGTTTCTGGTGATTTCCGAATTGTTTCATTCGCCCAACCCGGAGTTGTCTATGACATCTCACTCTCCAACCAGACTTGTTCTTGCCCTGATTTCGTTCATCGGAGCGATTTTCCGGTAAATAACCTTTCAAGATGGTGCAAGCACCTTATGGCTGCGCTGAGCGATGAAGGCACCTTTGAAAAAATCGGGGAATGGCACAAAGCAATAGCTGACGCACGCCATGGTGGGCCCATCGGTGCGTTCACGGTAACTACGGAAAAGTCTCAGGTCTTTCTTTTGACTGCGGGGCGCAATCCTGATTGGATCAACGTATTTGGCAGAACACGCAGAAAAGGCGAACAGGCGCACCAAGCGAGCGGTCCGATCCGAGAATTTGGATGGTGTATCTCACAACAGCGTTGGTCTTATGGCGAAGCCCCGCCTGGAGCGCGCGAACTCCGAAGATTGTTGCTGAAAATCAATGAAATTCAGTATTTATAACCCCACCCGAATCCGAATTATTTCAGCCATTTAGTTCTGATTTCCAGGTAATGGGAGTTTGGGAAAACGAACATTGGCGCAACCGCCCCAAAAGGCAGCTCCGTCCACATTGCTTACCACCGCGGGGATCGCCGCGACGGACTGGATTGGGTCGGAATCTCTTGGCACTCAGGTCAGAGTTGCCAGGCACGGCCCACCGGCAGGATTCAGAAAATTCGCCGGGCGCAGTCGGAAATGCGCAGCATTCGACAGTCAGTCCTCAGCCTGGGCTTCGGCCCGGGTCTTGCCCGACACTTTCAACGCCAGCGTGGCGGCCATGAACTGGTCCAGATCGCCGTCCAGCACCCCCTGCGTGTCCGAGGTCTCGACCCCGGTGCGCAGGTCCTTCACCATCTGATAGGGCTGCAGCACGTAGGACCGGATCTGGTTGCCCCAGCCCGCATCGCCCTTGGCCTCGTGCTGGGCGTTGATCTCGGCGTTGCGCTTGTCCAGTTCCAGTTGATAGAGGCGCGATTTCAGGGCCTTCATGGCGATGTCGCGGTTCTGGTGCTGGGATTTTTCCGAACTGGTCACGACGATGCCGGTCGGCATGTGGGTGATCCGCACCGCCGAGTCGGTGGTGTTCACGTGCTGTCCGCCCGCCCCCGAGGACCGGTAGGTGTCGATGCGGATGTCGTTCGGGCTGACCTCGATCTCGATATTGTCGTCGACCACCGGATAGACCCAGACCGACGAGAACGACGTATGCCGCCGCGCCGCCGAATCGTAGGGCGAGATCCGCACCAGCCGGTGCACGCCCGATTCCGATTTCAGCCAGCCATAGGCATTGCGGCCGGTGATCTTGTAGGTGGCGGACTTGATCCCCGCCTCTTCGCCCGCGCTTTCCGATTGCAGCTCGACATCATAGCCGTGCTTCTCGGCCCAGCGCACATACATCCGCGCCAGCATCGAGGCCCAGTCGCAGCTTTCGGTGCCGCCCGCGCCCGAGTTGATCTCGAGGAAGGTGTCGTTGGCATCGGCCTCGCCGTCAAGCAGCGCCTCAAGCTCTTTCGCCTCGGCCTTCTCGCGCAGCGCCTTCAGCGCGGCCTCGGCCTCCTTGACGACCTCCTGGTCGCCCTCGGCCTCGCCCAGCTCGATCAGCTCGACATTGTCCTCAAGCTCCTGGCGGATGCCCTTGTAGGTGTCGATGGCATCGACCAGCGCCTGCCGCTCGCGCATCAGCTTCTGCGCCCGGTCGGGGTCATTCCACAGCTCGGGGTCCTCGGCCATGGCATTGAATTCTTCCAGCCGGTGCTGGGCGGTCTCCCAGTCCAGACGCTGGGCCAGAAGCCCCAGCGACCTGCGGATGTCCTCGACGGTATTCTGCGCCTCTGCACGCATCGGGCGAAGCCTCGCTGATATAGTGTCAGGTGGGGGTCATATCCCGAGGGGCCGGGACGGGCAAGCGGGCGAGACCGGAAAGCGGCCCCCGACCGCCCGCCGTTTCGTCAGTAAAGCCCGCCCGAGGACAGCGTTCCGAAACTGGCCTTCGGTCCCACGACCGCCTTGCGCCCGGTCGAGGTGGTGACCTCTTCCGAGGGGACGTCTTCGCCGGTGTCCTGCTCGCCCCGGCCGAAAAGCGGCAGGTTCGAGCCCATGGCGAAGCCGCCATCGATCATGGCCCCGATGCCGAAGATCGGCTCTTCGCCCGCGCGGAAATATTCGGCCACCACATTCTCGCCCGACGCGTCATCTGCCAGACGCTCGCCGGAATAGCGGTCGATCTTGATGAAATGCCCGCCCGGCGGCACCTTGAACGGCCCGCCGCCATATTTGGCGGTGGCGACCTTCATGAACTCGTTGAAGACCGGCGCGCACATGGATCCGCCAAAGGCGCCGCCCCCCAGACTGCGCGGCCGGTCAAAGCCCATGTAGCAGCCCGCCACGATGTTCGAGGTGAAGCCCAGGAACCAGACATCGCGCGCGTCATTGGTGGTGCCGGTCTTGCCGGCCGTCGGCACGCCCAGATTGACGCGCCCCGCCGCCGTGCCGCGCTCGACCACGCCCCGCATCATCGAGGTCAACTGATAGGCGGTGATCGCGTTCATCACCCGCTCGCGGTCCGAGACCACGGTCGGCCCCTGCCCTTCGGGGATCGACAGCGTGCCGCAATCGGTGCAGACCCGGTCGTCATGGCGGTAGATGGTGCGGCCCTGGCGGTCCTGCACCCGGTCGACCAGCGTGGGCTCGACCCGTTCGCCGCCATTGGCGAACATCGCATAGGCCGCCACCATCCGGTACAGCGTGGTCTCCTGGCTGCCCAGCGCATTGGCCAGATAGGGTTCGAGCCGGTCATAGACCCCGAATTTCTCGGCATAGCGGGCGACGGTGTCCATCCCGACCTCGCGCGCCAGCCGCACCGTCATCAGGTTTCGCGACTGCTCGATCCCGGTGCGCAGCGGCGTCGGACCGTAATACTTGTTCGAAGAGTTCTTGGGCCGCCAGATCGTGCCACCGCCGGTATCGACCTCGATCGGCGCGTCGATGACGATCGTTGCGGGCGTGAACCCGCTGTCAAGCGCCGCCGCATAGACGAAGGGCTTGAAGGAGGAACCCGGCTGGCGCGTCGCCTGGGTCGCGCGGTTGAACACCGACGCCTGGTACGAGAACCCGCCCTGCATCGCCAGCACCCGGCCGGTATTGACGTCCATCGCGACGAAGCCGCCCTGGATCTCGGGGACCTGGCGCAGCGTCCAGCGGATAAAGCCGCCATCGTCGCCGGTCATGCGCCGCACCAGCACCACGTCGCCGATCTTGAAATTGGCGCGGAAATCGCCGCGCAGCCATCCGATATCCTTGCGCGGCACAACGGGGGGTTCGGCCTCGGTCGCCTCGACGCCCTCGATCCCCAGCCGCATCTGCTGGTCCTCGATCTTCAGCACCACCGCCGGATGCCAAGGCCCGTCAAGCCGGATGTCGCGCGGCACATCGGTCGCCGCCAGCGCGGCGCGCCAATGCTCCTCGGTATCGAGCTCGGCCGGGTCGATGGTCTTGCCGGTGCCGCGCCAGACGCCGCGGCTGCGGTCGTATTTCTCAAGCCCCCGGCGCAGAGCCTCTGCGGCCTCCTCCTGCAATTCGGGGTCGAGCGTCGCGCGGATCGTCAGCCCGCCGCCAAAGAATTCCTCCTGGCCGAAATCCTGGCTCAGCTGGCGGCGGATCTCGTCGGTGAAATAGTCGCGCGGCGGCAGGCTGGCGCTGAAGGGCGGGAAATCGCCGTTCTGCACCGTCTTCAGCGGCGCGGCCAGAGCCGCCTCATAGGTGGCATCGTCGAGATAGCCGTTATCGTGCATCTCGTGCAGCACATAGTCGCGCCGGGCCACAGCGGCATCGTGGTTGCGCACCGGATGGTAGTTCGAGGGCGCCTTGGGCAGCGCCGCCAGATAGGCGGCCTCTTCGGGCTTCAGCTCGCTCAGCGTCTTGTCGAAATAGGTCTGCGCCGCGGCCGCCACGCCATAGGAGTTCTGCCCGAGGAAGATCTCGTTGAGATACAGTTCGAGGATCTGGTCCTTCGACAGCGTCTCTTCGATGCGGGTAGCCAGGATCAGCTCCTTGATCTTGCGTTCCCCGGTCCGTTCGCCGCCCAGAAGGAAGTTCTTCATCACCTGCTGGGTGATGGTCGAGGCGCCCCGCACGTTCCGGCCCCGGCTTTTCACGGCATCGAACAGCGCCGCCGCCATGCCGCGCGCGTCATAGCCGTGATGGGTGTAGAAGTTCTTGTCCTCGGCCGAGATGAAGGCCGCCTTGACCAGATCGGGAATTTCCTCGGCGGGCACGAACAGCCGCCGCTCTTCGGCGAATTCGTCGATCAGCCGCCCCTCGCCCGAATAGATCCGGCTGATGGTCTTGGGCTGGTAGCTGGCCAGATCCTCGTGATCGGGCAGATCGCGCGCATACATCCAGAAGACCGCGCCGATCATCAGGACGGCGGCCGCGACGCCCAGCGTCGCGAAAGAAAAAAGCGCCCCGATAAGGGACAGGAAGAACCGGATCACCCGCGCGTGCCTCTGTGCCGTTGTCGGCTCTCTATAGGGCTTCGCACCCGGCGGGTCAAAAGCAAGAGCCCCGGATCGGCGCCGCGCGGCCGGTCCCCGAGGTCACATCGGCGGGAGGTCGGGCCCCCGCCCCCTCGTTCAGGGCCGGGCACGCACCGTCATCGTGTCGCTGGCGGTCTGGCCCGCGCCGTCGGTGACGGTGACGCCGATCTCGTAGCTTCGGTTTTGCTCCAGCACGATCCCGACCCGGGGGCCGCTCAGGTCGGGCCGCGCCAGCCCGTCGACCGTCCAGCGCGGCGCACAGCAGCCGATGCCCTCCTCGACATCGACGCTGCGGGCCTCGACGTCCAGCTTGCTGCCCATCTGCACCGCGGGCATGCCAAGACCCGGGCGCGGGCGCACGATCTCGACCAGCGGCGGGAAATCGGTTCCCGCAAAGCGCGCGGCCAGCGCCAGCCGGACCGGACGCTCGGCGTTCAGGAACCGGCCGAGCCGCGGATCGGGCGCCTGCCCGGGCGGCAGGTCGGTGGCCCCGGACCAGGCGCCGTTCAGCAGAAGGCCGCGCAGCGCATCCGCGCCCAGCCCCGGATCGGCCGCCGCGATCAGCGCGGCCACCCCCGCCACCAGCGGCGCCGCGACCGAACTGCCCGAAAGCGCCTGCGTCCAGCCCTGCGCGGGCGGCGACGTGCCCGCGCCCGGATCGGCCCCGGCCAGGATCGCCACCCCGGGCGCGTAGATGTCGATGCTGTCGCCGTCCTGCCCCGGCGTGCCGGGCATCGCCCCCACCGCCGAGAACTCGGCGATCCGCACATCGTCCTGACCCAGCGCGCCGACGCAGACCACACCGGTCAGTTCGCAGGGAACGCGCCGGGCGGTTTCATGGCACGCTCCCGGCACGCCCTCGACGCAGCGCACCGCGTCGATATCGGCCCGGTCGTTCCCGGCGGCGGCGACCGCCAGCGTTCCGGCGCGGTCGAGCGCCGCGATCCCCAGATCGAGCGCCACCGTCGACCAGGCCCAGAGATCGGGCACGGTGGCGGCAAAGCTCATGTTCACCACACGGGGCACGGCCGCGGCATCGGGCGCGGTCCTGTCCGCGATCCAGGCCAGAAGCGACCAGCTTTCGAACCCGTCGAGGGTCTGCAACTCGACCGGCCCCGCCACCGGACCCGCCGGACCGGCCACGGCGCGCATGTTGCCAACCGGCGCCGCCATGATCTCGGCCACATGCGAGCCATGCCAGGGACAGACCGCACCCCCCGCGCAGGCCCGGTCGCCCGGCCTGCCCGCCGCGGCGCCCCGAATCTCGGGCATCGAAAGATCGAGCGCGTCGTGAAACCCCTGATCGATCACCGCGAGCGGAATCCGGCTGGCGGCCATCGCACGGCCGGTATCGTCCAGAAGACCCGCCGCCTTCAGCAGATGCCAGGCGCCGGTCACCCCGATCCGCGCCGCGCCCTCGCCGTTGAGATAGGGCAAATCGAACGGGTTGACGAAGCCCGCACCGGCGGGGGTGACGCCCTCCAGCAGGATCTCGTTGTCAAGCGCCACCGGCTCGAAGATCCAGTTCAGCCCGACCGAAACCTCGCCCGCCAGCTGCAGGTCGAGCGCGGCGGTCAGCGTGTCCCGCGCGGCCTCGGAGGACACCTCGTAGACCCGGGTGAACCGGTGCGGGGACGCCGCCTCGACCCGGTCGAAGACCGCATCATCCGGCGCCCGCCGGGGGTCGAGCCGCACCCGCAGAAGGCTCAGCGTGCGGCCCTCGGGTGTGCCCACGGTCAGCCGCAAGGGCGCGCCGATCGGGGTCCCGATCCGCGCCGCTGCCGCCTCGGCCGCGGCCGGGCTGTCGGCCACAAGGATCAGCTCGCCCAGCACAAAGCCCGCCGCGACCGCGCCGCTCCGGACCAGCCCGGCCGCCCGCAGCGGCCCGGGCCGCAGATCCTCGGCTCGCCGCTCAAGGGCCGGTTCGATCCGAAGCGCGGGCCGCAGGACGGGCCGCGTCCGGTCCTCGGGTTCGGAAAGGGCGATGCTGAACTTCTCGATGAGCGCGGCGGGATCAAGCCGCCCCGGATCGTCGCCTTGCGCCGCGGCCGTCCCGGCCAGGCAAATGGCAAGCGCAGGCAGGAAATGCCTCATGGCCAAAACCTCGGAAAATTCGAAACCGTCTAAAACCGACCGCGAGGATCGGCGCGGAAGGGCGCAGCTGTCAAGCGTGGGCCGCTTCAGCGCCCCAGCGCGGCGCCCATCCCCGGTTCGGGAAAGCAGGTCGCGGGACGGCCCGCGCTTTCCTGCCAGCGGCCGATCTCGCGCCGGGTCTTGAACCCCGGCAGCCCGTCCACCCCGCCGACATCGCGCCCCCGCGCCTCGAGCGCGCGCTGGATCGTGGCGATCCCGGCCCGGTCAATCCGACCCAGGGCCGCCCAGCGCCCGGAAAAGCCGCCCGAGCCAAAGCCGATGCGGTCGCCCAGATGGCCCACGTAAAGCGCGTAAAGATCGCTCATGTTATAGGCCTTGAGCACATAGAAATTGGGCGTCACCAGAAAGGCCGGGCCATGCCGCCCGGCGGGCATCATCAGAAAGCCCTCGCCCCGCCGCTCGTGCTCGGGGAAGGGGCGGCCGGACACGCGGGTCACGCCCAGAGCCTCCCAGTCGGCGATGCTTTGGCCCCGGTCGGGCCCTTCCAGCGTGCAGGAGACCGACGCAGGCACCCGCACCTCGAAGCCCCAGTCGCGCCCGGCCTGCCAGCCATGGCGGGCCAGATAGGTGGCGATCGAGGCGACCGTATCGGGGCCCGAGCGCCAGATATCGGCGCGCCCGTCGCCATCGCCGTCAGTGGCATGGGCCAGATAGGACGAGGGCATGAATTGCGGCTGGCCCATCGCGCCCGCCCAGCTGCTTTTCATCTGCGCAAGCGGCACCGGCCGGGCCTGGGCAATCTTCAGCGCCGCCACGAGTTCGTCGGCGAAATAGTCGGCGCGGGTCGACATGAAGCCCTTGGTGCCGAGGACGCGAAAGAGGTCATGACGGATCGGGGCGCGGCCAAAGGCGCTTTCCCGGCTCCAGATCGCCAGCACGATCCGGCCGGGCACGCCGGTCGCGCGTTCGGCAGCCGTCAGCGCCCCGGCCTGACGCACCGCCATCTGCCGCCCGGTGGTCGCCGCGCTCCGCAGCCCGCCCTCGTCGAAATAGGCGGCGGGCGCGCCGAATTCGGCCTGGCGCTGCGGTCCGGGTGCGGCGGCCTGGCCCGGCGGCACCAGATCGGGCAGATCCCAGTCCAGCCGCACCCCGGAAAACGCCGTCTCGAAGGTGGTGCGCGACACGCCCTCGGCCCGGGCGCGCGGCCAGATCCGGGTGTCGAGCCAGGTGCGGAACTGCCGCTCGACCGCCGCCCGGTCGACCGGTTGCGCCACCGCCGCGAAAGGCATGGCCATCAGCATCAGCAACAGAAGGACGGATCGGATCACGGCGGGCATCGGGTCTCCTGTCCCCGGCCTAGCGGCGCAACAGCGCGGCCTCGGCGGCATCGGTTTCGGCCCAGGCGCGCAGGGCCTCGACGATTCCGGCCGCCGCCCGCGCGCGCCAGTCGGGCGAGGTCAGGTTCTCGCGGTCATCGCGCGAGGACAGGAACCCCATCTCGATCAGAACCGACGGGATGTCGGGTGCCTTCAGCACGGAAAACGCCGCCGACATGTGCGGCGTCTTGTAAAGCTGGCCGACATGGGCGCCGAGCCCGGCGACGATCGCCTCGGCCAGCCGTTCCGAGCGGGGCTGGGTATCGGTGCGCGCAAGATCCATCAGAACGCCCGCGATCACGTCGTCCTTGTCGCTGAGATCGACCCCGGCCAACAGCGCGTCGCGGTCGTGGCGTTCGGCCAGTTGCGCCGACGCCCTGTCGGTCGCGGTGTCCGACAGGGTGTAGACCGTGGCGCCCGAGGCATAGCCATCGGCCAGCGCATCGGCATGCAGCGACAGGAACAGATCGGCGCGGGCGGCGCGGGCGATGTCGATCCGGGTTTCCAGCGGCACGAAGACATCCTCGGCGCGGGTCAGCACCGGGTCGAACCCGGCCCGGGCCAGTGCCTCGGCCAGCTCCTTGCCAAAGCTCAGCATCAGGCTCGCCTCGCTGATCCCGGCGCGCTCGGCCCCCGGATCGATGCCGCCATGGCCGGGGTCGATGACCACCCGAAGCGGGCGGCTGCCATCGTTGCGGCGGGGCGGCGGCGGCAGCGGCTCGGGCGCGGGCAGGCCCCAAAGCGCGGTCTGGGCGGGGGGGCCGGCCGGAGCAGCCGCCCGCGCGGGATCGGCCGGGCCAAGCTGCACCGTCAGGCGGGCGCGGCCCGAGACCGGATCGCGCGGCATCTCGGCCGAGGCCAGCGCCATCGGCGCCGCGAGGTCCAACACCAGCCGCGACCAGCCCGGGCGGATCGTGCCCGCCCGCGCCGCCCTCACCCGGTCGCTGCCGGTCAGCGCAGCGGCGCTGATCCCGCGCCAGTCGACCTCGCGGAAATCGACGACCAGCCGCGGCGGCGCCTCGAGCGTGAAGACCCGGTAGGGCACCGGCTGGCTGAGATCGAGCTGAAGCGCAACGCCCCCGCCCGGCAGATCTTCAAGTGCAGACGCCGCCAGATCGGGCCTGGCCAGCGCCGACAGCGGCTCGGCCGCCGCCGGACCGGCGACGCCCAGCCAAAGCGCGGCGAGCGCGCGAAAAACCAATGAAATTGCCGTCATAGCTGCCCGATCACCCCGGTCTTTTCGGGCAGCATAGCGCATGCGGGCAGAGTTCGCCACGCTTGCGGCGCGGGTCTCAGAACCCGGCGGCCTTGCGCAGCATGTTACCCGCGACGAGGATCAGGAAGACCGCAAAGACCCGTTTCAGCGGCTTGGGGTCCATCGCATGGGCCAGCCGAACGCCCAGAGGCGTCGTGATCAGCGTCATCGCGATGATGACCAGAAAGGCCGGGATGTTGACCGCGCCCAGCGTGAAGGGCGGCCGCGCCCCGTCGGGGATCTGCACGAAGAAGAAGCCCAGAACCGAAGGCACCGCAATCAGCACGCCAAAACCCGAGGCGGTCGCCACCGCGCGATGGATCGGCGCGCCATGAAGCGTCATCAGCGGCACCCCGAAGCTGCCGCCGCCAATCCCCATCAGCACCGACAGGAAGCCCACGACCGGGGACAGAAGCGCCCGCTTGAGGCCCTTCGGCATGGTGTCGCCTAGCCGCCAGTCGCTGCGCCCAAGTGCCATGTACAGCCCGACCACCATGGCGAGCCCGCCGAAAATGCCCTGAAGCACGACGGACCGCAACGAGGCCGCGACCAGCACCCCGATGACCGCGCCGACTGCGATGCCGGGCGCCCAGCCCTTCAGCACCTGCCAGTCGACCGCGTCCTTCTTGGCATGGGACAACACCGACCGGGTCGAGGTCACGATGATCGTCGCAAGCGAGGTCGCCAGGCAGATCTGCATCAGATAGGCGCTGTCATAGCCGAGACTGTGGAAGGCGTAGAAGAAGGCGGTCACCAGCACGATGCCGCCACCGACCCCCAGAAGCCCGGCCAGAACGCCCGCGATCGCGCCGATCGCCATTAGCAGGACCAGCATGGCCAGAAGCGTCAGTGTGTCGGGCATCGCGCGTCTCCTTCGTCTTGCGGCCCGTGCTTATCCGAGCCCGGACGGAAGGGCCAGCCCGCTCCGCCTGCTTCGCTTCCGGACCAGGGCCGTCCGGGCGTGCTGCACGGGCAAAGCCGCTTTGGCGCCCCGCCCTCTGTCGGACGATTGGCCGGGGGCACCGGTGCCGGGCGGCTCGGACCCGCGCAGTCTGGGGCCTGACGCGCCTTTCCCTGGCATCCTAAGTCCCCTTCGAGACGGCGCACGCGTCGCGCGGGGCGAACCGCGTCCGGCGAGCGGGGCGAGCCGTCATGCTCCGATTGATCCGGATCTCGGTGCGGACCGTTTCCGGCCATCCGATGTGCGGTCCGACAACTGCCTGTGAACCACGCATCAGAGGTTGGGCCGTTCGGCCGGGGACCGGCCAGCAGATTGGTCTTGTGTCGGTTGCACCATGCTCGTTCCCGGGCCCAAGAATAGATCTTGAAACAATTCGTGGGTTCCAAATGCGGTCACAAGCCCCCTTTTCCTCCGCCCAACATCCCGTTTCTTCTGCGCCTGGACGACGGCGAAAAAGGTTCAGGTCAATTCCGTGCAATCCGGCCAGTCCTGCGGCGCGCCCCCTGGGGGCCGCGGGCTGTGCCGAAGGACCGCCCCCGTCACGGCTTTCTCGGTCTCGCCGAGAACGCTCGAGCGCAGGTCCTTCGGACCGGTCTTGCGATCCTCCACCATCTCGCGCTTGCGCCACTTCGCGATGGCCTTCGAGTTGATCCAGAATGCCCGGCTCGGCGCCGCGGCTGAAGCTTGCGATCGGTTCGTATTGCGGTTCTGACCGCGCGCGTGCTCGTGGCGCAGCCGTGACCGCCTCGTCCCGAAAGGTTTCCGTCCACTGCAGCGAATGAACGCACCATAAGTCCTTAGGATCAAACACCTAAGGGGTGATTGCATAAGCAATCCCGAATGGCGATCCTGAACAGCCTGCGCGGTCTGTCCTGCCTTCTGGTTTCGAAGGAGCGGCGATTCATTGACACGATCCCGGGCTCAGAAACCAGCCGCTCCGCGCCAAAACCGATCAGACCGACATTCGGGTTGCTTTGGCCAGTCAGGCCCGCCAATCTCGGCTCGGACATTTGCAGCCAGACTTGGTTTTACGTTCGATGCTCGAAGATGCTTTCGCAAATTTCGGCGAACGCTTGGGGAATGCGCGACAGGGCACCAGGTGAATTTCATCATCTGGCCCATCATTCGGCAGATGTCGCCGCAGGTTCCCTAAGCCTGATTGAACGACCAAAATTCCGGGCACGGGCGAATGCGGCTCAGGGGCGGCCGGTGCCCGAGATTAGCCCTGAAAAGGCCGCAGCGGCCTTCCCTGCGGGGAAGGTTTCGGGCTGGGGCTGGAGGGCTCAGGAGGCCGTCATGGGCCGCGCGCTTCCGGACCGGATGCCCCGCGATCGGGTGTTCGTCGGCACCGGGGCTCAGACCGGCACTCAAGCATTTCTTCTGCGGCCTTCTCACGCTGGCGGACTGGATCGGATCGGACCAAAAAGCGTTTCCATTCGAAGGCAACGTCCGTCCGGACTATTGGAAGACCGCGCGCGATCGCGCGAACAGGCGGGGGGCCGATATCGGGCTTGCCGAGGGCAGCTTGCACCTGCGCAGTGCGCCCGGCTGGGCCTTGATTTCCGGCCACCCGTCGCACGCCCCGCGGAGCAGGCCGTCGGAGCCCTGCCCGCCGACGAGCGCCTCGTCTTGCTGGAGGCCGAGACAAGATCGGGCGAGACCGAGGCCGCGCCTTGGCGCTTTGCCACTCTGCTGGCCGCCGGAGAGGTCGATGCCCTTTACTTCGCCGTGCCGACGCGGGCAGCGGCGCAGCACCTGCTGCGAAGGGTCAATGCCGCGCTCTTACGCATGTTCGACCCCGCCCCCGAGGCCATTCTCGCGGTTCCGGGGCAGCTTCTGTCGGGAGAGGCCGCAGGCAGGCCCCTGCCGGGTTTCGCAGGGCTTTGGGACGACACCACAACCCGGCCCGCGCGTTGGGCTGCCGAACATGTTGCGCGATGCCTCACAGCGCAAGTGGCCGTGGGGACGGTCGATCGGCTGGCCCTCGGCGGCTTGCGGGTGAAATATGGGCATCTGCGCGGCAGCGCGCGGTCCAGGGCGCTTGTGGTGATCGACGAAGTACATGCGTCGGATGCCTGCATGACCGAGGTGCAGCTTGCGATGCCGCTCGCCCTGACCTGCTGCTGGCCATCGACGGGCAACCGCCGCTCCATCACAGCCGCTTCGCAGCCGAGGATCGCGCGACGCAGACGCTGGAACAGTCGCTCGACCTTTGTGCCGATCTGCCGATCACCTCGCGCAACCACGACCTGAAGCGCGAAATCGCATTTGAGACGGCGTCACAGGACTGGCTGTTCGCGCTGGTCAGCCCGCAGACGATGGAGGGGTTTGGCGGGGCCGGGAATGCGGCTTTGCCCGGATGAACGGTGGGGCGTCCTCGCGAGCCATGCTGTCCCTGGCCCCGGCAAGGGCGAGGTCGGCCGAGATCGATCCGTCTGCCTGGCGGGCTCGGGATGTGCGCCGCCTGTTGGCGGGGCGCGCGGGGCTTTCCGGCAAGGCGCTGCCTTGGCTCGCCCGCCGGCCCGATGGCCGCTCGCTGGATTTCCAGGCGCTCGCCCCCCCTGTTCATCGAGATCTGCCGCCGAATCCGGCTACCCCTTCACGACCGACAAATGGCGACAGAGCGCAGCACCTCGAAGGGACCAAGGGTCGCCGCGAAGGAGGCCCGCGGAAATACCGGCGATCCCTGGACGCCGATCCATCTGACCGAGGGCAAGAGCCCGATTCCGGGCGAGCGGGACTGGACCCACGACCTGCTGGTCGATCTGCTGTATCGCGCGAACTGGCTGGTTCCGGTGCCCGCCCTGACCGAAGACGGATGCATTGTCTCCCGGAACCGGGACAGTGTCCCCGACACCTTGTCCCGGCAGCCCGAAACGCCGGGCGCGAAGGTCAGGCAGCCTGATGCGTCGAACGTCGCCCGCGCCGGTCAAGGCGTTTCAGGCCGTCCTTCGAGGGGCCTTGCCGAAGCGGTTTGGGGCAGAACGCGCGCCTAGAAATCCTGCCAGCCGCCGTCGTTGACCGCCTGGCGCAAAGGGGCGCTCGGAACAGCTGCCGGCACCGGATCCGGGGCGGACGCAGCGGGACGGGCACGCGCCGGTGCGGGCGCAGTCCCATGTGCCGACGGCCGCCGCTTGAGATCGAACCGCGCCACAAGCCGTTCCAAGGTTGCGGCATCGGAGTTCAGCGTGGTGGACGCGGCCGTCGCCTCCTCGACCATGGCCGCGTTCTGCTGGGTGACCTTGTCCAGTTCGGAAACCCCGACGTTGATCTCGCCCAATCCGACCGACTGTTCCTCGGCCCCTTTCGCGATGTCGGCGACAAGACCCGCGATGTTGCCCACGCGTTCGACGATGTCGGTCAGCGCCTCGCCGGTGCGGTTGACGAGGGCCACGCCGGATTCGACCTCGTCGGAGCTGGTCGAGATCAGGGTCTTGATCTCGCGCGCCGCCTCGGACGAACGCTGAGCCAGCGCCCGCACTTCGGACGCCACGACGGCAAAGCCGCGGCCGGCCTCGCCCGCGCGGGCTGCCTCGACGCCCGCGTTGAGTGCCAGAAGGTTCGTCTGGAAAGCGATATCGTCGATCACGCCGATGATCTGACCGATGCCGTCCGAAGATCGCTTGATGCGCGACATGGCCCCGACCGCGTCCTTCACCACCAAGCCGCTTTCCTCGGCATGGTTGCAGGCCCGCTTGACCACCTCGGCGACCTCTGCCGCGCCTTCGGCCGCGGCCCGCACGCTCGAGGTCATCTGGTCCAGCGCCGCGGCGGTCTCTTCGAGCGTCGCGGCCTGGTTTTCGGTCCGGTGCGAAAGCTCGTCCGCGGCGGTGCTGATCTCGTCGGTGCGGGTCCGGATCTCGGCCGCGTTCTCGGCGACGATGCCGATCAGGTCGTTCAGCGTATCGATGGTGGCGTTGAAATCCGTCCGCAGCCCTTCGTAATTCTCCGGGAACGGCTCTTCCAGCGACCGGGACAGATCGCCCGAGGCCATCCGCTCGAGCCCCGCCCGCAGGGTCTGGACCACATGCGCCTCTTCCTTCTGGCGCTGGCGCGCTTCCTCGTCGAGCCGGCGCGCCGCCTTCAGCTTGATGCGGAAGGCATCGGCCCGGTCGGCAATCCCACCGATCTCGTCCTGCCGATGCGCATGCGGCACCTCGGTCTCGAGATCGCCGCCCGCCATCTGTTCGAACGCGCCGCCAAGATCGCTGAGCGGGCGCAACAGCACCCGCAGCATCACAAGCAACACCGCCATGGCGAGTGCGATCAGCACCGCGGTCACGGCCAGCCCGGTCTGGCGCTGCACCGCGATCGCATGGTCGATCCGGCTGCGGTCGATGCCGACATAGAAGATCCCGATCGGCTGGCCCTCGGGTCCCATGATCGGCTGATAGACGGTCATGAACGGCCGACCGAGGATGATCGCCTCTCCGCTGTAGGTCTGGCCCTGCAACATCGCCGCCCTGACCGGATTGTCCCGGCCAAGCGGCGTGCCGACCGCGCGCGTGCCGTCGGGTTTCTGGATGTTGGTCGACACACGGACGAAGTCGTCGCTGGCGGCGTCCCAGGCGAAAAGGGTCGCGGTTTCGCCCGACAACCCGCCCACATGGTCGATCAGCGCATTGTCCGTCAGGTCGGGCAAGCGGTCCCAGGTCACCCGGCTGACCGTGCCGTCGGGCGCGTTTTCAAACCCGATGCCGCCAAAACGGTTGTCGAACTGGTCGATCAGAATGCGCAAGGACGTGGTCTGGCGCTGTTGCGCGGCCTCGCGCATCGCCTCGGCGGTCTGGCGCTGAAGCACCACCCCCTGGACGATGCACAGCACCAGCACGAGCAGGCCCGTACCCAGCGTCAGGACGACCTTCAAGGATAGCTTGCTGAGGCGCATCGTGCCGTCTCCCGAAGGGGCCGGCGCCGCGGCCCTGCCCGCACCGGCCCGAATATCTGTCGTGGCGCCCGTCGCGCCCCATGCCGCCACGCAACCACCGCGGCCGCACCGGACCGGCCGCCAATCCGATCGTTCAGCGCCCGTCCCCGGACCAGCCCCAAATCCAGGCACAAGTCGATCCCGTCCTGTTTCGCCGGTCAAAATTGACGCAGAGTAAATGAAAAAGCGAATCTTGCCCTCACTTCGGGCGGTTTCGAGAGGAACCCCGGCCCGGACAGGACTGCGGCGTCTTTCGGTGTTCCATGATTGTTCCAATCGCGCTAGACTGGTCCGGCAAGAGACGATGGGCAGGGGCATGCTGGATCATGGCGGGCATCTCGCCGGTCTGAACGACCGGCAGCGCGCGGCTGCGAGTCACGGGACGGAGGGTGCGGGGCCGCTTCTGGTCATCGCGGGGGCGGGGTCTGGCAAGACGCGTACCCTGGCGCACCGGGTGGCGCATCTTCTGACCGGCGGCGCCGATCCGGGCCGGATCCTGCTGATGAGCTTTTCGCGCATGGCCGCGCAAGAGCTGACCCGCCGGGTCGAACGGCTGCTGGCCGGATCCGACCGCGCCTGGCCCGCGGGCGCGCTATGCTGGTCGGGGACCTTCCATGCCACTGGCGCCCGGCTCTTGCGCGAGAATGCGGGCCGGCTGGGGCTCGACCCCGATTTCGTCATTCACGACCGCGAGGACAGTGCCGATCTGATGAACCTCACCCGGCATGGGCTGGGCCTCTCTTCGACCGAGAAACGCTTTCCGGCCAAGGGCACCTGCCTTGCGATCTATTCGCGCTGCGTGAATGCGGGCAGCCCGCTGCCCGACGTCCTGGCCGACCGCTTTGCCTGGTGCCTGCCCTGGGAGGACGAGCTGAAACGGCTTTTCGGGGCCTATGTCGCGGCCAAGCAGGCGCAGAATGTGCTGGATTACGACGACCTGCTGCTGGCCTGGGCGCAGGCGATGGAGGACGAAAGCTTCGCGCGCTGGGCCGGGGCGCAATGGGACCATGTCCTGATCGACGAATATCAGGACACCAACCGGCTGCAGGCACAGATCCTGATGGCGCTGAAACCCGACGGGCGCGGGCTGACCGTGGTCGGCGACGACGCCCAGGCGATCTACGGCTTCCGCGCCGCGACGGTGCGCAACATCCTCGACTTTCCCAAGGCCTTCGAACCGCCCGCCACGGTGATCGCGCTCGACCGCAACTACCGCTCGACCGGGCCGATCCTCGCGGCCGCCAATGCAGTGATCGGGCAGGCGCGCGAGCGCTTTGCCAAGGAGCTCTGGACCGACCGCGCGGGCGGCACCAGGCCGCAACTGGTCACCCTTCCCGACGGCCGCGACCAGGCCCGCCATGTCGCCGGGCGCATCCTTGCCGCGCGCGAGGCGGGGCTGAGGCTGAAGGATCAGGCGGTGCTGTTTCGCACCTCGAGCCATTCGGCCGAGCTGGAAATCGAGCTGACCCGACGCCATGTGCCCTTCGTCAAGTTCGGCGGGCTCAAGTTCCTGTCGGCCGCCCATGTCAAGGACCTGCTTTCGGTGCTGCGGCTTCGGCAGAACCCGCGCGACCGGGTCTCGGGCTTTCGGATGCTGCAGCTTGTGCCCGGGATCGGCCCGGGCACGGCCGCGCGGGTGCTTGACGCGCTCGAGGCCGCCCCTTCCCCGGCCGAGGCGCTGCGCCGTCTGGCCCCTCCGCCCCGGGCCGCCGCCGACTGGCCCGCGCTGGTCGAGCTGTTGACCGCGCCCGCCGGATGGCCGGACCTGATCGGCGCCGCCCGCGCCTGGTATGCCCCGCATCTGGACCGGCTTCACGAGGATGCCGAAAGCCGCCGCGCCGATCTGGAACAGCTTGAACGGATCGCGGCGGGCTATCCGGATTGCGCCCGGTTCCTGACCGACCTGACGCTCGATCCGCCCGAGGCCACCAGCGCCGAGGCGGGCGTGCCGCTGCGCGACGACGACTATCTGATCCTGTCGACGATCCATTCCGCCAAGGGCCAGGAATGGCGGTCGGTCTTCGTGCTGAATGCGGTCGATGGCTGCATCCCGTCCGATCTGGGCACCGGATCGGAGGCCGAGATCGAGGAGGAACGACGGCTGTTGTACGTGGCGATGACCCGCGCCAAGGACAGCCTGGCGCTGGGGGTGCCGCTGAAATTCCATGTCACCCAGCAGGCCCGCTTCGGCGACCGCCACCTTTATGCCCGGCGGACACGCTTCATCCCCGACTCGATCCTGAGCCAGTTCGAGCAGGTCTACTGGCAGGACCCGCCCGGCCCCGACGGACCGGCAGATGGGACCGAGGCGCCCCGGCTCGACCTGCGCCGCCGGATGCGCGACATGTGGGCCTGACCCGGCCCGCTCAGAAAGACAGAAACCGGCGCCGCGCCTCTTCGGCGATGGCCTGGCGCATCTGCAGATCGGCCAGTTCGGCCATCGCGGTCTTGCGTTCCGCCGGATCGGTCAGCGAAGCCAGCCGGGCCTTGCAGGCAAGAACCTGCTTTTTCAACGAGATTTCTTCCGGCAGCGCGCCCGCCTCGGCCATGATCCGGAACCCCGCCGCCTCGGCCGCGCCGACGAAGGCATCGCCCGTCCGGTCGGGCAGCGGCTCCCCCTCGCCCGCGAGCCCCTGCAGCTGGCCGCGCGCCTGGGCCTGCAGGATCCGGCGCTCGACCAGTCTGGACATCCACGACATCGCCACTCTCCTTCGCGGCACCAGCCCCCGCATTCCGCCTCTGGACGGCGGTTTCCCCATTCCTTATATAATTGGTAGGAATTACAGGAGCCGCCATGACCGAGCCGCAGGGAAAGCTTGAAGGCACGCCGCTCATCGAGCCCTCGACCACCGACCATCCGATGTACGACCAGGTCGTCCAAGCCTGCCGTACCGTGTACGATCCCGAGATCCCGGTCAATATCTACGATCTGGGCCTGATCTACACGATCATCATCGACCCCGAGAACGTGGTGAACATCACCATGACGCTGACCGCGCCCGGCTGTCCGGTGGCGGGCGACATGCCCGGCTGGCTGCAGGAGGCGGTCGAGCCGCTGCCGGGCGTGAACCGGGTCGAGGTCGAGATCACCTGGGACCCGCCCTGGGGGATGGACATGATGTCCGACGAGGCGCGGCTGGAACTGGGCTTCATGTAGCCCGGCCGCGCCGCCTGCCCTTGCCGGCCAGGGTCCGGGCTCTTGCAGGAGGCCCACCGCGCCCTAGCTTGGCCCCGAAGGAAACGAGGTACGCAATGTTCGGCATTCCCGGAAAACAGGCTGTCAGCCTCACCCCCGCCGCGGCGGCGGAGGTCGCGCGCCTGATGGACCAGCAAAACGCCCAAGGGCTGCGCATCGGCGTCAAGAAGGGCGGCTGTGCGGGCATGGAATACACCATGGACTATGTCGCCGAACTCGATCCGATGGACGAGATCGTCGAACAGGGCGGCGCCCGGGTCGCGATCGCGCCGATGGCGCAGATGTTCCTCTTCGGCACCGAGATCGACTACGAGACCTCGCTGCTGGAATCGGGGTTCAAGTTCCGCAACCCCAATGTGGTCGATGCCTGCGGCTGCGGCGAATCGATCAAGTTCCGCGAAACCGACGCCGCCGAGGGCTGATCGCCTCTCCTCCGCATGCTCCGGCCCCGCACCGTCCGGCGCGCCTCGCTTGCGCGGAAAAGGACCGTTCCGCCCGGCCGGGAAATCGCCTAGGAAGGCCGGAATCATCATCAGCGACAAGGGAGTGAGCGCATGCGCAGGAAGCTGGCGGCCGGAAACTGGAAGATGAACGGGCTGAGCGGCGCGCTTGGCGAAGCGGTCGCGCTGGCCGCGGCCCATCCCGCCCCCGGCATCGACATCCTGCTCTGCCCGCCTGCAACGCTGCTCGACCGGATGGCGGATTCGGTCCATGGCTCGAAGGTCGCGGTCGGCGGACAGGATTGTCACCCGCTGGTGTCGGGCGCCCATACCGGCGATATCTCGGCCGAGATGCTGGCCGATGCGGGTGCAAGCTACGTGATCCTCGGCCATTCCGAGCGCCGCGCCGATCACGGCGAGACCGACGCGCTGATCCGCGCCAAGACCGAAGCCGCGCTGGCCGCGGGCCTTGCGGCGGTGGTCTGCGTCGGCGAGACCGAGGCCCAGCGCGACGCGGGCGAGACGCTGGCGGTGGTCGGCGCGCAGCTCTCCGGGTCGCTGCCCGATGCGGGCGTCACCGCCGAGACCGTCGTCGTGGCTTACGAGCCGGTCTGGGCCATCGGCACCGGCCGGGTGCCGACGCTCGAGCAGATCGCCGAGGTGCATGACAGCCTGCGCGCCGCGCTGAAAGACCGCTTCGGCGCCGCGGCCGAGGGCATCCGGCTGCTCTATGGCGGGTCGGTCAAGCCCGGCAACGCGGCCGAGATCTTCGCGACCTCGAATGTCGACGGCGCTCTGGTCGGCGGCGCCTCGCTGAAGGCTTCGGATTTCTCGGCGATCATCGCAGCGCTTGAGGCCGCCCCGGCGGCCTGAGGCCGCCCCCGGCAAAGCCGGAGCGGCAAAAGCGACGGAACGTCCCGAAATCGAAGACCCGTGGCGGTCCGAGACGTGCGCGCGCGGCCTATGCGAAACAGTCGCTGAAACCCTGGCGCGGCCATTGCCGCGACGAGCGCGGGCCGCGAGTGACGCGGCCCGCAGCGGCGGAGCCTGAGCCCGCTCAGTAGCCCAGGGCCGCGCGGATCTGGGCCACAACCGGCGGCACCAGAACCGGCGCGTCGGCCGCGCCCTCGGCTGCGGCGGTCAGCAATGCCTTCTCGTCCTCTGGAAGATCCGAGGCCGCAATGAGTTCGGCCACCGCTCCGGCATCGAATCCGCCCTCGGTCAGCGCAAAGGGCAAGGCCGTCCCGGCCGCGGATGCGTCGGCCTGCGACCCGGCCTCGGGCGCTTCCGCTTCAGGGCCTTCCCCTTCCGAGGCCGGTTCCGCCCCTCCCGGGTCTGCCGTCTCCGGTGCCTCCGCGCTCTCTCCGTCTGCGCCCTCTTCGTCCGTGCCCTGATCGTCTGCGTCCTGGCCCGCCGCTGCCGGGTCCTCTGCGCCCGCCCCGTCCAGGGCCGGGTCGTCCTGCGGCATGGCGGTATCCGCGGCACGCCCCTCTTCGGGAACCACGGCCTTGACGCTGCCATCGCCCGAACCGACCGCTTCGGTCTCCTCCGGGGTCCCGCCCGCCGCGGGGGCCTCAAACGACTCGGTCGGCGTCTGCTCGCCGACGCTCATGTCGTCATCGGCCGAGGCCATGCCCGAGTCGGCCTGCGGCCCGGTCGCGGCCTGATCCTCCGGCACTCCGTTATCCTCCGGCGCTCCGACCGGCGCCTCGGGAGCCTGGCCCTCGGCAGGCCCGGGAGCCGCCTCGGCCGCGGGGGCGTCGGCCGCGTCGGGAGCCGCCTCTGCGGGTTCAGGCGTCGCCTCGGGCGCGGCCTCTCCGGATGCGGGGACATCCGCGCTTCGCGCCCCGGGACCGGCCATGTTGCCCAGATACCAAAGGAACCCGCCCAGCCCGAAAGCGGCGAGAATGACGATCGCTGCAAGAGCCTTTTTCATCCTATCCTCCTCTGCCGCCGGAGCATCCTGCCCCGGCCCTCGCCCCAGAGCTTGTCGCATGCCGCCACCTGCGGCAAACCGGCCCGTCGCCGCAGGCCCAGAGCCTTGCCCGCAGACGGAAAACCGCCTTGAAGCGCGCCCGCCCCGGCGGTAACTTGGGGTCTACTCAATTGCAACGATCCAAGGAGCGACACCATAGCCCGCCGACCTCACAACGCGCCGCCAACGCGCGATACCGGCCCTCGCATCAACGGACGCATCCGCTGCCCGGAAATCCGCCTGATCGGCGCCGAGGGCGAAAATCTCGGAGTCGTGGCCCCCGCCCGCGGCATGGAACTGGCCGAACAGGCCGGGCTCGATCTGGTCGAGATCTCTCCCAATGCCACGCCGCCGGTCTGCAAGATCATGGATTTCGGCAAGTTCAAGTATGAACAACAAAAGCGCGAATCCGAGGCCCGCAAGAAGCAGAAGGTGATCGAGGTCAAGGAAATCAAGTTCCGCCCCAACACCGACAGCCACGACTACGAGGTCAAGATGCGTTCGGTCATCAAGTTCCTCGAGAACGGCGACAAGGTGAAGGTGACGCTCCGGTTCCGCGGCCGCGAGATGGCGCACCAGAATCTCGGGCGCGAATTGCTGGAACGGGTGGCCGAGGACGTCAAGGAAATCGGCAAGGTCGAGAACATGCCCAAGCTCGAAGGCCGCCAGATGGTGATGATGATCGGGCCGGCCAAGTAAAAAAACCCGCCCGTCCAGCGATCGGCCGCCCTTCGGGGCGGCTTTTTCGTTATAGTTGTTCTTATCTCGACAAAGGTAACGCTAGGTCAACCGTCGCGGCGGATAGTCCCATCGCATCCGCTTGCGCAACAGGGAGACCGTCAGCGTCATGGCCGAAAAGAAACGTCAGCCGGCACGTCTTTGGGCCTATGGGCTTCAGGGCCAGACACGCGAACGCGTCGCCGAGGTTGGCAAGATCCTGCTGCCGCATCTCGATGCGGTGCTGGCGAGTTTCTATGAAGACATCGCCAATACCCCCGACTGGGACGCGTATTTCACGACCGAAGCGCTGCGCGCACACGCCCGCAAGAAGCAGAAAGAGCACTGGATTCTCATGTTCAGCTCGAACTTCTCGCAAACCTATTTCGAAAGCGCGGAAAAGATCGGCCGGGTCCACCACCGGATCGGCCTGCCGATCAGCCATTACACCGCGGCCTATGCCCGGGTCGGTCTGGCGCTTCAGGGCCTCATCATGGCCGAGGTGCGCAAGAAATCCTTCCTCGGGCGCGGCGACCCGACCCCTTACATGGACGCCCTGTCGCGCGTGCTGATGCTGGATACCGAGGTCGCGAACTCCGGCTTCTTCGCCGCGCAGGCCGAGGAATACGAGACCCGGCTTTCGACGCTGGGCCGCAATTTCGAGGATGACATCGGCCGCATCACCGATGTGCTGTCGGCCTCGATGCGCCGTCTCGACGATGCGGCGGGCACCATGACAACCGAAATCTCCCGCGCCCGGCAAGGCGCCGACTCGCTGTCGGACAACGCCTCGAGGATCGCCACCAGCGCGCAATCGGTCGCCTCGGCGATCGACGAACTGTCTGCCTCGATCACCTCGATCACCCAGGACGTGAACAATGCCGCTTCGGCTTCGGCCAATGCGATGGCAGAGGCCGAGGCGTCTTCGGAACAGGTGGAAAGCCTGCAATCCGCGGCCGAGGAAATCGGCGAGGTGGTCAACCTGATCGCCGAGATTGCCAAGCAGACCAATCTTCTGGCGGTGAACGCCACGGTCGAGGCCTCGCGCGCGGGCGATGCGGGCAAGGGCTTTGCCGTGGTCGCCTTCGAGGTCAAGGCCCTGGCCGAACGGATCAGCCAGGCGACCAGTTCGATCAACGACCGGATCAAGCGGATCCAGTCCGAAACCCAGCTGATGGGCACGCGGATGACCGGCATCAGCGACTGCGTCAGCCGGGTGCGATCCTTCTCGGACAGCATCCGCGTTGCGGTGGCCGAACAGACCCAGGCCGCCCAGCATATCTCCCAGCATGCCGAGTCGACGGCCTCAAGCACCACCGACATGGCCCAGATGATCCACGACGTCTCGCATCGGGTGGAACGATCTGGCGACACGTCCATGGCGCTCAAGGACGCGGTCGGCACCGTATCGGGCGAGGCGGGCACATTGTCGGACAAGGTCCGGAATTTCCTCGTCGCATTGCGCGCCGCCTGAGCGAAGCCGGACCCCTCACGCGCAGGAGCGCGCCAATCGCCGATGCGCTGCCCCCCCCCCGGGGCAGAGCCGCCTTGCCCCGATCAGGACTGCCGCAATCGCGCCCGGTCTCGGAGCCAGATGCCCGGTGCCCACGCGCAGATACCGGGCGTCCCGGCTTCAGGGCTGCCGCGGTCCGCATCGGCCCCGAGGACAAAGGCCGCCTGTCAAACATCTGAAAGCAGAGATCCGGTACCCGATCGCCCTCTTTTCGAGAAAGCGGCGCCCGATGGCGCCGGGCGGTCGGTCCAGGCATCTGGTGGATCGGATTGACGATGACCCTGTCCGGCCCTGGCATCCAGGCTTTGCAGACCTATCCATATGGCGCGAGTCCAATGAGGATCTTGGGCTTGCGGGCGAAGTTGCAGGCCGCCATCACGTGCGCGGGGCGGGTGCGGAACCGGCAACAGGGCCATGAGATCGGGCCCGATCATGGACGACAGGGACATGATTTTTCCGGTGCCGCGCCGAGCCCCCAACAAGACAACGGGGCCCATTCACCTCGCCGCACCCGGTGCCAGCACGCGTGGCGCCATCACCCGCCGCCAGTCGAGGCCCTCGAACAGCGCCTCGGATCGGGCGCGGGGCAGCCAACCCGTCCCGCACCTTCGGCCAGATGATGGACCCGCTCCCGAGGCGTTTGCAGATCGGCACCGGGCCGCTTCCGTTCCAGACGGGGATCTGCAGCCGGTCGCCGCGCGTCGACCGGACCACGACCGTCAGCCCGGAATACGGGTCGAGGCCCAGCTCGTGTCTCGCGCCGTCGCCGCCAGCCCGTCATGCCCCCGCCAGGATCCTGCGAGGCACTCGGATCACCATGTCACCTGTCTCGATCCGGTCCCGACAGAATTCCTGCGCAAGGTCCGGCGCGTCGACCACCGATGGCGCGAACTCTGGGAGGCTCAGCGAGCCTGCCGCATCCAACGGAAGCGCACGCCCCCCATCACGGGCCTGCCGACACCGCGTCGTCAGTTGCGACGGCAAGAGCCGATGCCGCCGAGCAACATCGCCCACACGAGCCCCGGGCCCGAAGCTCTCCAGGACACTCCGCGCCGTGACCTCCTCCGGCCGGCTCCTCCAGACCATAGAACAGGCCGTCCGCCATTCCGACCTGAACGCCGGGCGCGCGGGAAGACGGCACGGCCTCGGATCGCTCAGGAAACCGCAATGCCAAGGGGGGAAAACGCTCGCTTTCTGCGGAATGGACCGCGCCATCAAACCATGGGATCCAACACCTGGTGCGACGCGGCCGATCCCCGCGTCGGGGCCAAACCAGCGCCCCCGGACACCAAAGACAGAGCGACTTTCCGGCGCGGGGCGGCCGAAGCGCTGCCCCGGACAGACCGATGGCACAGGAGGCCGAGAGCCTTCGCAACCAAAGCGGTCCATGGGCCAATGCCGGCGGTCGGAGGACGTGCGGGCCAACGCGCAGCCCGCCGCGGGCCGGACTGCAGGCCCGCCCCCCCGGGCTCAGGCCTCGCGCGGCTGCGGACGCGACGGGATCTCCTTCAGAAGCCCGCCCACCGCCATGTCGGCAATGGCGGCAGCATCGACCTCGATGCCGCAAGCCACCCGCTCCAGCACCCAGTCGGCCCCGTTCAGCGCGGGCGAGCGGGCACAGCCCGGCAGCCCGATCACCGGCCGCCCGCCCTGCGCGCCCAGAAACAAGAGGTTGCCCGGATCGACCGGCATGCCGAACCGTTCGACCGTCCCGCCCGCAAGCCGCACCGCCTCGGGCCCCACGTCGCGCGGGTCCGAGGTGGCAGAGCCGGTCAGGATCAACCCGATCTCGCCCGGCAGATCGGCCAGCGCCGCCGCCATCGCCCCGGCCTCGTGCGGCACGACCCGCACCGCACCGAGAGAAATCCCCAGTGCCTTCAGCCGGGTTTCGACCGCAGCCTCGCCCTTGGCGGTCAGGCCCGGCTTTTGCCCCGCCACCTCGGACAGGATCAGTCCCGCCGACCGCCGCCGCACAGGATGCACCCGCAGCGCCGACCGGCCGGCCTCGCAAGCCCGGGCAAGCGCCGCGCCGGGAACGGCATAGGGCAGGATCTTGACGGTGCCGACCAGCATGCCGGGCGCGACCCGGACCAGCGGTGCAAGGGTCGCCAGCGTGATGCCGGGGTCGACCCGATTGATCGCCTGGACCGCCGCGGCGTCGAGCCCGACAACCCCGGGGCCGACCGCGTGCAGGTTCACCCGCCCCCGCGCCGCCGCCCCGATCCGGAGCGCCGCGGCCAAGGGGTCCGGAACCAGCGCCGCCGCCAGCCGCGCCGCCGCAACGTCCTCGGTCACGTCGTCCGGATCGGGGCGCGCGACCGTGACCGAGGCGATGCCCGCCGCTGCCAGCGCCGCGCCATCCTCGGCCGTCAGCACGCGGCCTTTCTGCAGCCGCCGCCCCGCCAGCGTCAGCGAATGCGCGAGGATCGCGCCCTCGGCCTCGGAGGGCGGCACCGGACCGAAGCGCATCAGCCCCGCCTCAGCCGCTGGACGATCTCGGCCAGGATCGCGACCGCGATCTCGGCTGGCGATCGGGCTCCGATATCAAGCCCCACCGGCGCGTGGATCGCCGCGATACGGTCGGGCGTCAGCCCGGCCGCCTGCAACCGCTCGACCCGCCTGGCATGGGTGCGGGGCGAGCCGAGGCAGCCCAGATAGAACGCCTCGGACTGAAGCGCGGCCAGAATCGCCGGATCGTCGAGCTTGGGATCATGGGTCAGGGTCACGACCGCGGTGCGGGCGTCGAGGCCGAGGCCCGCCAGCGCCTCGTCCGGCCAGGCGTCGATCAGGGTCTCGCCGGGAAACCGCGCCTCGGACCCGAAGGCCGGGCGCGGGTCGATCACCACCGGGGCAAAGCCCGCCAGCCGCGCCATCCGCACCAGCGGCTGGGCGATATGGACGGCCCCGACAACGGCAAGCCGCAACGGCGGATTGTGAATCCCGATGAAGGCCGCCCCCTCGAAGCCCGAGCGGTCGGCGCGCATCCGGTCGGCCAGAACCGGCCCGAGCCCCGGATCGCCGGGCCCCGCAAGGCGCCGCGCCCAGCTGTCGGTTTCGACCACATAGGCCACCGCCCGGCGCGCGGCCCGGGCCGCGACCAGATCGGCCAGAAGCGCCTCGGGCAGCGCCGCCCCCACCGGTTCGACCAGCACACGAATGCGGCCGCCGCAGGCGAGCCCCACGGCAAAGGCATCCTCGTCGCTGACCCCGAAGTCAAGCAGGCGCGGGCGGCCGTCGCCCAGCGCCTCGAGCGCCTCGGCGATCACCGCGCCCTCGACGCAGCCGCCCGAAACCGACCCCGCCATGCCGCCCGCGCCCGAAACCGCAAGCTGGCTGCCGACCGGGCGCGGCGCGCTGCCCCAGGTCTCGACCACGGTGGCCAGCGCCGCACCCTGCCCCGTCCGGTGCCATTCCAGCGCGGTCTCGGGGATCGCGTCATGGTCTGCGATCTGCATGGATGGTGCCCTCCCTCGGCCCGGATATTGGGGGGCCGGGCCGCCGGGGGGAATAGGCAAAAGGTGGCGCCCCCGCCCGCCAGAGGTCCGGCGGGCGAGGGCCGAGGCCGATCATTCGGCGGGCGCGGCCTTCGCGGCTTCGGCCGCCGCGGCGCGGGCGGCCTTGCGCCCGACGATCCGGCGCGGCAGCAGGATCGCGATCAGGATGAAGGCAGCCCCCATCACGATGCCCGCAAGATCGCCTTGCAGCGCCGGAATCGCGGCCGGGTAATCGGCCCCCGGGATGGCGCCCAGCGTCCATTTCTCGCCGTTCAGAAACCCGATCGAGTCCCAGAACGGATAGGTGATCATGAAGCCCGCGGCGCCGACGAGCCCACCGGCCACGAAGAACAGCGCGTCGATCCGGCCGACGGCAAGCCCGCAGAGCCCGGTGCCCGGGCAATAGCCCGCGATGGCCCAGCCGAAGCCGAGGATCGCGCCGCCCAGCAGCACGCCCACATGGACCGCCTTCACCGACATGTGGCCCACATCGACAAGCCCGTAGATCTGCCCCGCGAAGATCAGGATCGAGGCGGTGCCGATGGCCACGAGGATCGTCTTCATCAGGTTGGTATCGGTCAGCGTCAGCATCTTCGCGATCCAGTTCGGGTTCGTGGCCCCGATCCGGTCGAGCATCGCGCCGAAGGCCGCGCCCAGAAGCCCGGCGATGACAAGGGTCATGGTCATGGCTCAGCCCTCCTTCTTCAGAAGCATCATCGCCGTCGGGAAGGCGGTCAGGAACGCCCCGAAGGCAAAGACATAGCCCGAGACCGAGGTCTGCATCATCCCCGACATCATGTGCCCCGAGGTGCAGCCGCCCGCGAGCCGCGCGCCGTAAAGCACCAGAACGCCGCCCGCGAAGGCCAGGACCCAGCGCAGCGGCCAGAAGCCGCCGGTATTGGCGCGGTACATGGCGGGCACGTTGCGCTCGCCCTTCGGCACGGTCGAGCGGATCAGCGAGGACAGGAACGCCCCCACCATCATCGCCAGCACGAAGACCACCGGATAGGTCAGCGGGTTGCCCGCCTCGGCCGCCAGCGCCCCGCCCGATTTCGCCAGATAGGCATTGGTCGAGGTAAAGCCCTCGGCGGTTTGCGTGACGATGCCCGCGTCGGGTTGCTGGAGGTTCCACAGGATGGCGTCGAGCACCACGAACTGGGTCGAGACGCCGATCGGCTTGGCCAGAAGCACGGCCAGGAAGAAGACGATCCCAAGGAGCGGACCGCCAATCTTCCAGTTGAGTGGCATGGGTTTCACCGGATTTCACTCCCCTCATTATATTCTCTGTTTGGAATATAATGACAGCGCGCGACGAGTCGGATCAAGACGGATCGCCTGTGACAAAAACGGGAACGGAAAACGCGAAAAACGCCGTGGGAGGGAGGGCCCACGGCGTTTCACTGACCGGCATCCGGGGAGGGAGGACCCCTTTGATGCCGAAATCCTGTGTTGGGAAAGACACAGGGACTCGCTGCGGGCTTGCTGGCGTCGGCTGGGAACGTTCCGACGCCGCCCGCAAACAGTGACTGTCAGATGTATCTTTCGCCGGGCCGTCACTTTGATCTGGATCAAACCGGTCCGGAATGTCGCATGGCGGCCAGTAGGCGGTCGCGTTCGCCGGTGTCGCGGGCCTCGGAGACGGCGTCGGCAAGCTCTTCCAGCGAGCGGACCGAATGGCCCGCGCGAAAGCAATCCACATGGGGCAACATCGCCTGTATTCCCCGGGCCCTGGGCGCGAATCCGTCCCAGCGCAGAAGCGGG
This sequence comes from Rhodovulum viride, assembly GCF_003265965.1. Lineage (NCBI taxonomy): Bacteria > Pseudomonadati > Pseudomonadota > Alphaproteobacteria > Rhodobacterales > Paracoccaceae > Rhodovulum > Rhodovulum viride. The sequence continues at coordinate 143,306 of NZ_MUAV01000003.1, read as the reverse complement.
TTGATCCAGATGAGACGGCGCGCCGAGAGATGCAGCCGCTCGATCTCTCGCGACAGGATGTCCGCCTCGTCGCGGTCGAGCCCGTCCGTGATCAGCAGCACCACCGCACCGGTCCCGAGAACCCGGCGCGACCAGTCGCGGTTGAAGGCATGCAGCGCGCTGCCGATTCGGGTGCCGCCGTCCCAGTCGGGGGCCTCGGCCCCGGCCGCGCCAAGCGCCGCGTCGACGTCGCGGGTCGCGAGATGGCGGGTTATGTTGGTCAGGCGGGTGCCGAAGGTGAAGGCATGCACTCGCGCCCAGCCCGCACCTTTGGCGTTCGAGACGGCGTGCAGGAAGTGCAGCACCATGCGCGAATATTGCGACATCGACCCCGAGATGTCGCAGAGCACCACCAGATTGGGCCAGCGCGGGCGCCGATTTTTCTGCGAAAAATCGCGGACTTCCCCGCCCGCGCGCAGGGAGGCGCGCATCGTGCCGCGCCAGTCCGGCAGCCGCCCGCGCCGCGCGGCCTGGCTGCGGCGCGATACAAGGGGCGCCACCGGCAGGCGCAGCCGGGCCAGCATCCGCTTCGCCTCGGCGGTCTCGGCGGTGCTCATCTGCTCGAAATCCAGGCTCTTCAGCCGTTCGCGTGCCGACTGGGTGCCGGTCGCGTCGATCTTGATTTCCTCTTCCGGCGCCGGGCCGGACGGATCAGGCAGGTCGCGCGGCACGCCGTCCAGCAGCGCTTCGGCCGCGCGCCTTTCGGCCGGCCGCGCCCGGCGCTCTTCCGCGGCGCCCCGCAGCGCGGGCAGCATCAGGCTCATCATGTGTTCGAGAAAGCGCGGGTCGCGCCAGTACAGCCGGAACACCTGGTCGAAGACCGCGCGATGCTCGGGGCGCGACACGAAACAGGCGGCGAGCGTGTGGTGAAAATCGGCCCGGTCGGTGAAGCCAGCCGCCTCGACCGCGCGAATGGCATCGATGGCCCGGCCCGGGCCGACCGGCAGCCCTGCCCTGCGCAGGGCACGCGCGAAATGAAGGATGTTGTGCGAGAGCTTCCCCTCGTCGGGGATGCCCAGGGCGGGATAGTCGGCCATCTTCATTCACTCCGGGGCGCGGCGGGGTCAGGCGGTCGCAAGTTCGGCCCTCACCGCATCCAGAAGGCGCCGCGCCTCGGAGCCTTCGAGCCGCTGAATGTCGTCCTGGTATTTCAGAAGCGCGCCGATGGTGTCGGCGATCACCTCGGGCGAAAGGCCGATCACGTCGAGCGCCAGCAGGCATTTGGCCCAGTCGATGGTCTCGGCCACGCCCGGTTTCTTGAACAGATCCTCGTTGCGAAGCCGCTGCACGAAGGCCACGATCTCGCGGCTGAGGGTTTCGGCCGCCTCGGGCGCGCGGGCCTGCAGGATCTCGAGCTCGCGGGAGAAATCGGGGTAGTCGACCCAATGGTAGAGGCAGCGGCGCTTCAGCGCGTCATGGACCTCGCGGGTGCGGTTCGAGGTCAGGATGACGATCGGCGGCTCGGCCGCGCGGATCGTGCCGAGTTCGGGGATCGTCACCTGGAAATCGCCCAGCGCCTCCAGAAGGAAAGCCTCGAATGGCTCGTCGGTGCGGTCGATTTCATCGATCAGCAGCACGGGTGCGCCACCGGGCTGCGGCCGCATCGCCTGCAGGAGCGGCCGTTCGATCAGGAAGCGTTGATCGAAGAGTTCGGCCTCGAGCCCGGCGCGGTCGGCACCGCCCGCGGCCTCGGCCGTGCGGATCGCGATCATCTGGGCCGCGAAATTCCATTCGCAGACAGCACTTGCCGCATCGAGCCCTTCGTAGCATTGCAGCCGGATCAGCTTGCGGCCAAGCGCGGCGGCGATGGCACGGGCGATCTCGGTCTTGCCGGTGCCGGGCTCGCCCTCGAGAAACAACGGCCGCCCCAGCCTCAGCGCCAGAAAGGCCACTGTCCCGAGCGCGCGGCCGCAGACATAGTTCTGGCCCGCCAGCATCGCCTGCACCGCGTCGATGGACCCGATCGCTTCTGCCACCCGCCCTGTCCTCCTCTGTGCCGTTCCGTTTTCGCGCCCGTCCACCCCCTGCGCCGGGACCGGCGATTGCCCCACCCTGCCCCGCAGGCTATGCCTCGTCCATAAGCCTAAAGGAGGAGGAACGGCCTTGGAGAGCCCGCTGAAACCGAAGGATGCGCCAGAGCTTGCGCGGTTCGACTGGGAGGACCCGCTGCGGCTGGAGGACCGGCTGGACGAGGACGAACGGATGCTGCGGGACGCGGCGCGGACCTTTGCCCGGGACCGGCTGCAGCCGCGCGTGACCGAAGCCTTCCGGAACGAGACGGTCGAACCGGGGCTGTTCCGCGAGATGGGCGAGGCCGGGCTGTTGGGGGTGACGCTGCCCGAGGCCTATGGCGGGCTCGGGGCCTCTTACGTGACCTATGGCCTTGTCGCGCGCGAAATCGAGCGGGTCGATTCGGGCTATCGCTCGATGATGTCGGTGCAGTCCTCGCTGGTGATCTATCCGATCTACGCCTACGGCTCGGAGGCGCAGCGCCAGCGCTATCTGCCGGGGCTGGCGCAGGGCACGCTGATCGGCTGTTTCGGGTTGACCGAGCCCGAGGCCGGGTCGGACCCGGGCAGCATGAAGACCCGGGCCGAGAAGACCGCCACCGGCTATCGGCTGACCGGCACCAAGACCTGGATCTCGAATGCGCCGATGGCCGATGTCTTCGTGGTCTGGGCGAAATCCGAGGCCCATGGCGGCAAGATCCGCGGATTCGTTCTGGAAAAGGGCATGGCGGGGCTTTCGGCCCCGAAGATCGAGGGCAAGCTGTCGCTGCGGGCCTCGCCCACGGGCGAGATCGTCATGGACGGGGTCGAGGTCGGCGAAGAGGCGCTTTTGCCCGGGGTCGAGGGGCTGAAGGGGCCGTTCGGCTGTCTGAACCGGGCGCGCTACGGCATCGCCTGGGGGGTGATGGGCGCGGCCGAGGCCTGCTGGCATGCAGCGCGCGCCTATGGGCTCGACCGCCGTCAGTTCGGCCGCCCGCTGGCCGCGACGCAGCTGTTCCAGAAGAAGCTTGCCGACATGCAGACCGAGATCGCGCTGGGGCTGTCGGCCTGCCTGCAGGTCGGGCGGCTGATGGACGAGGCCCGCGCCGCGCCCGAGGCGATCAGCCTGATCAAGCGCAACAATTGCGGCAAGGCGCTGGAGATCGCCCGCGCGGCCCGCGACATGCATGGCGGGAACGGGATTTCCGACAGCTATCCGGTGATCCGCCACATGGTGAACCTCGAGACCGTGAACACCTACGAGGGCACGCATGACGTGCATGCGCTGATCCTCGGCCGGGCGCAGACCGGGCTGCAGGCCTTTTTCTGAGGCCCCCGAGGCCCCGTCTGACGGCCGGGATCTTGCACGCCGGGGGCTCTGCCCCCGGACCCCCGGGGTACTTCAGCCAAGAAGAAGGGACAGGCTCTTCGCCGCGCTGGGTTTCGGGCTGAAACCGGCGTATGTGGGAGCCGTGCCTTTTCGTGCAGGAGTGCCCGCAATGCCCTTGGATCTGTGGTTTGCCTTTGCCGTGGCTTCGGCCCTTCTTTTGATGAGCCCGGGGCCGACGGTCCTGCTTGTGCTGAGCTATGCCCTGAGCCAGGGGCGGCGGGTGGCCGTGGCGATGGCCCTGGGTGTCGCGCTGGGCGATCTGATCGCGATGACCGCCTCACTGGCAGGCCTGGGCGCGCTGGTGCTGGCCTCGGCCACGCTGTTCTCGGTGCTGAAATGGGTGGGGGCGGCCTATCTGGTCTGGCTCGGGGTCAAGCTTTTGCGGAGCCGTCCGGCGGCACTGGAAGAGGAGAGCGGCGGCGTGCCAGAGCAGCGCCCGGCCCGGGCGATTTTCGCCCATGCCGCGCTGGTCACGGCGTTGAACCCGAAATCGATCGCGTTCTTCATCGCGTTCGTTCCGCAATTCCTGCGGCCCGAGGCGCCGCTGGCGCCGCAATTCGCAACGCTGATCGCCACATTCGTCGGGCTCGCCGCGCTGAACGCGCTGAGCTATGCGCTGCTGGCCGACCGGCTCAGGGCGCAGATCCGGCGGCCTTCGGTGCTGCGCTGGATGACCCGGGCCGGGGGGGGCGCGCTGATCGGCATGGGGGCCCTGACCGCGACGGCGGCGCGCAACTGACCGGGCCCGGGGCGATTTTCCGCTGACCGGACGCCGTGCCGCGCAGGTCCGCGAAAAACGCGCCTTTCGGACGCCGCAACTTGGCTTTAGGCTTCCCCACGGTTGTAGAGGTGGGCATGAAGGACCGGTTCGCGAGCGAGAGCGAGACAGGCCGCTGGCACACGTTGCTGGACCGGTCCGGCACGGGGGCGTGGGTCAAGGCGCTTGGCCCCGACCATGCTGCCGTCTGGGCGGCAGGGGGCGGCACGCTTCTGGTCACCTTCGAGCAGGCCCGCGAGATCCTGACCGGAGCGACCGCCGGCCACACACTGGCCGCCCAGCTGGCCGAGCCCGCGGGCTGGTCGCGGCTGACCCTGGTGGCCCATGGCGCGACCTGGTTCCGCGACGCGGCGGTTTACGACTTCTTCGACGAGCGCGTCGATTCCGAGTTCTTCGACGCGTTCGACCGGGTGGTATTTTACGGGGCGGGGATGTGCGGCTATGCGGCCTGCGCCTATTCCGTGGTGGCACCGGGAGCGGCGGTCGTCGCTCTGGCCCCGCAGGCCACGCTGGACCCCGCGCGGCTGGACTGGGACCGGCGTTTTCTGATGGCCCGGCGGCGCGACTTTGCCTCGCGCTATGGCTATGCCCCCGACATGATCGAGGCCGCCTGCTGTGCGGCGATCCTCTACGACCCGGCGCAGACGCTCGACGCGATGCATGCCGCTTTGTTCGACGGGCCGAACGTCATGCGGCTGGCCGCGCCCTATTGCGGCGACGCGCTCGAGGCGCATCTGTCGGCCATGGCGGTCCTGCCGGAACTGATCGACGCGGCCGGCGAGGGTCAGTTGACGGCCGAGGTCTTTTTCCGGCTTTTCCGGGCGCGGCGCCAGCATGCCCCCTATCTTGCGGCCCTTCTGGACCGGCTTGACAAGTCCGGCCGCACCGATCTGGCGCGGGGCGTTCTGCGCCATGCAAGCCATGTTGCCGAGCACGAGCACCTGACCGGCGCACGCACCGATCTGGACCGGCGGCTGCGGCGCCACCGGCCGGACGTGCCGGTCTGAGCGACCGACCGGCCGCAGATCAGAGGTAGAAGCGGTCGCTGAAAATCCGGCGGATCACGTCCTGCCGGGTCAGCCCCCGGGCCGCCAGATCCTCGTCCGAGATGGCGTTCAGCTTTTCCAGCGCACGGGTGCGCGGGTGGTTCTCGACGATGCGGACCATGGCCGCGATGATCGAGGAAACGAGCGAGCCGCGCGGGCCCGCCACATGAGTATTCGCGAGTGCCATTTGGAAACTCCTGTTCGCGTACAGACGTTCCCTCCCATGCCGCCAAGATAGGACAGCATCCGTGACTTTTCCATTGACGGATGGGAAGCCCCGCCTTGCGTCAGGCGCTTGGCTCAGGTGCGGCGCGCGGCGCCCCGAGGCCGCAAGCCGACCGCGATCGGTACTGGAAAGCGCCCGGGCGATTGTGTATCGCCCTGCCCCATGACCCAGAGCCTCACGATCCGCCGCCCCGACGACTGGCACCTGCATCTGCGCGACGGTGCCATGCTGGCGGGCGTGCTGCCCGAATCCGCCCGCGACTTCGCCCGCGCCATCGTCATGCCCAATCTGGTGCCACCGGTGGTGACCGGTGCCGAGGCCGCCGCCTATCGCGACCGGATCCTTGCGGCCCTGCCCGAGGGCGCGCGCTTTGCCCCGCTGATGACGCTGTACCTCACCGAAAGGACCGATCCCGAGGATGTGGCCCGCGCCCATGCGGCAGGGCTGGTGACGGCGGTCAAGCTCTACCCCGCCGGGGCGACCACCAATTCGGCCTCGGGCGTGACCGATTTCGACAAGGTACGCGGGGTCCTGGAAAGGATGGCCGAGATCGGCTGCCCGCTCTGCGTCCATGGCGAGGTGGTCGACCCCGAAATCGACATCTTCGACCGCGAGGCGGTGTTCATCGACCGGGTGCTCGACCCGATCCGCCGCGCGGTGCCGGGTCTGAAGGTGGTGATGGAGCATATCACCACCTCGGACGGGGTCGATTACGTGCGTTCGGCCGAGACGGGGCTTGGTGCGACGATCACCACCCATCACCTGATCATCACCCGCAACCATATCCTGGTGGGCGGGATCAAGCCGCATTACTACTGCCTGCCGGTGGCCAAACGCGCGCGCCATCGCGACGCGCTTGTCGCGGCCGCGACTTCAGGCGATGCGCGCTTCTTTCTCGGGACCGACAGCGCGCCCCATGCCGACCCGGCCAAGGAATGCGCTTGCGGCTGCGCGGGCGTCTTTTCGGCCACCAACACGCTGTCCTGCCTCGCCGAGGTCTTCGAGCGGGCGGGCGCGCTCGACCGGCTCGAGGCTTTCACCTCGCTGAACGGCCCCGCCTTCTACGGCCTGCCGCCCAATGACGACCGCATCACCCTGACCCGGGGCGCCTCGCCCGTCGCCTATCCCGCGCGGATCGAGACCGGGGCCGGGCCGGTGACGCTGTTCGATCCGGGTTTCGATCTGCACTGGCGGGTCGCGCGGTGAGCCGCGCATTTTTCGCAGAAAAATCGCCGGGGCGGGTCGCGCCGCTCCGGCAGGACACGGAGACGCTTGCGCCATGATCCCCACCGCCTTCCCCGACAAGTCCGAAATCGCCCGCCTCTCCGCCCGCATGCTGCTGGAGATCGGGGCGGTGCATTTCAACGCCGAAACGCCCTTCACGCTTGCCTCCGGCCTGCCCTCGCCCACCTATATCGACTGCCGCAAGCTGATTTCGTTCCCGCGGATCCGCGCCACGCTGATGGACTTCCTGACCGTCACCGTCCTGCGCGACGCGGGCTTCGAGGCCTTCGACTGCATCGCGGGCGGCGAGACCGCGGGCATCCCCTTCGCGGCCCTCGTGGCCGAGCGGATGGCCCTGCCGATGACCTATGTCCGCAAGAAACCCAAGGGCTACGGCCGCAACGCCCGGATCGAGGGCGTGATGTCCGAAGGCGACCGGGTGCTTCTGATCGAGGACCTGACGACCGATGGCGGCTCGAAGATCAGCTTCGTCGACGCGATCCGCGACACCGGCGCGGTCTGCGGCCATACGGCGGTGATCTTCTATTACGGGATCTTCCCCGAGACCGAAAAGACGCTGGGCGATCACGGCATCCGGCTGCATCATCTCTGCACCTGGTGGGACGTGCTGGCCGAGGCCCGCGCCCAGGGCGCCTTCGACGCCGCGACGCTTGCCGATGTCGAGTCGTTCCTGACCGCCCCCCGCGCCTGGCAGGAGGCGCGACGCGAGGTTTAGGCGCAAACCCGCTTGTCTGACGCCGGAAATCCTTCAGCCATCCGGCGAAAGACCCCGACTGGAAACCATATCTTGACGCAACCCGACCTTGACCCGCAAGATTCGGGTCGGGAAGTTATCCACAGGCAATCCACAGGTTTACCAAGATTGCCGTGGCCGCGGACGAGGGTCTAAAACCCGGCCGCAGGGAGAGAAACAAAGATGAATCAGGTCAGAACAATTCGCCCCGAAGGCGAAAAAGACGACGACACGACCGGCCTGCCTCACAATATCGAGGCCGAGCAGCAATTGCTGGGCGCGATCCTGACCACGAACGATATCTTCGACCGGATCGCGTCCATCGTCCAGCCGCAGCATTTCTACGATCCGGTCCATTCCCGGATCTTCGAGATCGCCGCGAACCGGATCCAGAAGAACCAGCTGGCCTCGCCGGTCACGCTGAAAGCCTTCCTCGAGGATGACGAGGGGCTCGCCGAACTGGGTGGGCCGGCCTATCTGGCGCGGCTTGCGGGGGCTGCGATCTCGTCCTTCGCGGCGCGCGACTATGCCCAGATGATCTACGATTTCTGGCTGCGCCGCGAGCTGATGAAGCTTGGCGCCGAAATCTCGGACAAGGCGGCCAAGGTCGACATCGCCTCGGAGCCCGCCGCCCAGATCGTCGAGGCCGAACAGGGGCTCTACAAGCTGGCCGAGAAGGGCCAGTCGGAAACCGGCTTCCAGTCCTTCCTGCGCGCCGTCACCGATGCCGTGAAGGTCGCCAACGCCGCCTATCAGCGGGATGGCGGGCTTGCGGGCGTCTCGACCGGGCTGACCGATCTCGACAAGAAGCTCGGCGGGCTGCACCGCTCGGACCTTCTGATCCTCGCCGGGCGGCCCTCGATGGGCAAGACCTCGCTGGCGACCAACATCGCCTTCAACATCGCCCGCGCCTACAAGCGCGGCACCCTCCCCGACGGGTCGGTCGGCGCGGTCAATGGCGGCGTCGTGGGCTTCTACAGCCTCGAGATGAGCGCCGAGCAGCTCGCCGCCCGGGTCCTGTCCGAAGCTTCGGAAGTGCCCAGCGAACAGATCCGCCGCGGCGACATGACCGAGGCCGAGTTCCGCCGCTTCGTCAATGCCGCCAAGGAACTCGAGGCCTGCCCGCTTTACATCGACGACACCCCGGCCCTGCCGATCAGTCAGCTCGCGGCCCGCGCCCGGCGGCTGAAGCGGACCCACGGGCTCGATGCGCTGTTCGTCGACTACCTCCAGCTCGTGCGCCCCGCCACCGCCAAGGACAGCAGGGTGAACGAGGTCTCGGAGATCACGCAGGGCCTGAAGGCCATCGCCAAGGAACTGGACATTCCCGTCGTCGCGCTGTCGCAGCTGTCGCGGCAGGTCGAAAGCCGCGAGGACAAGCGGCCGCAGCTGTCCGACCTGCGGGAATCGGGCTCGATCGAGCAGGATGCCGACGTCGTGATGTTCGTGTTCCGCGAGGAATATTACAAGGAACGCGAGAAACCCAGCGATCATGACCTCGAAGGCATGGCGCGCTGGCAGGAGGCGATGGAAAGCCTGCACGGCAAGGCCGAGGTCATCATCGGCAAGCAGCGGCACGGGCCCATCGGCTCGGTCGAGCTGAGCTTCGAGGGCCGCTTCACCCGCTTTGGCAACCTCGTCAAACCCTGGCAACAGGGACAGGCGGTCGAGGGCTTTTGATCGGTCCGGGCGCGGGCGGGCCAAGCCGGGGCCATTCGGCTCTTGACGCGGCCCGCGCGCGTGGCACAACAGCGGCCATGGCTACCGGAACACTCACGATCGATCTCGACGCGCTCGCGCGCAACTGGAAGGCGCTCGACCGCGCAAGCGGGGCGGGCGTGGAAACGGGGGCGGTCGTCAAGGCCGACGGCTACGGGCTGGGCGGCGAGCGCGTCGCCCGCGTGCTGGCCCAGGCCGGCGCCCGGCGCTTCTTCGTCGCCGCCGCCGAGGAAGGCGCCCAGATCCGCAACGCGCTGGGACCGGGGCCGCAGATCTGCGTGTTCTCGGGCCATATGCCGGGCGATACCGACATGATCGGCGATCTCGACCTGGTGCCGATGCTGAACTCGGTCGACCAGCTCACCCGCCACATGGAGGGCCTGCCGGGCCGTCCCTTCGGCATCCAGCTCGATTCGGGGATGAACCGGCTGGGTCTTGAACCGGCCGAATGGGCGGCGGTGCGCGACATCGTCCTGGCCGCGGGGCCGGTCCTGATCATGAGCCACCTCGCCTGCGCCGACGAGCCCGGGCACCCCGCGAACCTGCAGCAGCTGACCGCCTTCCGCGAGATGACCGACGGCTGCGGCGTGCCGCGGTCGCTTTCGGCGACGGGCGGCGTTCTGCTGGGGCCCAACTATCATTTCGACGTCACCCGCCCGGGCATGGGCGTCTATGGCGGGCTGCCCTTCGCCGAGGCCGAGCCGGTCGTGGGCCTGTCCTTCCCGGTGATCCAGACCCGCGAGGTCCAGCCCGGCGAAAGCATCGGCTACGGCTACACCTACACGGCCGCCGAACGGCGCGTCGTCGCGACCGTCACCGCGGGCTATGCCGACGGCATGCACCGCGCGCTGTCCAATCGTGGCCAGCTTTGGTTCGAGGGCACGCCCTGCCCGATCCTGGGACGGGTGTCGATGGACCTCATCACGGCCGACATCACCCATCTGGGAACGGTGCCGCCCGCGCTTGACCTGCTTTGCCCCGAACAGGGGGTGGACGCGGTCGCCGATACCGCCGGGACCATCGGCTACGAGATCATGACCGCGCTCGGCCGCCGCTATGCCCGCCGCTATGTCGGCGGTGCGGGCACATGATCCTGCTGAACCCCGTCGGCGCGCTCGGGCGTGCCGTGCTGGGCGGGCTCGCGGCCGTCGGGCGCCTCGCGCTCTATCTCGGGGCGACGCTTTACGCGATGGTGCGCCCGCCCTTCTATTTCCGAGAATTCGGCCATGCGGTCTGGGTGATCGGCTATAACAGCCTGCCCGTCGTCGGGCTGACCGCCATCTTCACCGGCGCGGCGCTGGCGCTGCAGATCTACGAGGGCGGCTCGCGCTTCAATGCAGGCCAGGTCGTGCCCTCGATCGTCGCCATCGGCATGGCGCGCGAATTGGGGCCGGTGATGGCCGGGCTGATGGTCGCGGCGCGGGTGTCGTCCTCGATCGCGGCCGAGATCGGCACCATGAAGGTCACCGAACAGATCGACGCGCTGGTCACGCTCTCGACCGACCCGATGCGCTATCTGACGGTGCCGCGGGTGCTGGCGGCGACGGTCACCGTGCCGGTGCTGGTCGCGGTCGGCGATTCCATCGGCATCTTCGGCGGCTATCTGGTGGGCACCCAAAGCCTCGGGCTGAACGCCGCCGCCTATTTGCGGAACACCGCCGATTACCTGGAAATCTGGGACGTGACCTCGGGTCTGGTGAAGGGCGCGGCCTTCGGCTTCCTGATCGCGCTGGTCGGCTGCTATTTCGGCATGAATTCGGGCCGCGGCGCCCAGGGCGTGGGGGCCGCCACGAAATCGGCCGTGGTCGCAGCCTCGGTGCTGGTGCTGGCCGCCAACTACATTCTCACAACCCTGTTCTTCGCCGCATGATCGAGCTTCGCGACATCCACAAGGCCTTCGGCCGGAACCATGTCCTGAGGGGCGTGACCCTGACCGTCCCGAAGGGCGAGAGCATGGTCATCATCGGCGGGTCGGGCACCGGCAAGTCGGTGCTGCTGAAATGCATCCTCGGGCTGGTGCGGCCCGATGCGGGCCAGATCCTCATCGAGGGCGAGGATGCGTCGCGCGCCGAACGCGAAGCGTTCCTGGCCCGCTTCGGGATGCTGTTTCAGGGCGGCGCGCTGTTCGATTCCCTGCCGGTCTGGCAGAACGTGGCCTTCCGGCTGATGCGCGGCGCCACCAAGCGGCCCAAGGCCGAGGCGCGCGAGATCGCCATCGAAAAGCTGCGCCGGGTCGGGCTGAAACCCGAGGTTGCCGACCTGTTCCCTGCCGAGCTGTCGGGCGGCATGCAGAAACGCGTGGGTCTGGCCCGCGCCATCGCCGCCGACCCCGAGATCATCTTCTTCGACGAACCCACCACCGGGCTCGACCCGATCATGGCGGGCGTCATCAACGAGCTGATCCGCGAGATCGTGGTCGAGATGGGCGCGACCGCCATGACCATCACCCATGACATGAGCTCGGTCCGGGCCATTGCCGACGATGTGGCGATGCTGCATGGGGGCGTGATCCAGTGGACCGGGCCGGTCGCCGACATGGACCAGTCGGGCGATCCCTATCTCGACCAGTTCATCCATGGCCGCGCCGAAGGCCCCATCGAGGCGGTGCGGTGACGGTCCGGCCGTGACCCTGCGGCTGCTGCGCCTCGCCAATCTGGCGCTGCTGATCCTCTTTCCCATCGCCTGGGCCGCGCCCTTGCTGCGCGCGGGGCTTCTGCCGCTGTTCGGGATGTCGGAAATCTCGGTGCTGTCGGGGCTTGCCTCGCTTTGGCACGCCGACATCTTCCTCGCGCTGCTGGTCACGCTGCTGGCGCTGGTCGCCCCCTTCGCCAAGACCGTGGGGCTGGCGCTGATCCAGTACGGACTGGCCTCGCCCCGGCTGCTGCCCGCGATCCATGTCATGGGCAAGCTTGCCATGGCCGATGTGTTCCTGATCGCGATCTATGTCGTGGTCGCGAAAGGGGTGGGCCTCGGCCGGGTCGAGACCGCCTGGGGGCTTTACCTCTTCACCTTCTGCGTGCTGGCTTCGCTGGCACTGTCGAGCCTGACGGCCCGGGTGATGCACCGGACCTGACGCCCGGCGTGGTCCGCCGGACGCCTGTCTTCATGCCGCCGCCGCGTCGCCCCCCTTGCCGGGCGTGTAGTTCAGCACCGGCGCCAGATGGCGTTCGGCCTCGGCGAGGGTAATCCCCTTGCGGGCGGCATAATCGGCGACCTGATCGGCCTCGACCTTGCCGACCCCGAAATAGAAGCTGTCGGGATGGGCGAAATAAAGCCCCGAAACCGACGGCCCCGGCCACATCGCCATGCTTTCGGTCAGCCGGATGCCCACCGCACGTTCCGCATCGAGCAGCCGGAACAGCGTCTTCTTCTCGGTGTGGTCGGGCTGGGCCGGATAGCCCGGCGCGGGCCGGATGCCCTTGTAGGGCTCGGCGATCAGCTCTTCGGGGGTGAAGGCCTCGTCGGGCGCGTAGCCCCAGAGGCTGCGGCGCACTTCCGCATGCATGCGCTCGGCGAAGGCCTCGGCGATGCGGTCGGCCAGCGCCTTGACCATGATCGCGCCATAGTCGTCATGCTCGGCCGCCATGCGCTCGGCAATGGCGATTTCCTCGGGGCCCGCCGTCACCGCAAAGCCGCCCAGATAGTCGGGGGCCACCCCTTCGGGCGCCACGAAATCGGACAGCGCCGCATTCGGGACGCCGGGCCGCTTGGCGGTCTGCTGGCGCAGGGTGTGGAAGGTGGCGAGCGTTTCCTGGCGGTCCTCGCCCGTGTAAAGCCGCACATCGTCGCCCACCGCATTGGCGGGCCAGAAGCCCACCACGCCCTTCGGCGCGAACCAGCCGCCCTGCACGATCCGGTCGAGCATCCGCCGCGCGTCGTCGTAAAGCGCGCGCGCCGCCTCGCCCTTGGCCTCGTCCTCGAGGATGCGCGGAAAGACCCCCTTCATGTCCCAGGCATGGAAGAACGGCGTCCAGTCGACATGCGCCGCCAGATCGGCCAGATCCCAGCGGTCATAGACCCTGGTGCCGAGGAAGGAGGGCTTGACCGGGCTGTAACCCGTCCAGTCGATGGCGATCCGGTTGGCGCGGGCGGCCACGAGCGGCAGGCGCTTCTTGGCGGCCTCGCCGCGGGCGTGTTTCCGGGCGAGATCCTCGTATTCGGCGCGGATGCCCTCGACATAGCCCGACCGCTGGTTGTCGCTCAAGAGCGACGAGACCACGCCCACCGCGCGGCTGGCATCGGTGACATAGACCGCCTGCCCCGCCGTGTAGTTCGGCGCGATCTTGACCGCCGTATGCACCTTGCTGGTCGTGGCCCCCCCGATCAGCAGCGGGATGTCGAAACCCTGCCGCTGCATTTCCGAGGCCATGTGCACCATCTCGTCCAGCGAGGGCGTGATCAGCCCCGACAGGCCGATGATGTCGACCGCATGCTCCTTCGCGGCGGCGATGATCTTCTCGGGCGGGACCATCACCCCCAGATCGACGATCTCGTAATTGTTGCAGGCCAGCACGACGCCGACGATGTTCTTGCCGATGTCATGGACGTCGCCCTTGACGGTGGCCATCAGGACCTTGCCCGCAGCCTCGCGGCGGCCATCCTTCTCGGCCTCCATATGGGGCAGCAGCACGGCCACGGCCTGTTTCATCACGCGGGCCGACTTGACCACCTGCGGCAGGAACATCTTGCCCGCCCCGAAAAGATCGCCCACCACGTTCATCCCCGCCATTAGCGGGCCCTCGATGACATGCAGAGGCCGCGCGGCCGCCAGCCGGGCCTCTTCGGTATCGGCCTCGATGAATTCGGTGATGCCGTTGACCAGCGCATGTTCCAGCCGCTTCCCGACCGGCAGCTCGCGCCAGGACATGTCCTTTTCGCGGCCCTGCGACCCGCCCTGCCCGCGGTATTTTTCGGCGATCTCCAGCATCCGCTCGGTCGCGTCGGCACGGCGGTTCAGGACAACGTCCTCGCAGGCCTCGCGCAGCGTGGGCTCGATCTGGTCGTAGACGGCAAGCTGGCCCGCATTGACGATGCCCATGTCCATGCCGGCCTGGATGGCGTGATACAGGAAGACCGCATGCATCGCCTCGCGCACGGGTTCGTTGCCGCGGAAGCTGAAGGACAGGTTCGACACGCCGCCCGAGACATGCACATGCGCGCACTCGGCCGTGATCCGCCGCGTGGCCTCGATGAAATCGACGCCGTAATTGTCATGCTCCTCGATGCCGGTCGCGACGGCGAAGACGTTCGGGTCGAAGATGATGTCCTCGGGCGGGAAGCCGACCTCCTCGGTCAGAAGCCTGTAGGCACGGGCGCAGATTTCGACCTTGCGATCCTCGGTGTCGGCCTGGCCCTTCTCGTCGAAGGCCATCACGATCACCGCCGCGCCGTAAGCCCGGCACAGCCGCGCATGGTGCAGGAAGGCCTCTTCGCCCTCCTTCATCGAGATCGAGTTGACGACCGGCTTGCCCTGCACGCATTTCAGGCCCGCCTCGATCACCTCCCACTTGGAGCTGTCGATCATCACCGGCACGCGGGCGATGTCGGGCTCGGCCGCGACGAGGTTCAGGAAGTCGATCATCGCCTGTTTGCTGTCGATCAGGCCCTCGTCCATGTTGACGTCGATGATCTGGGCGCCGTTCTCGACCTGATCGCGCGCGACATCCAGAGCGGTGGCGTAGTCCTGTTCCTTGATCAGCTTGCGGAACCGGGCCGAGCCGGTGACGTTCGTCCGCTCGCCCACATTCACGAAGGGGATGTCGTCGGTCAGGGTGAAGGGTTCGAGCCCCGAGAGCCGCATCTTCGGCGCGATCTCTGGGATTTTGCGAGGGGCATGGCCCCGAACCGCCTTTGCCACCGCCGCGATATGGTCATAGGTCGACCCGCAGCAGCCGCCGACGATATTGACCAGCCCGTCCTTCGCAAAGCCCGCGACCAGCGCCGCCATCTCATCGGGTGTCTGGTCGTAGTCGCCCATCTCGTTCGGGAGCCCGGCATTGGGATAGGCGCAGATCAGCGTGTCGGCCACGGCCGAAAGCTCGGCCAGGTGCGGGCGCATCGCATCGGCCCCCAGCGCGCAGTTCAGCCCGATGGTCAGCGGCCGGGCATGGCGCACCGAATGCCAGAAGGCCGTGGGCGTCTGGCCCGACAGCGTCCGCCCCGACAGGTCGGTGATGGTGCCCGAGATCATGACGGGCAGGCGCAGGCCCTGTTCGGCAAAGACCTCCTCGCAGGCGAAGATCGCGGCCTTGGCGTTCAGCGTGTCGAAGATCGTCTCGATCAGAACCAGGTCGATGCCGCCCGCGATCAGCCCGTGCAGCTGTTCGGCATAGGCGATCCGCAGGTCGTCGAAAGTCACGGCCCGGTAGCCCGGGTTGTTCACGTCGGGACTGATCGAGGCGGTGCGGTTCGTCGGTCCCAGCGCGCCCGCGACGAAGCGATGCCGCCCGTCCTCGGCCTCGGCCCGGTCCATCGCCTTGCGGGCCAGCCGCGCACCCGCCTCGTTCAGCGCGAAGACCTTGTCTTCCAGCCCGTAATCGGCCTGGGCGATGGCGGTCGAGGAAAAGGTATTGGTCTCGACGATATCGGCGCCAACCATCGCATAGCGGTAGTGGATCTCTTCGATCACGTCGGGATTCGTCAGGTTCAGAAGGTCGTTGTTGCCCTTCTGCGGCTTGTCGCCGTGCAGATGACAGGCGCAGCCGCCGCCAGAACCGGTGAAATCGTCCTCGGTCAGGCCGAGCTTCTGGATCTGGGTGCCCATCGCCCCGTCCAGCACCAGGATCCGCTCGGCGGCGGCGGTGCGAAGGGTCTCGAAGACAGGCGAATGGCGGGCGGGGCGGGGCGCGGATTGGGTCATGGACGGCAGATATGGCCTTCGGCCGCGCCTGTCCAATTCATGTTTGTCAGGATCTTTATGAGCCCGGCTCACATTCACGGCCGATATTCTGCGCCATTGACAGCCGCCCGCCCGGCCGGGTAGCGCTTGTGGCGATGGTTCCCGCAGGCCTTGCCGGCCGCGCGGGTGAAAAGGGAACGCGGTCCGCCGGAACCTCCGGCAAATCCGCGGCTGCCCCCGCAACTGTAGGCGGAGAGCCCCCCGAGACGGCCACTGGACCGAACGGTCCGGGAAGGGTCGGGGCGGCGATGACCCGCAAGCCAGGAGACCTGCCATCCAAGCGTGTGAACCCGGGCGGGGTGCCCCGGCAAGGAGATCCGCGATGGATGACATCAGGGGCCGGCGCGGCCCGGTTTTTCGTGACGAGGTTCCGGGCGGGGCCGGTCTGCCGGCGATGCTGGAGATGGTGCTGATGCGGCTTGCCGCCTGCCCCCAGACGGGGCCGCGGGCGCGCGAGCTGGGCCAGCTTGGCTTCATGCAATGGCTGGGCAGCCTGCCCGGCCGGGCCGATCTGCCCGCCGCCGCCCGCGCCGCCGAGGCGCAGGCGGCACCGGGTCCGGCCACGGCCGCGCTGGACGAGTTCCGCCGCCTGCTGGTGCAGATCCGCGCGATGCCGCCCCGGCCGCTGGATCTGGCCCTGCCCCGCCCATGCCGCCGGGGCGGCGCCCGGGCGCGGCGGCTCAGGCTTTAGCCCGGACCCTTCGCGGACAGGGTCAGAATCGGTCCAGCACCCGCAGGTGATCGTGGGTATGCGCCCGCTCGCCATGCAGGTGGAACTCGACCTCGGTCCGCACCGGGATCAGAACGGTCTGGCCGTGCCGCACGCCGCGCTGCAGGAACAGGCTGTTGGCATAGGCCTGGACCGAGCCCACCGTGCCCCGCATCACTGCCACCTCGACCGCCGCGTGATGGTCAAGCGGCACCGACAGCGCCGCGATGGCCGCGTCATGGTGCTGCTGGCGGCTTTCTGGCACCAGCCGCCCCAGATCGCGCTGCGCGGGGTCCATGGCATAGGTCACGACGCCCACGCATTCGGCGGTCTCGGGCGCGTCCTGGTCAAGCCCCCGGCGGATCAGGTCGCGCAGCGCCTCGGACCGGTTCGACGCGCCAGACCGGTCCATGAAGGCGTCGAGCGCCTCCAGCAGGTCGTCTTCGATGGTGATCGTGATGCGCTGCATGGGCCCCTCCCGCTTTGCGGCGACTTTGCCTCCGGAGCGCGGGGCAAACAAGGCACAGAACCGCGCTTGGCATTCCCGCCGCGCCGGGCGTATGAAGATGGGAGGCATAAATCATACCGAGTCCTCATGCGCCCTCTGTCCTTCCTGGCCCTTGCCGTTTCGCTGAGTCTGCCGCTGGCTGTCGAGGCCGCCCCGCCGCTGGTGCTGGCGGTGGGCGGCGAACCCGAGACCGGTTTCGACCCGATCATGGGCTGGGGCCGCTACGGGAATCCGCTGTTTCAGGCAACGCTGCTCAGGCGCGCGGCCGACCTGTCGCTGGCGGGCGATCTGGCGACCGGCTGGTCGCTGTCGGACGACCGTCTGACCTGGACCGTCACGCTTCGCGACGATGCGCGGTTTTCGGACGGAACGCCCCTGACCGCCGAGGACGTGGCCTTCACCTTCAACGCCGCGCGCGACGGCGACGGGCTGACGGATCTCAAGGTGCTGAAGGAGGCCCGCGCTACCGGCCCGCTGACGGTCGAGCTGGAACTCCGCCACCCGCAGATCACCTTCACCGGAGATCTGGCGACGCTGGGGATCGTGCCAAAGGCATCCTACGGGCCGGATTACGCCCGCCACCCGGTCGGCGCCGGGCCGTTCCGCCTGGTCGAATGGCGCGAGGGCGAACAGCTGATCGTCGCGCCGAACCCCTATTGGCACGGCCCCGACATCCCGTTTCCGCGCGTGACCTTCGTCTTCGGGGCCGAGGCGACGGGGCTGGCGCTGGCGCGTACCGGCGCGGCGCAGATCGTCGCCGTGCCCCCGGCCGAGGCCGATGCCGCGCCAGAGGGGATGCAGGTGCTGCATGTGCCAAGCGTCGACAATCGCGGGGTGATGTTCCCGATGCGGCCCGCGGGCGGCCGGACCGCCGAGGGCGTGCCGATCGGCAACGATGTCACCGCCGACCGCGCCATCCGGGTGGCGGTCGATCAGGCGGTGGACCGGACCGCGCTGCTGGCGCTGGCGGTCAACGGCCATGGCGCCCCCGCCCATGGCCCGGCCGACGGTTTGCCCTGGGATAACCCCGAGGACCGCCTGACCGAGACCGGCCCCGACGCCGCGCGCGCCACGCTGGCGGCTGCGGGCTGGACCGATGCCGATGGCGACGGGCTGCGCGAAAAGGACGGGCTCGAGGCCGAATTCCGGCTGGTCTACCCGGCCTCCGACTCGGTGCGGCAGGCGCTGGCGCTGGGGGTCGCCGAGGCGCTGAAACCGGTCGGCATCCGGGCGATCCCCGACGGCCGGAGCTGGGACGAGATCGGGCGGCTCATGCATTCCGAGCCGGTGGTCTTCGGCTGGGGCTCGCACGACCCGTCGGAGGTGTTCAACCTCTATGACAGCGGTTTTGCCGGCCGGGGCTGGTACAATCCGGGCTTTTACGAAAACCCGGCGGTCGACGCCCATCTCGCCGCCGCCGAAGCCGCAGAGACCTTCGAGGCCTCGCTGCCCGAATGGCGCGCCGCGCAATGGGACGGGACCACCGGCTTTGGCGCGAAGGGCGACGCGGCCTGGGCCTGGCTGATCAATATCGACCATTCCTACTGGGTCAGCGACTGTCTCGATCTCGGCCCGATCCAGACCGAGCCGCATGGCCATGGCTGGCCGATCACCCAGGGACTGCCCGGCTGGCGCTGGACCTGCGAATGACGGGCTGGCTCGGGCGGCTTCTGGTCGAGCGGTTGATCCGGCTGGCCTGGCTGTTGCCGCTGGCCATGGCGGGGCTCTTCACGCTGGTCTCGCTGGCGCCGGTCGACCCGATCACGGCCTATGTCGGCGCCCGGGTCGCGGATGTCGGCCCCGACCAGCGCGCGACCATTGCCCAGGCCTGGGGGCTCGATGCGCCCGCGCCCGAACGGTTCGCGCTGTGGCTCGGCCACATCGCGCGCGGCGATCTGGGCAGCTCGATCACCTTCAACGCGCCCGTCGCCGAGGTGCTGGCGGATCGGGCCGGGGCCTCGCTGACACTGATCGCGCTTGCCTTCGTGATATCCTTCGCAGTGGGGCTGGGCCTCGGGCTGACCGCCGCCGCGACGCGCGGGCGCTGGCCCGACCGCGCGATCCGGGGCTATGCCGTGGTGCTGACGGCAAGCCCCGGGTTCTGGGTCGCGCTGCTCTTGATCGCGCTTTTCGCCGTCGGGCTGGGCTGGCTGCCCTCCTGTTGCGCGGCCCCGCCCGGTCTGACCGCCGACGAGGCCGATCTGGCCGCGCGGCTCAACCACCTGATCCTGCCCGCCGCGACCCTGTCGGTGGTGGGGACCGGGCCGCTGATCCTGCACAGCCGCGCCCGCGCCGCGGCCTTTCTCGAAAGCCCCGCCGCGCGCCATCTGGCCGCCCACGGCGCGCGCCCCCGCTGGCTGGTCTGGCGGCCGGGTCTGCGCCACGCGCTGGGCCCGGCGCTGGCCGTGCATCTGGCGGGCACGGGCGAGCTGATCGGCGGGTCGGTGCTGGCCGAGACGGTCTTTGCCTGGCCGGGCCTCGGGCAGGCCACGGTGCGCGCGGCGCTGGGCGCCGATGCGCCGCTTTTGCTGGGGATCGCGCTGGCCACGCTTGTGGTGGTCTTTCTGGGCAATCTCGCCGCCGATATCGCGGCGCGGCTGCTCGACCCAAGACTGAGGCAGGCATGATCGCTGCCCTCACCCTCGCCTCGCCGGTGCGCCGCGATCTGCTGATCCGGGGCGGGCTGGCGCTGGGGCTTGTCGCGGTGCTGCTGTTGGCGGCGCTTGCCCTGCCGCCCGAAGGCCCGCCCGTCAGCGCGTTATCGCGCAATCTCGGTCCCTCGCTGGCGCATCCCTTCGGTACCGACAGTCTGGGGCGCGACATGGCGTTGCGCACCGCGCTGGCGCTGGCCACCTCGATCAAGGTCGGGCTGTTCGCGGCGGTGCTGTCGACGGCGGTCGCGGTCGTCTTCGGGCTTGCCGCCGCCTCGCACCGGCTGGCCGACCGGCTTGTGGGGGTCGCGACCGAGCTGGCGCTGGGGCTGCCGCATTTCGTGCTGATCCTGCTTGTGGCCTATGCCGCGGGCGGCGGCATGGCGGGGGTGATCCTGGGCGTCGGGCTGACTCACTGGCCCCGGCTGACCCGCGTCCTGCGGCTCGAGGCGCAGACGGTCGCGGCGTCCGACTATATCGCGGTCTCGCGCGGGCTCGGGCGCGGACCCGTCTGGATCGCCCGCCATCATCTGGCGCCGCATCTTCTTCCGCAGATCGTGGCGGGCTTCGTGCTGATCTTTCCCCATGCCGTGCTGCACGAGGCGGGGCTGTCCTTCGTCGGGCTCGGCATTCCGCCGCATCTGCCCTCGATCGGGGTGATCCTGGCGGACTCGCTGCGGGCACTGATGGCCGGGCATTGGTGGGTCGCGGTCTTCCCGGGCGCTGGCCTGATGCTGGTCGCGCTGACGGTGGAACGCTTCGGCGAGGCGCTGCGGCGCGCGGCCGATCCAACGGAGGGCGTCGCCTGATGTTGCAAATCGAGGATCTGTCGGTCGCCTTCCGCCAGCATGACGGGCGCCTGACCCGCCCGCTTGCGGGCGTCAGCCTGACCGTCGCGCCCGGCGACTGCGCGGGGCTGATCGGCGGCTCGGGGGCCGGGAAAAGCCTGATCGCCGAGGCGCTGACCGGCACCCTGCCCCGCAATGCCGAGCTTTCGGGCCGGATCGGGGTCTCGGGCCGCATCGCCCTGGCCCCGCAGGCGGTGACGGCGCTCGACCCGCTGGCGCGAGCGGGCGCGCAGATCGCACGGCTCGCGCGGCTTGCGGGCCGGTCCGCCGATCCGGCCGCGCTGATGGCGCGGCTCGGCCTCCCCGAGGCGGCGCTTCGCGCCTATCCGCATGAGCTGTCGGGCGGCATGGCCAAGCGGGTGCTGATCGCGACGGCGCTGGCGACCGGGGCCGGAACCCTGATCGCCGACGAACCGACGCTGGGGCTCGACCCCGAGGCGGCCGACCGGATCATGGCGCTGCTGGCGGGGCTCGCCGCCGAGGGCACCGGCGTTCTGATCATCAGCCACGACCTGCCGCGGCTGGTGGCGACGACGACCCGCGTGACGGTGCTGCGCGAGGGCCGCCCGGTCGAGACCGTTCCGGCCGCCGCCTTCCCCGAGGGCCTGACCCACCCCTTCACGCGTGCGCTTTGGGACGCCCAGACCTGGACCGCAACCGAGTGGGCCAAGGCATGCTGAGCGCCGAGGACATCCGCCACGGCTTCGACGGCCGCGACGTGCTGCGCGGCGTGTCGCTGCGCCTTGCGCCCGGCGAGGTGCTGGGGATCGGCGGGGCCTCGGGCGCGGGCAAGTCGACGCTGGGCCGCATCCTTGCGGGGCGGACACGACCCGAGGGCGGCCGCGTCCGCTGGCAAGGCTCGGGTCTTCCCGACAGGGGGCCCTGCCCGGTCCAGCACGCGCCCCAGTCGCCCGATGCCGCGACCGATCCGCGCTGGCCGGTGGCGAAGATCCTGAAGAACGGCGGCCCGCCCGATGCCGGGGCGCTGGCGGCTTTGGGCATCCGCCCGGACTGGCACCGCCGCCTTCCGGGCGAGCTGTCGGGGGGCGAGCTGGCGCGGGTGTCGCTGGCGCGGATGATCCGGCCCGAGACCCGGGTGCTGATCTGCGACGAGATCACCGCCCAGCTTGACGCGCTGGCGGCGCGCGATCTGTGGCAGGCGCTGTTGCCGCTGGCACGGGCGCGCGGCATGGCGCTGATCGTGATCAGCCATGATGCCGGGCTGCGCCGCGCGCTGGCCGCGCGCGACACGGTGCTGACGGACGGGCGGCTTTGCCCGGCCTGAGCGGGACAGTCCTCAGAGGCTGTCGCCGAAATCGGCCCTGAACTGCGCCACCAGTCTTTGCTGCCAGTCCGAGACCGGCGCGAGGCGGCCGTAGAAGAAACGCAGGATCTCGGGTTCCTCGACGAAGGTCAGCCCGCCCACCAGCCGACGGTTCTGCCAAAGCCAGTCGATCCGGTCGATGGCGTATTTGACCTGCGACAGGGTGAAGACCCGGCGCGGCATGGCGAGCCGCACCAGCTCCATATTGGCCAGCGGCTCGGTGCCGTCGGGGGCGCGCTGTTCGGACAGGGTGCCGCGCTCCATCCCGCGCACGCCCGAGGCGATGTACAGCGCCGAGGCCAGCGCCCCCGCCGAATACTGCGCCTGCGGCACGTGATCGAGGAAACGCATCACGTCGATATGACAGCCAAGCCCACCCGCCGGCGTGATCACCGGAATGCCGCGGCGGTCGAGTTCGCCCACCATGTAGGCGATGAATTGCGGCCCCTGCGAAATCATGTCCTCGTCCATGGTCTCGTCAAGCCCGACGGTCAGCGCCTCGATCTCGCGCACCGACATGCCGCCATAGGTCAGGAAGCCCTCGTAAAGCGGCACCAGCCCCCGCATCCGGTTGTAAAGCGCCTCGTCGCGGACGCAGATCGCGCCGCCGCGCGCACAACCGAGCTTGCGGGCCGAGAAATAGATCACGTCGCAGAGATCGGCGATCTGGCGGGTGATCTCGCGGATCGACAGATCGCGGCAGGCGGCCTCGCGGGTCTTGAGGAAGTAGAGGTTGTCGGCCATCAGGCTCGCGTCATAGACCAGCGTCAGCCCGTGCCGGTCGCAGACCGCGCGCACCTCGCGAAGGTTGGCCAGCGAGACCGGCTGGCCGCCGATCAGGTTGGTGCCCGCCTCGACCCGGACAAAGGCGATGCGCTCTGCGCCATGCTCGGCCACAAGGCGTTCCAGCGCGGCCACATCCATGTCGCCCTTGAACGGCTCGTCCGAGGTGACCTCGAGGCCCCGGGCATGGATGATCTCCTCGACGCGGCCGCCGTTCAGCACGATATGCGCCTTGGTGGTGGTGAAGTGATAGTTCATCGGCACGATCGAGCCGGGCGTCACCAGCACCTGCGCCAGGATGTTCTCGCAGGCGCGGCCCTGATGGGCCGGCAGGATCCAGTCCATGCCGAAGATCTCGCGCAGCCGGGTTTCCAGCCGGGTATAGGTCGCCGATCCCGCATAGCTGTCATCGGCCACCATCATCGCCGCGACCTGCCGGTCGCTCATGGCATTGACTCCGCTGTCGGTCAGCATGTCCATGAACACGTCCCTGTTCTGCAGAAGGAACGTGTTGTTGCCCGCCGCGGTGATCGCCGCGAGGCGCGTGTCGATATCGGGCAGGGTCAGCTTCTGGACGACGCGGACCTTGTGCATTTCTAGCGGGACGGTCTCGCCGCTGAAAAAACGGACGCTGGGCATGGGGGTCTCCTCCTCGGACCGATGTCACGGCCTCGTGATTGCGCAAGAAAGTTTCTCGCGCAGTCCTGCCCTTGGCACTGCGTCAAACACGCGCGCGGCGCCGGGACGGGGGAGGAGAAGACCAAGGGCGCGGATTGCGCCCGTTCAGGCAAAGAGATCGTGGCAGAGTTCGAGCGCCTCGATCAGCGTGTCGACCTCTTCGGGGGTGTTGTACATCGCGAAGGAGGCACGGCAGGTCGCGGTGATGCCCAGATGGTCCATCAGCGGCCCCGCGCAATGATGGCCCGCCCGGACCGCGACGCCCTTCTTGTCGAGCACGGTCGAGATGTCATGGGGATGCGCCGGGCCTTCCAGCGTGAACGAGAAGATCGCGCCGCGATGGTCGGCCTTGCCCTGCACCTGCAGCCAGTTGAGCCCCGTCAGCCGGTCCATGGCATAGGTGGTGATCGCCTTCTCATGGGCCGCAATGGCCTCCATGCCGACGCCCATCATGTAGTCGAGCGCCACGCCCAGCCCGATCTGCTGGACGATGCCGGGGGTGCCCGCCTCGAAGCGCATCGGCGGATCGGCATACAGGATGCCGTCCTTGTGGACCTCGCGGATCATGTCGCCGCCGCCCATGAAGGGGCGCATCTCGGCCATCCGCTCCTTGCGGATATGGATCGCGCCCGAGGCCGAGGGGCCGTAAAGCTTGTGCCCGGTGATGGCGTAGAAGTCAGCCCCCAGCGCATCCACGTTGACAGGCTGATGCACCGCACCTTGCGAGCCGTCGACCAGCACCGGCACGCCCTTCTCATGCGCGCCCTTCACGATGGCGGCGACATCGACCACGGTGCCCAGCACGTTCGACATCTGGGTCACGGCGACCAGCTTCGTCCGGGGCCCGATGGCGTCAATCACCGCCTGCGGGTCGAGATTGCCGTTGCCATCGACATCGACCCATTTCAGCACAGCCCCCTGCCGTTCGCGCAGGAAATGCCAGGGCACCACATTGGCGTGATGCTCCATCACCGACAGCACGATCTCGTCGCCGGGTTCGAAGCGCGGCGCGGCCCAGGCATAGGACACGAGGTTGATGCCCTCGGTCGCGCCGGTGGTGAAGACGATCTCGTCCGGATCGGCGGCGCCGAGGAACCGTGCGATGGTGCCGCGCACCGCCTCGTATTTCTCGGTCGCGATGGTCGAAAGCGTGTGCAGCCCGCGATGGACGTTCGCGTATTCCATCGCATAGGCCTGCGTGACCGCGTCGATCACGACCTGGGGTTTCTGCGCCGACGCGCCGTTGTCGAGATAGACCAGCGGCTTGCCGTTCACCTGACGCGAGAGAATGGGAAAATCGGCGCGGATCTTGTGCACGTCATACATCGGGCATGGCTCCGGTCAGGGTGATACCGAGGATCGACAGGATCAGGCTCATCCCGAAGACGATCCCGATCATCGAGAAGACGATCATCGCAAAGGTCTTCAGGACCGAGGGAAAGCCGTGAAGAACGGCGACAAAGTGACTGAGAAGCCAGAAGAAAAGGCCGATGCCGAAAATGCCCACAAGGCCCGCGGCGGGGGGCAGGACGATCAGGAAGACAAGCTGCACCACCTGCAGGCAGGCCATGATGAATTGCAGCCAGACGGTCAGCGCCAGCGCGCCGGCAAGATCGCCGGTGCCGCCGAAGACCCGGCCGATCCCGGCGATGGCATGCACCGTGACAACCAAAAGCAGCCCCTGCACCGCCGCCGCCGCCAGCGGGTAATGCATGAAGACCGGCATCATCGGGTCGATCGGCGCCGGGCTGATCAGCTCGCCCAGTTCGGTCAGCAGGACGCTGAGGATCACGACCAGAACCAGCGCCTCCCACAGCACGGCACGCGGCGGGGCCAGCGACAGGATGCGCACCGCGCTGCCGCGCGGATCGGTGACGGTGTCGCGGGCCAGCGACAGCAAGGAGGGTCTGGGTTCGGTCATGATCGGGCTATCCTGCGTCTCGTCAGGCACGGGCCTACGCCTCGGCCTCGACCAGAGACAAGAGCCAAATCGCGAGAAAGGCAACCGCCAGAACGGTCGAGACCAGCGTCAGCGCGGGGCCCGCGCCGATGAAGCCCGCCACCAGCCCCTGCAAAAGCCAGAGCGGCGAGACGCAGAGCAGCGTCCAGAACAGCGCCAGCCGGGCGGTGAACCAGCTGCCCTTGCCCCCGACCGCGCGCGCCACCAGATGGCTGACCGCCGCCAGCCCGTAGAAGAACAGCGGCGCCAGCGCCATCCAGCCGAACAGCGCCGCGCCCAGAAGCGCCTCCAGCGGCACCTCGGGCGTCATGTAGGCCTCGCGCGCAAGGCGCGGCCATTGCCCGATGAAGATCAGGAAACAGGCGATCATCAGATAGATCAGCGCGCGATCCTCGCGCGGACCCATCCGCAACTGCCGCCGCAGCGCGGCGCGCGGTCCGCGCCACGTCGCGACGATTTCGGTGGTGACGGCCATCCTACCTCCGGTGCCGTTCGAGCCAGGCGGCAAGGCTCGCGACGACCTCGTCGCGCACCGCCTGGGACTCGATCTCTTCGATGGCCTCGGCCAGGAAGGACAGGACCATCATGTCCTGCGCCTCGGCCTTGGGCACCCCGCGCGAGCGCAAGTAGAACAGCGCATCCTCGTCGATCGCGCCCGAGGTCGAGCCGTGCGAACAGGCCACGTCGTCGGCATAGATCTCGAGCTCGGGCTTGGCGAGGAAGTTGGCCTCTTCGTCCAGCAGCAGCGATTGCGAGATCTGGTAGCCGTCGGTCTTCTGCGCCCCCTCCTTGACGAGGATCTTGCCCTGGAAGACGCCGGTCGCGCCCTTCCTCAGCACCTTCTTGAACACCTGACGGCTTTCGCAGTTCACCGCGTCATGGGTGATGAAGACGGTGTCGTCATGATGAAAGCTGCCATCGCCCATGCAGGCGCCCGCGACATGGGCCACACCCTCGTCGCCGGTCAGCTCGATCACCACCTCGTTGCGGGTCATCGCGCCGTTCATGGTCAGGGTGAAGGACTTGAAGATGCTCTCCTCGCCCAGCCGCGCGAAGATATGGGTCGCGGCGCGGCGGTCGTGGTCGCGGCCCTGGCTGCGCACATGGTGGAAGGCGCCGCCATCGGCCACGTCGACCTCCATCACCTTGTTGAACCGCGCGGCCGCCGGGCCGGTTTCCAGCACGGTCAGATCGGCGCCGGGCTCGACCCGGATCAGGTGATGCAGGATCGCATCCGAGGTCTCGTCGCAATGGCGATAGACCAGGTTCACCGGCTTTTCGACCTTGCCGGTGGCGCGGATCAGCACGCCATCGGTGGCAAAGGCGGTGTTCAGCGCGGCCAGCGGACGCGGCACCGGGCTCTGCCCGCGGGACTCGAGCACGCCGTAAAGATCGGCTGCCCAGGGGATGTCCTGTGCCTCGGCCTCGGCCAGACGGGTGATTTCAAGCCCGGCCAGCGCCGGATCGTCGGACGCCTCGGGGTCGAACACCCCGTCGACGAAGACGAGACGCAGCCGGTCGATATCCTCGAAGGTGGCGTTCTCGGCGGGCGGCAGCACCGCCGCCGGCACCGGCGCGGCCGAGATCAGCTCGTCGGGACGGGTGAAGCGCCAGTATTCGTCGCGCCGCCCGGGCAGGCCCAGGTCCTGCACCCGGGTCAGCGCCGCCTCGCGCAGGGGCCGCGTCCAGCCCGCCTGAACCGGCATCGCGAGCGAGGCCAGCCGCGCCTCGGTCGCGGTCAGTTTCGCCTGCGGCAGCCCCATCACGCGACCTCCGCCAGGATGTCGGCATAGCCGTTCTGTTCGACCTCGAGCGCGAGATCGGGACCGCCGGTCTTGATGATCTGGCCGCGCGCCATGATGTGCACGACATCGGGCACGATATGGTCCAGCAGGCGCTGATAGTGGGTGATCACCAGAAAGCCCCGGTCGGGCGAGCGCAGCGCGTTGACCCCGTCGGCCACCAGCTTCATCGCATCGACATCAAGCCCCGAATCGGTTTCGTCGAGGATGCACATCTTCGGTTCCAGCATCGCCATCTGCAGGATTTCGTTGCGCTTCTTCTCGCCGCCCGAAAAGCCCATGTTGACCGGGCGTTTCAGCATTTCGGCGTCGATCTTCAGGTCCTTGGCCTTGGCGCGCACCTCCTTGAGGAAGGTGGCGGCGTCCATTTCCTCTTCGCCGCGGGCCTTGCGCTGGGCGTTCACGGCCGTCCTGAGGAAAGTCATGTTGCCCACGCCCGGGATCTCGACCGGGTACTGGAAGGCCAGGAAAAGACCGGCGGCGGCGCGTTCCTCGGCCTCCATCGACAGAAGGTCGACACCGGCCAGCGTGGCCGAACCGTCGGTGACCTCATAGCCGCCCTTGCCCGACAGCACATAGGACAGCGTCGACTTGCCCGACCCGTTCGGCCCCATGATCGCATGCACCTTGCCCGCCTCGACGGTCAGGTTGACGCCTTTCAGGATCTCCTTGCCCTCTTCTTCCAGCGAAGCGTGCAGGTTCTTGATTTCCAGCATGTCGATATCCCCTAGCTCAACGTGACGGCGGTGCCCGAGGCCGACACCATCAGCATGTTGTTGATGACTTCGTAATCCAGATCGACGCCGACCACGGCATTGCCGCCGATGGCCCGCGCCCGTTGTTCCAGTTCGGCAAGCGCGGTTTCGCGCGCCTCGCCCAGCGAGGCCTCGTAGGCCGAGGACCGGCCGCCGATGATGTCGGTGATGCCCGCGAAGATGTCTCGGAAGACATTGGCCCCCAGGATCGCCTCGCCGACGACGACGCCGTGATAGGCGATGATGCTCCGGCCCTCGACCGAGGGCGTGGTGGTGACGATCATGTCCGGTCCTCCGTGTCGCGACGCTGGGCCGCGAAGACCCGCATCCAGGCAATCATGCAAAGCCCCCAGAGCAGGAACAGCACGAGCCCGAGCAGTCCTTCGGCCAGGGCCGCCTGCCCCTTCGACAGCGGCACCAGGGTTCCCAGCCAGTCGATGGTCTCTTCGTCCTGCAGCGAGGCGTAGAAGATCAGCCCCTGAGCGATGATCAGAAGCCGCATCCGGGTGGTCAGGAACAGCCGCCCGCCATGGCCGGGGATCGACGGAAGCGGCAGCCGCCTCCGGCGCGGGCCGCGCGCCCGGTCGGCCGCCGCGCGCCCGGTCTCGGCGCCGGCGCCGCGGCCCGCGCCCGAGGCGGCCATCGTCTTCGGCCTGTTCACCCGACCGACCCTTCCAGGCTGATCGCCACCAGCTGCTGCGCCTCCATGGCGAATTCCATCGGCAGCGCCTGCAGCACGTCCTTGCAGAACCCGTTGATCACCAAGGCCACGGCTTCCTCCTCGTCCATGCCCCGCGAGCGGCAGTAGAAAAGCTGGTCCTCGTCCACCTTCGAGGTGGTGGCCTCGTGTTCCACCCGCGAGCTGCTGTTTCTCACCTCGATATAGGGGACGGTGTGCGCCCCGCACTTGTCGCCGATAAGCAAACTGTCGCACTGGGTGTAGTTTCGGCTGTTCTTCGCCTTCGGATGCATGCTGACGAGGCCGCGATAGGTGTTCTGGGCATGGCCCGCCGAGATCCCCTTGGACACGATCCGGGACCGGGTGTTCTTGCCCAGATGCACCATCTTGGTGCCGGTATCGGCCTGCTGCCAGTTGTTGGTGATGGCGATCGAGTAGAACTCGCCCTGGCTGTCATCGCCCCTGAGGATGCAGGAGGGGTATTTCCAGGTCACGGCAGAGCCGGTCTCGACCTGGGTCCACATCACCTTGGACCGCGGGCCCCGGCAATCGGCGCGCTTGGTGACGAAATTGTAGATCCCGCCCTTGCCGTCCTCGTCGCCCGGGAACCAGTTCTGCACGGTCGAATATTTCACCTCGGCATCGTCGAGGATCACGATTTCCACCACCGCCGCATGCAGCTGGGCGGTGTCGCGCTGGGGCGCGGTGCAGCCTTCCAGATAGGAGACATAGGCCTCCTTGTCGGCGATGATCAGCGTCCGTTCGAACTGGCCGGTATTCTCGGCATTGATGCGGAAATAGGTCGACAGCTCCATCGGGCAGCGCACACCCGGCGGCACATAGACGAAGGACCCGTCCGAGAAGACCGCCGAATTGAGCGTCGCATAGAAGTTGTCTGACTGCGGCACGACCGAGCCCAGATATTTCTTCACCAGATCGGGGTGGTTGCGGATCGCTTCCGAGATCGAGCAGAAGATGACGCCCGCCGCCTGCAACTCTTTCTGGAAGGTGGTGCCGACCGACACCGAATCGAACACCGCGTCGACCGCGACCTTGCGGCCCTCGGCGGGCGCGGCCTCGGCGCCCTCGACGCCCGCGAGGATCATCTGTTCCTTCAGCGGAATGCCCAGCTTCTGGTAGGTCTCAAGCAACTTGGGATCGACCTCGTCGAGCGATTTCGGCTTCTCTGCCATGCTCTTGGGACGCGCGTAGTAATACTGCGCCTGAAAGTCGATCTCGGGATAGTCGACCATCGCCCAGTCGGGCTCTTCCATCTGCTGCCAGCGGCGGAAGGCCTGCAGGCGCCACTCGGTCATCCATTCGGGTTCGTCGTTCTTGGCCGAGATCAGGCGGACGATCTCTTCGGTCAGCCCCATCGGGGCATAGTCCATCTCGATCTCGGTATCCCAGCCGTACTTGTACTTGCCGGCCATCGACTGGACGGCCTCGACCGTCTCCTGGTCGACCCCCTCCTTGACGTTCTTCATGTCGGCCTTGTCCAAAGCAGCCATCCTGGTCTTCCGCCTCTCTGTCTTGGCCCGCCGATCCGCGGAGCCTGTCCGATCCGTCGGCCGGCGCGTCCTCAGCCCGCGCGGGCCCTGAATTTCGCCTCTGCCGCAAGCCAGGCCTCGGCAAAGCGCCTTACATCCTCTTCGGTCGTGCCCAGCCCCATCGAGACCCGGATCGCCGATGCCGCCACGTCCTCGCCCAGCCCCATGGCGGTCAGAACCCGGCTGGGGCGCAGCTTGCCCGACGAACAGGCCGACCCTGCGGAAACCGCGAAGCCGGCCAGATCCATCTGCATCACCTGAGTCTCGCCCTTCCAGCCGGGCGTGGCGAGGCACAAGGTGTTGGGCAGACGCGGCGCCCCTTTCCCGACAAAAATAGTCTTATTTGCGCGCTCTGCAATCGCTAATTCTAGAATGCTTCTAAAATGTTCGATTTCCGCCCAGTTTCCTGCGGCAAGCTCGGCGGCGGCGGCTTCTGCGGCGGCCCCGAAGCCCGCGATGCTGATCACGTTCTCGGTGCCCGCCCGGCGGCCAAGCTCTTGACCGCCGCCGCGAATCTGCGGCTCCATGTCGCAACCGGGGCGCATCACCAATGCCCCGATCCCCTTCGGTCCGCCAATTTTATGGGCAGAGACCAAACCCATCTGGCAGCCCAGCCAGTTGAAGGCGATCGGCAGTTTTCCGAATCCCTGCGTCAGGTCGCAGACGGCCAGACCCTCGGGGATCTGCTGGATCACGCCGGTTTCGGAATTGGCCAGCTGAAGCGCGGTGCCGGCCGGATCGCGCACCGTGACCCGCCCCTCGGCATCGACCGGCAGGCAGGGGTCGATCCAGGCCGCCACCGCGTCATGCTCGATCTCGGCGCCCTGCAGCCAGCGCCCGGCGCAGGCCAGCGCCGCCGCCTCGCTCGCGCCCGAGGTGAAGACGATCTCGGCCCCCTCGGCCCCCAGCGCCGCGGCCACCTGGGCACGGGCCTTCTCGACCAGCCCGCGCGCGGCCCGGCCCTCGGCATGCACCGAGGACGGATTGCCCACCACATCCATCGCCGCGATCATCGCGGCCTTCGCCTCGGGCCGCAGCGGCGCCGTGGCGTTCCAGTCGAGATATACCCGCCCGGGCATGGTCTTCCCCTTGTTCCGGCTGTTGTTCTGCCCCTTGTTCCGGGCCCTTTTCCGGCCGCACCGCCGCCGGGCGGTCGACGGCCGCAAGGCGCGCGGGCGGCACCGCGACAGATGGCGGCGTCAGTCCTCGTCCACGACGTGAAAGAGCGCGGGCACCGCCGGACAGGGCGCAAGGCCGTTGCCGATCACATCCGACAGGCGGGCCTGGTGCAGGAACACATAGACATGCGCGCTGAGCCCTTCCCAAAGCCGGTTGGTCAGCGATTGCGCCCGTGTGCCCGAAGTGCCGCCCGAGACGCCCGCGCCGGTATGCATCGCGCTGACCGTCTCGTCGACCGCGCCCAGCACGTCCGAGACCCGGATATCCGCAGCCGGGCGCGCCAGCTTGTAACCGCCGCCGGGGCCGCGCACCGATTCCACCAGCCCCGCCCGGCGCAGCTTGACGAAGAGCTGTTCGAGATAGGGCAGGGAAATGTTCTGGCGCTTGGAAATTTCCGACAGCGAGACCAGACACTCTTCCGGCTGCAAGGCCAGATCGGCGAGGGCGACCATCGCATAGCGCCCCTTGGTGCTGAGTTTCATCGACGCTCCCCCGGCAAACAGTTGACGCAGCCCCGGCGGACCATTACCTCCGGATGCACCCCGACCCGCGCCCGCCGGGTTCGTCCTGTCCTATGGAGCCCGTCCGATTTCGTCAAGAAATCGCGGGCACCGCGAATGAGAAGACACGCATGCCCGAGGTCATCTTTCCCGGACCCGAAGGTCGTCTGGAAGGCCGTTACCACCCGCAGAAAGACCGCGACGCCCCGATTGCCATCGTCCTGCATCCCCACCCGCAATTCGGGGGCACGATGAACAATCGCGTGGTCTACAGCCTGCACTACGCATTCTATAACATGGGCTTCACCGTGCTCCGGTTCAATTTCCGGGGAGTCGGCCGCAGCCAGGGCGAATACGACCAGGGCGTGGGCGAATTGTCCGACGCCGCCTCGGCGCTCGACTACCTGCAGTCGATGAACCAGAACGCCAAGCATTGCTGGGTCGCGGGCTTCTCCTTCGGGGCCTGGATCGGCATGCAGCTGCTGATGCGGCGGCCCGAGATCACCGGTTTCGTCTCGGTCAGCCCGCCGGCCAACATGTACGATTTCTCGTTCCTGGCCCCCTGCCCGTCCTCGGGCCTGATCATCAACGGCTCCGCCGACCGGGTGGCACCGCCCGCCGATACCCGCGCGCTCGTCGACAAGCTGCACGAACAGAAGGGCATCACCATCACCCATCAGGAGATCGAGGGGGCGGATCACTTCTTCCAGGAGCCGCACATGGACCCGATGATCGATAACGTCACCACCTATGTCCGGCGGCGCCTGACCGAAGGCACCCGCTGATCCGGCTGCGACGCCCCGTCGCGGCCCTCTGAAAAGCGCTTCGTCCCCGTGGGCGGAGCGTTTTTCATTGCCCTCCTGCCGGTCGGCCCGCCCTGCGGCCCCTGCCGAGCGCTGCTCCGGGTCGGGGATCGGGACCGGCTTGACGTAAGGGAATGTCGCTTGCGCGCCATTTCGTATACAACCGCATACTATCTTCCCCGCCGTGCCTCTTTGCGGTATCACGCAATCCGAAAGCGCGAATCCCGCACCGAAAAGAGGCGCCCATGACAAAGATCAAAGTCGAAAACCCGGTCGTCGAGCTCGACGGCGACGAGATGACCCGGATCATCTGGGACTTCATCAAGAAGAAGCTGATCCTGCCCTATCTCGACCTCGATCTGCTTTACTACGATCTCGGCGTCGAAGAGCGCGACCGGACCAACGACCAGATCACCGTCGACGCGGCCAAAAAGATCAAGGAGATCGGTGTCGGCGTGAAATGCGCCACGATCACTCCCGACGAGGCGCGGGTCGAGGAATTCGGCCTCAAGCAGATGTGGAAGTCGCCCAACGGCACGATCCGCAACATCCTCGGCGGCGTCGTCTTCCGCGCGCCGATCATCTGCAAGAACGTGCCGCGCCTGGTGCCGGGCTGGACCCGTCCCATCGTGATCGGCCGTCACGCCTTCGGCGACCAGTACCGCGCGACCGACTTCCGCTTCCCCGGCAAGGGCCAGCTGACGATGAAATTCGTCGGCGAGGACGGCGAGGTGATCGAGAAGGTCGTCTATGACGCCCCCGCCGCCGGTGTCGCCATGGGCATGTACAACCTCGACCAGTCGATCATCGACTTCGCCCGGGCCTCGATGAATTACGGCCTCTCGCTCGGCTGGCCGGTGTACCTGTCGACCAAGAACACCATCCTCAAGGCCTATGACGGCCGCTTCAAGGACCTGTTCCAGAAGGTCTATGAGGAAGAGTTCGAAGAGCAGTTCAAGAAGGCGGGCATCACCTATGAACACCGCCTGATCGACGACATGGTCGCCTGCGCCATGAAGTGGAACGGCGGCTTCGTCTGGGCCTGCAAGAACTACGACGGCGACGTGCAGTCCGATACCGTGGCCCAGGGCTTCGGCTCGCTCGGGCTGATGACCTCGGTGCTGATGACCCCCGACGGCAAGATCGTCGAGGCCGAGGCCGCACACGGTACCGTCACCCGGCACTACCGCCAGCACCAGAAGGGCGAACAGACCTCGACCAACTCGGTCGCCTCGATCTACGCCTGGACCGGCGGGCTCAAGCACCGCGCCAAGCTCGACGGCAACGAGCCCTTGATGCATTTCGCCCAGACGCTGGAACGCGTGGTGGTCGAGACCGTGGAATCGGGCTCGATGACCAAGGACCTGGCGCTGCTGGTCGGCCCCAACCAGAAATGGCTGACCACCATGGGCTTCCTGGAAAAGATCGACGAGAACCTTAACAAGGCGCTGGTTGGCTGAACCGCCCACGCCCTGAGCAGCCCGAAGGGGCCGGCCGCCGCGCCGGCCCCTTTTGCATCGCAAGGCACTGGACAAGTGGCACGCGGCGCGCCATCCCCTAGCCCATGCCGACCGACATGCCCCCCCCGACCGTTCCCCGCCATTCGATTCTGGAGGATGCCCAGGGACTGGTCGTGGGCACGCTGCTGGTCGCGCTGTCGGTGCAGATCCTGAAAAGCGCAGGCCTTGTGACCGGCCAGATCGCCGGGCTGTCGCTGGTCGCGAGCTATGTCAGCGGCTTCGGCTTCGGACCGATCTTCTTCGCGCTGAACCTGCCCTTCTACTGGCTGGCGCTGCGCCGGATGGGGCTGGCCTTCACCGTCAAGACCTTCAGCGCGGTGGCGCTGCTGTCGCTGTTCACCGAACTCATGCCGCATGTGCTGACGCTGGGCCGGGTACAGCCGCTGGCCGGATCGATGCTGGCCGGGGTCGCGGCGGGCGCGGGTCTGCTGGCGCTTTTCCGCCATGGCGCAAGCCTCGGCGGTGTCGGCATCATGGCGCTCTGGCTGCAGGACAGCCGGGGCATCCGCGCGGGCTGGGTCCAGCTTGGCTTCGACGCCGTGGTCTTCGCCCTGGCCTTTGCAGCCATCCCGCCGCTGACGGTGCTGTGCTCGCTGGCGGGCGCCGCGGTGCTGAACGTGATCATCGCCACCAACCACCGGCGCGACCGCTATATCGCGCGCTAGGTCCGGAGCGTTCCATGCCCAAGCATTACCTCTATCTGCTGCTCGCCGTCGTCACCGAGACCATGGCCACCAGTTCGCTGCAGGCGAGCCAGCAATTCACCCGGCTCTGGCCCTCGGTGCTGGTGGTGCTGGGCTATGCGCTGTCTTTCTATTTCATGGCCCTGACGCTGAAGGTGATGCCGGTCGGCATCGTCTATGCGATCTGGTCCGGGCTTGGGATCGTACTGATCTCGGGGATCGGCTGGGCGGTCTTCGGCCAGCGCATCGACTGGCCCGGCGCCTTGGGGCTTGGGCTGATCATCGCGGGCATTCTGGTCATTCACCTCTTTTCGAAAACCGCCGCGCACTGACCGGCCCCAGACAGAGTTCGACCCGCAGCGGCCCTGCCTTGGCCGCAAGAATGCTGCATTGAGCCCGCTGATCTGCCATCACGTCATCGCCAACACCTGACCCGGCCCGTGAAAACGCGCCGTGGCAATGGAGGCTGGTCTTTGGCCCCCACACAGGGTATGTCCGCCGCAACCCCCATTTCGAGGCATTTTCGATGGACCTTCGCAATATCGCGATCATCGCACACGTGGACCATGGCAAGACGACGCTGGTGGACCAGCTCCTGAAACAATCCGGCGCCTTCCGCGAGAACCAGTCCGTGGCCGAGCGCGCCATGGACTCGAACGACCTGGAACGCGAGCGCGGGATCACCATCCTGGCGAAATGCACCTCGGTCGAATGGGACGGCCATCGGGTGAACATCGTCGACACCCCCGGACACGCCGATTTCGGCGGCGAGGTGGAACGGATCCTCAGCATGGTCGACGGCGTGGTTCTGCTGGTCGACGCCGCCGAAGGGCCGATGCCGCAGACCAAATTCGTCACCGCCAAGGCTCTGGCATTGGGCCTGCGCCCCATCGTCGTGCTGAACAAGGTCGACAAGCCCGAGGCGGAACCCGACCGCGCGCTGAACGAGGTCTTCGATCTGTTCGCGAGCCTTGGCGCGAATGACCAGCAGCTCGATTTTCCGCATATGTATGCCTCGGGCCGGTCGGGCTGGGCGGATATGGAGCTGGACGGGCCGCGCAAGGATCTGCATGCGCTCTTCGATCTGATCCTCGAGCATGTCCCGGCGCCCAAGCAACTGGCGCGGACCGACGCGCCCTTCAGCATGCTGGCGACCACGCTTTCGGCCGATCCCTTCATCGGGCGCATCCTGACCGGACGGGTCGAAAGCGGTCGGGTCAAGCCGGGCGATACCGTGAAGGCGCTGTCGCGGACCGGCGAGATGCTGGAAAGCTTCCGGGTGTCGAAGGTGCTGGCCTTCCGGGGCCTGTCGCAGCAGCCGATCGAGGCGGGCGAGGCGGGCGATATCGTGACGCTTGCGGGCATGTCGAAGGCGACCGTGGCGGATACGCTCTGCGCGCCGCAGGTCACCGAGGCGCTGCCAGCCCAGCCCATCGACCCGCCGACGATCAGCGTCAGCTTCGGCATCAATGACAGCCCGCTGGCGGGCCGCGAGGGCAAGAAGGTGCAGTCGCGGGTGATCCGCGAACGCCTGATGCGCGAGGCCGAACTGAACGTTGCGATCCAGGTGACCGACACCCCCGGCGGCGAGGCCTTCGAGGTCGCGGGCCGGGGCGAGCTGCAGATGGGCGTGTTGATCGAGAACATGCGCCGTGAGGGCTTCGAGCTGTCGATCTCGCGCCCGCAGGTGCTGATGCGCGAGGAGAACGGCCAGCGGCTGGAGCCCATCGAGGAAGTCACCATCGACGTCGACGATGAATTCTCGGGCGTGGTGATCGAGAAGCTGACCGGCGTGCGGCGCGGCGATCTGGTCGAGATGCGTCCGGGCGGCACGGGCAAGACCCGGATCATCGCCCATGTGCCCTCGCGCGGGCTGATCGGCTATCAGGGCGAGTTCCTGACCGACACGCGCGGCACCGGCGTGCTGAACCGCGTGTTCCACGACTGGGCGCCGCACAAGGGGCCGATCCCGGGCCGGCGCGCGGGCGTCCTGATCTCGATCGAGGACGGGGTGTCGGTGGCCTATGCGCTGTTCAACCTCGAGGACCGCGGCAAGCTGTTCATCGGCGCGCAGGAGCAGGTCTATCAGGGGATGATCATTGGCGAGCATTCGCGCGACAACGATCTGGAAGTGAACCCGCTGAAGGGCAAGAAGCTGACCAACATCCGGGCCTCGGGCACGGACGAGGCGGTGCGGCTGACGACGCCGGTCAGGATGAGCCTCGAGGAGGCCATCGCCTATATCGACGACGACGAGCTGGTCGAGGTGACGCCGGGGTCGATCCGGCTCCGCAAACGCTATCTCGACCCGCATGAGCGCAAGCGCCAGGCGCGCGCGGCGGGCTGAGGCCGCGATCCTGCGGACGCCCTTCGGGCGACGATTTCAGAGACGGCCCCTGACGGGGCCGTTTTCTTTTTGGGTATTTGTGCCAAGAAGACATGCAAAAGGCCGCGCCCGGGATCGGAGCGCGGCCTTTGTCTTCGGGGGCCCGGAGGGGCTTTATTCGCTGGTTTCGACGACCATCAGCTCGCGTTCCGAGGCGCCGCGCGCGTGGTCGAGCGCGGCCTGGTATTCGGGACTGTTGTAGCAGGCGACCGCGGCCTCGACCGAGGGGAAGCGGGCGACCACGTTGCGCGGTCTTTCGCGCCCCTCAAGCTGGACGAAGCGGCCGCCCCGGGCGATGAACTGGCCGCCATGCGCGGCGATGGCGGGACCGGCCAGTTCGGCATATTTGCCATAGGCTTCTGCATCGGTCACGGTGACATGGGCGATCCAGAGCGCGGGCATCGGATCAGGCCCCCAGAACGGCTTCGGCCGCCTTGATCGCGGCCTCGGCATTGGCGGCGTCCTTGGCGCCGCCCTGGGCCATGTCGGGACGGCCGCCGCCGCCCTTGCCGCCAAGTTCCGCGACCGCCGCCTTGACCAGATCGACGGCCGAGACCTTCCCGGTCAGGTCGGGGGTGACGCCCGCCGCGACCGAGGCCTTGCCGTCGGCCTCGGCGATCAGAAGGATCGCGCCCGAGCCGAGCCGCGCCTTGTGTTCGTCGATGATCGGCGGCAGGTCCTTGCCGGAAATGCCGTGCAGGACCTGGGCGAGGAAGGGCACGCCATGGACCTCTCGCGCCTCGGGGCCTGCGCCCGCGGGGCCCGCCAGCGCCAGGTCGCGGCGGAGTTGCGCCACCTCATGTTCCAGCGCGCGGCGTTCCTCGACCAGGCTGCGGATGCGCGCGACCACATCCGAGGCCGGCGCCTTGACTGCCTCGGCCACCTCGGCGAGGCGTTGTTGCTGCGCGATCAGATGGTCGAGCGCGGCCTGCCCGGTCAGCGCCTCGATCCGGCGCACACCGGCCGAGGAGGCGCTGTCGCCCAGCACGACGCAGAGCCCGATATCGCCGGTACGGGCGACATGGGTGCCGCCGCAGAGCTCGATCGACCAGGTCTGGCCGTCCTGCCCCTTGCCGGTCGCGGCACGGCCCATCGAGACGACCCGCACCTCGTCGCCGTATTTCTCGCCGAAAAGCGCCTGGGCGCCGATGGCGCGGGCGTCGTCGGGGGTCATGATCCGGGTCTCGACCGCCGAGTTCTGGCGGATGAAGCCGTTGACCTGGCTTTCGACCGCGGCCAGTTCCTCGCCCGCCATCGCCTTGGCATGGCTGAAATCGAAGCGCAGCCGGTCGGGCGCGTTGAGCGAGCCCTTCTGGGCGACATGATCGCCCAGCGTCTGGCGCAGCGCCTCGTGCAGCAGGTGCGTGGCCGAGTGATTGGCCCGGATCGCCGAGCGGCGGGCGTGATCGACGCGCAGCTCGACCGCGTCACCGACCGCCAGCGCGGCCTTGGCGGGCGTGACCTTATGGGCAAACAGCCCGCCCGGCATCTTCTGGGTATCGAGGATCTCGCCCCGGCCCTCTGGCTTGAGATAGGTGCCGGTATCGCCGACCTGCCCGCCCGACTCCCCATAGAACGGGGTCTGGTTGACCATCATCCAGCCGGTGGTGCCCGCGGCCAGTTCCTTGACCTCGGCCCCCTCGGCCACCAGCGCCATCACCTGGCCCTCGGCGGTTTCGGTGTCGTAGCCCAGGAATTCGGTCGCGGCGATGCGCTCGGCGATCTCGAACCAGATGGTCGATTCCTTCGTCTCGCCCGATCCCGCCCAGCTGGCGCGGGCCTTGGCACGCTGTTCGGCCATCGCGGCATCGAAGCCCGACACATCGACCTTGCGGCCCTTTTCGCGCAGCGCGTCCTGGGTCAGATCGAGCGGGAAGCCGTAGGTGTCGTACAGCTTGAACGCCGCCTCGCCGGGCAGATCGCCGTCCTCGGGCAGACGAGCCAGTTCCTCGTCGAGCAGCCGCAGGCCGCGGTCCAGCGTCTGGATGAAGCGGGTTTCCTCCAGCTTCAGCGTCTCTTCGATCAGCGCCTGGGCGCGGCGGAGTTCCGGATAGGCCGCGCCCATCTGGGTGACGAGCGCGGGCACCAGCCGGTACATGACCGGGTCCTGGCTGCCCAGAAGATGCGCGTGGCGCATCGCGCGGCGCATGATCCGGCGCAGCACATAGCCGCGGCCGTCATTCGAGGGCGTCACCCCGTCGGCGATCAGGAAGGAGGTCGAGCGCAGGTGATCGGCGATCACCCGGTGATGGACGTTGCCGGGACCGTCGGGCTCGGTCGAGGTGGCATGGGCCGAGGCCTCGATCAGATCCCGCATCAGGTCGGTGTCGTAATTGTCGTGCTTGCCCTGCAGAAGCGCGCCGATCCGTTCCAGCCCCATGCCGGTGTCGATGGACTGCGCCGCCAGCTCGCGCCGGGTGCCGTCCTCGAACTGTTCATACTGCATGAAGACGAGGTTCCAGATCTCGATGAACCGGTCGCCATCCTCGTCGGGCGAGCCGGGCGGGCCGCCCCAGATGTGATCGCCATGATCGTAGAAGATCTCGGTGCAGGGGCCGCAGGGGCCGGTCGGGCCCATCATCCAGAAATTGTCATTGGTCGGGATGCGGATGATCTTGTCGTCCGAAAGCCCCGCGACCTTCTTCCAGATCGCGGCCGCCTCGTCATCGGTGTGATAGACCGTGACCAGCAGCTTGTCCTTCGGGATGCCGAAATCCTTGGTCAGGAGTTCCCAGGCAAAGGGGATGGCATCGGACTTGAAATAGTCGCCGAAGCTGAAATTTCCCAGCATCTCGAAGAAGGTGTGATGGCGCGCGGTATAGCCGACGTTGTCGAGATCGTTGTGCTTTCCGCCGGCGCGCACGCATTTCTGCGCGGTGGTGGCGCGGGTATAGTCGCGCTTCTCGACCCCGGTGAAGAGGTTCTTGAACTGCACCATGCCGGAATTCGCGAACATGAGCGTGGGATCGTTGCGGGGAACGAGCGGCGAGCTGTCGACCACCTGGTGGCCGTTCCGTTCGAAATAGCTCAGGAAGGTCGAGCGGATTTCGTTCAGGCTGGGCATCGGTCTGAGACCTTTCGGGGGAGTTTTCCGGTTTGTCGTCCGATGTATCGCCGCGGACGGGGCCTGTCCATGGGGCAGACACGCAAGGCCCGTCCAGAAAGCGGAACACCCGCCACGAAGGGCGGGTGTTCGAACTGTCGAGGCGGCGGGCGCGTCAGTCCTCGATCATCTCGTCGCTGTCGTCGCCGCTCATGTGAAAGTCGAGCCCGTGGGCCGCGCGGATCTTGTCCTCGATCTGCATCGAGATCTCGGTATTCTCGCGCAGGAAGTTCTTGGCGTTCTCGCGCCCCTGCCCGATCCGCTCGTCGCCATAGGAATACCAGGCGCCCGATTTCTCGACCACGCCGGCCTTGACGCCGAGATCGAGCAGCTCGCCGGTCTTCGAGATGCCTTCGCCATACATGATGTCGAATTCGACCTGCTTGAAGGGCGGCGCGACCTTGTTCTTGACGACCTTGACGCGGGTGGCGTTGCCCACAACCTCGTCGCGGTCCTTGATCGACCCGATCCGGCGGATGTCGAGCCGGACCGAGGAATAGAATTTCAGCGCGTTGCCACCCGTCGTGGTCTCGGGGCTGCCGAACATCACGCCGATCTTCATCCGGATCTGGTTGATGAAGATCACCATGCATTTCGAGCGGCTGATGGACCCCGTGAGCTTGCGCATCGCCTGGCTCATCAGCCGGGCATGCACGCCGAGATTGGAATCGCCCATGTCGCCTTCGAGTTCCGCCTTGGGCGTCAGCGCGGCGACCGAGTCGACCACGACCATGCTGACCGCGCCCGAGCGCACCAGCGTGTCGACGATCTCAAGCGCCTGTTCGCCGGTATCGGGCTGGCTGATCAGAAGCTCGTCGAGATTGACGCCCAGCTTCTTGGCGTAGATCGGGTCGAGCGCATGTTCGGCATCGACGAAGGCGCAGACGCCGCCCTTCTTCTGTTCCTCGGCAACGCAATGCAGCGTCAGCGTGGTCTTGCCCGAGCTTTCGGGCCCGTAGATCTCGATGATGCGGCCCTTGGGCAGCCCGCCGATCCCCAGCGCGATGTCGAGACCGAGCGAGCCGGTCGAGGTCGCCTCGATCTCCTGCACGGGGTTGTCCGCCCCGAGCCGCATGATCGAGCCCTTGCCGAACTGCCGTTCGATCTGTGCCAGCGCCGAGTCGAGCGCCTTCTGCTTGTCCGAAGCTTTCTTGTCTGCCATGTCCAGGAGGTTCGCCGTCGCCATGTTTGGTTCCTTATTCCACACCCGGAAGCGGGCGGCAATGACCGCTCTTGTTCGCCTCTTGTTCTCATCCATATGAGATCAAAAGGCGAACATTTCAAGTCAAATTGTTCCCATTCTCAGGATTGACCGAAACAGTTAAGGAAGTGTTCACGCCCGACGAGATCGCGCAGCCGGGCCATGAAGCCGGGCGCGCCGGGCGGTCACGAGACCTCTTCTGGCAGCCGTCCCTCTTCTTCGTCGGGGTGGCCTTCTCGCGCGCGAGCCGCGGCGCGCAGCTGGCGCTGGACGGTGGCGGTCAGATCGGCCAGCGAGAAGGGTTTCGGCAGATAGACCGAATTCGGGATCCGCGCCTTGATCTCGCCAAAGCTGTCCTCGGCATAGCCCGAGACGAAGATCACCCGCGTGCCCGGACGGTCGGCCAGAGCCTTGCTGACCCAGCCAGGCCCGTCGAGCCCCGGCATCACCACGTCGCTGACGAAGACATCGACCTTGAGATCGGGATCGGCGAGCTTCTCAAGGGCCTCCTCGCCGCTTTCGGCCTCCAGCACGGTATGGCCGCGCATCCGCATCGCCCGCGCCGCGAACGAGCGCACCGGTGCCTCGTCCTCGACCAACAGCACGACTGCCTGTGCGGGCTGGTCTTCGACCGTGCCCTGCTCGCGCCGGGGCGCGGCCGGGCCGATTTCGCCGGCATAGGCGGGCAGATAGACCGAAAAGCAGCTGCCCTGCCCGACGGTGCTGTCGACGAAGACAAAGCCGCCGGTCTGCTTGACGATGCCATAGACGGTCGAAAGGCCCAGACCCGTGCCCTCGCCGGGGCGCTTGGTGGTGTAGAAGGGCTCGAAGATCTTGGTCAGGCGGTCGGGCGGAATGCCGTGCCCCTCGTCGCGGACGCGGATCATCGCATAGGGGCCGGGCGGCACCACGGCGCGGTCGCGCTGCAATTCGGTGCTCAGCTGCACCGCCTCGGTTTCCAGCCGGATCTCGCCGCCCTCGGGCATCGCGTCGCGGGCGTTCACCACGAGGTTCATCACCACCTGTTCCAGCTGACGCTTGTCGGCCCGGATCGGCGGCAGCGCCTCGGCATGGCGCATCCTCAGGCGCACCTTCTCGCCCACCAGCCGGTCCAGCAGATGGGCCAGTTCGCCCATCGTGTCGCGCAGATCCATCACCTCGGGGCTGAGCGTCTGCTTGCGCGAAAAGGCCAGAAGCTGGCCCACCAGGCTCGCCGCGCGGTTGGCGTTCTGGTGGATCTGCACCAGGTCGCCGTAATCGGGATCGCCCGCGTCATGGCGCAGCATCAGAAGATCGCAATGGCCCGAGATCGCGGTCAGCAGGTTGTTGAAGTCATGCGCCACCCCGCCCGCCAGCTGGCCGATCGCCTGCATCTTCTGGCTTTGGGTGAATTGCGCCTCCAAAGTCTTCATCTCGGTCACGTCATGCAGCACGGCGACCAGACCGCCCCCGCCCATCCGCGCCAGCGCGACCTGAACGAAAAGCTCGCGGTCGTCGCGGGCGACGCGCAACACCTCGGCGGTGTTGGGGGCGCGACCCTGGGCGGCATCGGCCAGCCAGTCGCCGACCGACCGCCCCAGACCTTCGAGCCGGTCGCAGAGGTTCAGCGCCTCGCCGGTATCGGCGCCCAGAAGCTTGTTCGCCCGGGCGTTCGACAGCCGCACCGTGCCGTCGATGTCGAGCTGCAAGAGGGCGACCGGCAGCGCGTCGAGAAACCCCTCGGGCGCCTCGGCGGCCCGCGCCCCCGAGGCCTCGGGCAGGATATAGAATTCGCGCCCGCCATCGGCCATGCGAAGCTGCAGCAGGCGGCGGCGGCTTGGCCCTTCGGGGGTTTCGACCATCACCTCTTCGGTCTCGTCCGAAGCCCCGCCCAGCAATGTCGCCACGCTGTCAGGGCTTTGCCCGATCAGCGCACGCGCGGCGGCGTTGATGACCGCCAGACGCCCGGCCGGATCGAGC
The DNA here is from genome assembly GCF_003265965.1 of Rhodovulum viride. Taxonomy (NCBI): domain Bacteria; kingdom Pseudomonadati; phylum Pseudomonadota; class Alphaproteobacteria; order Rhodobacterales; family Paracoccaceae; genus Rhodovulum; species Rhodovulum viride. The sequence continues at coordinate 99,663 of NZ_MUAV01000003.1, read as the reverse complement.
CGGACCATCGGCAGCGCGATTTCGGGACCGTCGGCTGCGCAGGATTCGAGCCGCCAGAGAAACAGCCCCGACCCGGCGCGTTCGACCCCGATCCGGAGCGGCCCCGAGGCCAGGCTGCGCTGCGCCGCGGCCGGAAGGCCCCGGGCGGCGGCCGAGATCAGGTCCGAGACCGCATGGTCGGGATCTGCAAAGATCGCCTGCAGCGCGCCCGCGACCGGCTGGCCGCGCACCGCCGCGACCCGGCGCTGGGCCTCGGGGCTGGCGATCAGCACGCAGCCTTCGGCATCGGTGACCAGGGTCGCGCCCGGCGCGCTGGCGCAGAGCCGCCGCAGCCGGTCCGAGGGAATGTCCGACACCGGCCGCCCGAAGAGGCGCAGCAGCAGGGCCAGACAGGCGAGCGTGCTGCCCGCCGTCAGCAATGGCGCAAAAAGCCCGGGCCAGGGCGATGTCAACGCCGCGGCAACCAGCAGAACGCCAAGTGCCAAGGCCACCCAGGCGCGGTCGGCATGGGCCGCCGCGGATCGCCGCACAGTCACCAGAACGGGCACAAAACGCAACAATGAGGCCTCCCGGGCAGAGCGTCTTGCCCACTCTTTCTCCACAGGTGTTAACCGAAGGTTAATGCGGCCCCATCGGGATGACCGAACGGCACAGGATCGCCGACCAACGTAACGTAACGCTTGTCAGCCATCGCCGCGCCGCAGGACCGCCGCATAGAATCCGTCGCCGCCATCAAGCGGGGTCAAGTGTCGCTCCGCGACCTGCGTCCAGCCCGGCGTGTTGGCAAGAAACCGCGCGATCTGCGCGTCGTTCTCGGCCGACAGGAGCGAGCAGGTGGCATAGCCAAGATGCCCGCCCGGCGCGACCAGAGCGGCCGCCCGGTCGAGAATGCCGGCCTGCAGCGCGGTCAGCCGGGTCAGGTCGTCGGGGGTCGTGCGCCATTTGGCCTCGGGGCTTCGCCGCCAGGCGCCACTGCCCGAACAGGGCACGTCGCAGAGCACCAGATCGAAGGGCGCGGCCTCGTCAAGCTCGGCGCTGGCAAGGCAGGTCACCGCGATTCCCGCCCGGGCGGCCCGGTCGGGCAGGTCGCGCATCCGCTGCGGCGCCGCGTCATGGGCATAATGCCGGGCCGTTCCACGCGCGGCCATGGCCAGCGTCTTGCCGCCACCGCCCGCGCAAAGATCGAGCACCCGCGCGCCCGGGCCAAGCGGCATCAGATCGGCCACCGCCTGCGAAGCCGCATCCTGCAGTTCGACCACCCCTTCGGCAAAGGCGCGGGACTGCTGGACGCGCCGTGCCCCGGCCGTCACCTCCAGCGCGGTGGCCGAAAGCGCATGCGGCCGGGTCTCGATCCCCTCCCCCGCCAGCAGAGCCGCCGCCTCGTCCCGGCCGCTGCGGCGCAGATTGACCCGCAGGAAGACCGGCGCGCGGTGCCTAAGCAGGTCCATCACCGGGCGGAAGGCCGGGCCGAGGCTGTCGCGAAGCACCTCTTCCAGCGCCTCGGGACAGTCGCAGGCGACCGCCTCGGGCAGATCCGCCAGGTTGGGCAGGGGGGCGGCTTCGGCCTCGGACAGCGGCGTCGGAGCGTGACCTTCGCCGGTGAAGACCGCCCCGGGGTCGATGCCGTCGGCGCGCATGCGGCCCAGCATCAGGCCGCGTCCCGTCGCCGCCCCGCCCAGCGCGGCGAAGGATCGGGCGCAGCGAATTGCGTCGAAGACATGGTCGCGGATCGCGGCCCGGTCCTTCGACCCGGCAAAGCGGTTCTGCCGCGCCCAGGTGGTCAGCAGCTTCTCGGCCGGAGCGCCCGCGCGCCAGGCATCGAGCAGCTCCGCCGCCGCCGCGATCCGCGCCGCAGGTGTCATGCGCGGCCCCGACCTGCCGGGGCGGGAACCGCCGTCGCATCATGCCCTGTCATTGCAAGCCGTCCCTTCATCCGATCCGCCCTGTCGGGGTTTGCCCGTCTTCTGGCAGCCGTGTCACCCGGGCGCAAGCGCCGCCCGAAGCCGGGGCCTTTTCATCCGCGCGCGGACGTGGTTTGGTGGCCTTGTGACAGGGGCGTCCGGATCTGCCCGGGCTGAGAAGCACCCTTAGAACCTGAACCAGATCATGCTGGCGGAGGAAGTCGCGTGCCGGGCCCGAAAGCGGGCCGATGCGGCCGTCCGATGCCAGGGGAGGACAGCCATGCCCAGCGCGAAAGAGACCCCGACCGGCGCCCGCAGCACAGAGCGCACGCCCGGCGTCCATCTTGCCGCGATGCGCGCGCGCGCGCCGCTCGTGCAATGCATCACCAATTTCGTCGCCATGAACACGGCCGCGAATGTGCTGCTGGCGGCGGGCGCCTCGCCCGCGATGCTGCATGCGGCCGAGGAAACCCTTGAATTCACGCCGCTGGCGCAGGCGCTCTCGATCAATATCGGCACACCTTCGCCGCATTGGGCCGCCGGCATGAAGGCCGCGGCCGGGGCGGCGCGGGCGGCGGGCCTGCCCTGGGTGCTAGACCCGGTGGCGGTCGGCGCGACCTCGTACCGGCAGGCGCTTTGCGGCGATCTTCTGGCGCTGGAACCGGCGGTGATCCGGGGCAATGCCTCCGAGATCCTGGCGCTGGCCGGGGCTGCCGCGCGCGGCAAGGGCGCGGACAGCGCCGACCCGGTCGAAGCGGCCGAGGCGGCGGCGCGGGCCCTTGCCCAGCGCAGCTGGGCGGTGGTCGCGGTCACCGGGCCGGTCGATTACGTCACCGACGGCACGCGCGCCTGGCGTGTCCACAATGGCGACCCGATGATGCCGAAAGTCACCGCGCTGGGCTGTTCATTGACCGCGCTGGTCGCGGCCTTCGTGGCGGTCGAGGCCGCCGACCGGGCCGAGGCGACGGTCGCGGCGCTGGCCTGTTTCGGGCTGGCGGGCGAGATCGCGGCCAGGGGCGCATCCGGTCCCGGCAGCTTTGCGGTCGCGCTGATCGACGCGCTGCACGCCATGACGCCCGAGGCGCTGGACCTCGGCGCACGGGTCGAGCCCTCATGAACCGAAACACCCTCGCCGTCTATTTCGTGACCCCCGACGGCGCCTCGCCGGATCTGGTGATGGCGGCGGTCCGGGGCGGCGCCAGCATGGTGCAGCTGCGCGACAAGCGGGCCAGCGACAGCGATCTGGTCGCGCTCGCCCGGCAGCTGAAACCGGATCTGACCCGGCGCGGCGTGCCGCTGATCGTCAACGACCGGCTGGCGGTTGTGCTGGCCTCAGGGGCCGACGGGCTTCATGTGGGGCAGTCCGATGGCGACCCGCGCGCGCTGCGCAAGGCCCTGGGACCGGGGCGGCTGCTTGGCCTGTCGGTCGAGACCCTGGCCCAGCTCGACGCCATCCCCGCGGGCAGTGTCGACTATCTGGGCGTCGGGCCGGTCCATGCGACCGCCACCAAACCCGATCACGCGGCCCCGCTGGGCGTCGACGGGCTTGGGCGGATCGTGAGCAGCACCGCCCTGCCCTGCGTCGCGATCGGCGGGCTCGGGGTCGCGGACGCGGCCGGTGTCAAGGCGGCGGGCGCCAATGGCATGGCGGTGGTGTCGGCGATTTCCGCCGCGCCCGATCCGGCGGCGGCGGCACGCGCCCTGGCCGAAGCCTGGAGAAGCGCATGATCCCCAACATCCTGTCGATTGCCGGGTCCGACCCCTCGGGCGGGGCCGGGATCCAGGCCGATCTGAAGACCATCGGCGCCAATGGCGGCTATGGCATGGCCGCGATCACGGCGCTGACCGTGCAGAACACCCAGGGGGTGCGCGGGGCAGAGCTGGTGGCGCCCGCCCTGGTTGCCGACCAGATCCGCGCGATCCGCGAGGATATCCGCATCGACGCGGTCAAGATCGGCATGCTGGGCTCGGCCGCCATCGTCGAGGCGGTAGCCGGGGCGCTGGCCGGGCTCGACGCGCCGGTGGTGCTGGACCCGGTGATGGTGGCCAAGGGCGGCGACCGGTTGCTGGCCGAAGAGGCCGTGGCCGCGCTTTCTGTGCATCTGATGCCGATGGCCGCCGCGATCACCCCGAACCTGCCCGAGGCGGCCGATCTTCTGGGCCGTCCCGAGGCGCAGGACCGCGCCGGGATGGAGGCGCAGGCCGAGGCGCTTCTGGCGCTGGGGCCGCGCGCCGTCCTGTTGAAGGGTGGCCATCTGTCCGGCTCGGACAGCCCCGATCTGCTGCTGGAACCGACCGGGCGGGTCTGGTTCGAGGGACCGAGGATCGACAGCCCGAACACACATGGCACCGGCTGCACCCTCTCGTCGGCACTGGCGACCTGGCTGGCCCGAACGGGCGAGATGCGCCCTGCGGCCGAGGCGGCGCGCGCCTATACGCGCGCCGCCATCGCAGGCGCCGCGGCGCTGTCGGTCGGGCACGGGCATGGGCCGACCGACCATTTCTTTGCGCTGAGGGACCTCCCGGACTGACGCAGACCCCTGGAAGGGGACGCCCTGTCCGGACCGTGGCGCCGGTCAGTCGAAGCGGCGGCTCAGCGGCGTCGCGCCGGTCGGCCAGTCGCCCGCCGCCACGGCGGCCCCGCCCGAAAAGGCCGCATAGCTTTGGCCGGCCTGATAGCGCAGCGCGCCCAGCTCGGAGGCCAGATCCTCGGCCCGGTCGGCCGAGAGAAATCCGATGAGCCGCCCGCCCGGGTCGCGCTCGACCCAGGCGCGCGCACGGCCGGCATCCATGCTCCAGGGCGCGGGCGCGGACAGATGCGCCATCCGCCAGGCCGCCACCTCGGCCCCCGAGCCGACCACGATCAGTGCGGGCGCGGTCTCGGCCGCCGCCGCATCGACCAGCCGCGCCGGGCGCCGCAAGAGCCGCGCGCCCAAAGCCTCGGCCGCTGCCGTCTCGCCGCCAAGCGCCAGCAGTACCGGTTCGGGTCCGGCGAAGAGATCGCCCAGCATCGGCGGCACCTCGCCCGGGGCCAGCGCGCGGGCCAGATCGAAATCGGGATCGACCGAAACCGCCCGCGCCGGAGCCCGAAGCCGCAGCGTGGCCTCGCCCCGCCCGGCATCGAGCAGAACCAGATGGCGTTCGGTCCCCGCCGCGGTCTCGACCACCACGGGCACCGACAGCCGGTAGGCAGGCCCGGACTGGCCCAGCACCAAATGCAGGGTCGTGCCCTCGGGCTCGGCCGCCTCGAGCCGCAGCGCGGGCAGACCGCTGCGGGTCAGCCACTGATCGAAGAACCAGCCCAGATCGCGCCCCGATGCCTCCTCGAAAGCGGCGCGGAGGTCGTGCCAGGCGGCGACCCGATCATGCCGCTCGGCATAGAAGCGGCTGAGGCCCTTGTGCCAGTCTGCGGGACCGAGCTCGGCCTTGAGCATGTGAAACAGAAGGGCGGCCTTGCCATAGCCGACCGCCTGCCGCGCCCCATGGGAGGCTGCGCGGAATTCGGTCAGCGGCCGGTCCTCGTCGGCGGGCAGCGCCGCGAGGTCGCGCAGCCAGCCCAGCCGCATCTCGCGCGCGGCCTCGGGACCGGCATCCTCGGCCAGCGCATGGTCGGCCATGTAGGTCGTCAGCCCCTCGCACCAGTTGCCGCGCCGGTAATCGACGGCGACCGAATTGCCCCACCAGGAATGCAGCACCTCATGGGCCAGCGACCGCCCGCGCATGTAGCCATGGCCCAGGATCGACTGGCTGACATAGGTCAGACCGGGCATCCCCAGCCCGACCGGGATCGGCGCCGACACGACCGAGAAGCCCGCATAGGGATAGGGGCCGATCTCGGCCGAGAAGCGGTCGATATAGCCCGCGACGGCCTCGGTATAGGCGGGCGAATAGGCAGCATCGCGGGGTTCGAAATAGGTGCGCAGGCGCAAGTCGCCATGCCTCGCCTCGCCCACGGTATAGCGCCCGGCAAAGACCCCCATGTCGGCCGCCCGACCGGTGAACACGAACTGGGCGCGCCGCCCCTCGGCGCCGACCGCCTCGGCGCCGAGCCTGCCGGTCGCGGCCGGGCGCCAGCCCGCAGGCACCTCGAGGTTCAGTTCGAACCGGGCGCGGGGCGCGGAATCGACCGGCAGCCAGCCCGAACCCAGAAGATAGCTGGCCGTCTCTGCCCGCGCGGCCTCGCCGATTTCAGGCGATAGCGGGGGCAGCGTCCCGGTCAGCCGCATCGTCACCGGCCGCCCCATATGCCGCGCCGCCCGCAAGACGCCCGAGCTTGGCACCGGTGTCGCGTCGCCGCCGATCTCCAGCGTCTCGACGGTCAGCCAGTCCTGCCGGGGCAGCGTCACGTCGCCTTGCGGCGCGGGCAGCACCGCGTCGAGCGTCAGGGCCCCGGTGGCCGGGTCGAGCCTGAGCGTCACCGCCTCTTCGCCCAGCATCTCGGCATGCGGGCCGGCCCAGACGGCCGGTCCGGCCAGGGCCGGAAGGGCGGCAAGCAGCAGGGGGCGAAAACGCATCGGCAGGACTCCGGGCAGGCAATTTGCGCGAAGGTTAGGCGCGGTTCGCCCCCAGAGCCAGCGGATTGCGCGTCTGCCACTGCGAGACGGGCGTTCGCCCGCTGCGGCCGACGCCGGGCAGGTTTTCGCGGCAAACGGAGTTTATGGGAATTTGTCCCCGCAGGATCGCAATGGAAGGAGTTATGACCCTTTTGCTTCCGGGTTATCGCGTTCCTCGGGGAATTTTGTTCTACTGCGGGAAAGTTTCAGGGAGAGTCCCGATGAAGTTCTTCCCCATCTTCCTGCGCACCGAGGGCGCGCGGATCGTGGTGTCAGGCGGCGGCGAGACCGCGCTGGCCAAGCTGCGCCTGCTGCTGAAGACCGAGGCCCGGATCGCGGTTCATGCCGCAGAGGCCGACCCGAAGATCGTCGACTGGCAGGCCGAGGGGCGTCTCAGCTGGGTCGCGCGGCCCGTCGAGGCGGCCGATCTCGACGGCGCGCGGCTGGTCTATGCCGCGACCGACGACGCGGCCGAGGATGCCCGCGTGGCCGACCTCGCGCAGGCGGCGGGCGTGCTTTGCAACATCGTCGACAACCGCGCCGACAGCGCCTTCATCACCCCCGCGCTGGTCGACCGCACCCCCGTCGTCGTGGCGATCGGCACCGAGGGCGCGGCCCCGGTTCTGGCGCGCCGCATCAAGGCGGGCCTCGAAGCCTGGCTGCCCGCCGGGCTTGGCGCGCGGGTGCGCGCGGCCGATGCCTTCCGCCCGGCGGCCGAGGCGCTGCCCCAGGGCCGGGCCCGCCGCCGCTTCTGGGAAGACGCCTTCGCGGGGCTTCTCGACGGCATGCCGGGCCCCGCGCCGCAGCTTGCCCCCCTGCTTGAAGCCCACAAGGCGGCCGAAACGGCGACGGGCGAGGTGCTGTTCGTCGGCGCAGGCCCCGGCGATCCCGACGACCTGACGCTGCGCGCCCGCCGCGCGCTCGACCGCGCCGATGTGGTCATTCACGACCGGCTGGTGCCCGCGCCGATCCTGGAACTGGCCCGCCGCGAGGCCGAGATCGTCGAGGCGGGAAAGACCGGCTTTGGCCCCTCGACGCCGCAGGCGGACATCAACGGCCTGATCGTCGACCGTGCGGCCCGGGGCCTTGTCGTGGTGCGGCTCAAGGCGGGCGATCCGTCGGTCTTCGGCCGGCTCGACGAGGAAATCGAGGCCTGCGAGGCCGCCGGTGTCGCCTGGTCGGTGGTGCCGGGGCTGACCGCCGCCTCGGCCGCTGCCGCAAGCCTTGGCCAGAGCCTGACCCGGCGCGGCCGCAATTCCGAGCTGCGCGTGCTGACCGGGCATGACGTGAAGGGCCTTGCCGATCACGACTGGGCCGCGCTGGCCCGGCCGGGTACGGTCGCCGCGATCTACATGGGCAAACGCGCCGCGCGGTTCATCCAGGGCCGGCTGATGATGCATGGCGCCGAGGCCGCTACCCCGGTCAGCGTGGTCGAGAATGCGGGCCGCCCCGAGGAACGCATCCTTTCGGCAAGGCTGGGCACCCTGCCCGCCGAGATCGCCGCCGCCGGGCTGACCGGCCCGGCCGTCATCCTGCTGGGTCTGGCGCCGCGCGCCGCCGCCCGGTCCCTTCCCGCCCTGCGCGAGGCCGCCCGATGAAACGCCGCTTTCACCCCAGCGTCGTGACCGCCAACGACCTGTTCGAGGGCCACCCGGTCTGGCGCACCGCGGACGGGCGCTGGTCGGCCACGATCCGCGAAGCCGAAGTGCTGCGCGATCCCGAGACGGCCGAGGCCTGCCTTGCCGCAGCCGCGTCCGACGCCGCTCGGGTCGTCGGCCCCTATCTGGCCGAGGTCGCGACCGCGCCCGAAGGCCCCGCCCCCTTGCATTTCCGCGAGGTCTTCCGCGTCCGGGGTCCCGCCCACGCCTCTGACCGCCTCGACCACCTTCCCGGAGAGTGACGATGTACGCCTATTCCGATTTCGACGAGAGTTTCGTGCGCGACCGCGTGCGCCAGTTCCGCGATCAGGTCGAGCGCCGGATCGACGGCCGCCTCAGCGAGGACGAGTTCAAGCCGCTGCGCCTGATGAACGGGCTTTACCTGCAGCTGCACGCCTACATGCTGCGCGTGGCCATTCCCTATGGCACGCTCGACGCGCGCCAGATGCGCCAGCTTGCGACGATCTCGGAGCGCTGGGATCGCGGCTATGGCCATTTCACCACCCGCCAGAACATCCAGTTCAACTGGCCCAAGCTGCGCGATGTGCCCGACATGCTGGATGCGCTGGCCGATGTCGGCATGCATGCGATCCAGACCTCGGGCAATTGCGTGCGCAACGTCACCTCGGACCATTTCGCGGGGGCCGCCGCCGACGAGATCGCCGATCCGCGCCCCTATGCCGAACTGTTGCGGCAATGGTCGAGCGACCATCCCGAGTTCCAGTACCTGCCGCGCAAGTTCAAGATCGCAATCACCGGCGCCACCGCCGACCGCGCCGTGACGCGCGCCCATGATATCGGGCTGCGCGTCGTCGCGCAGGACGGCGCCGTGGGGTTCGAGGTCAGCGTCGGCGGCGGGCTCGGCCGCACCCCGATGATCGGCCGCATCATCCGCGACTTCCTGCCCGAGGCCGATCTGGTGCCCTATGTCGAGGCGGTGCTGGGCGTCTACAACCAGCTTGGCAGGCGCGACAACAAGTACAAGGCCCGGATCAAGATCGCGGTCCACGAGATGGGGCTTGATACCATCCGCGATCTGGTCGAGGCCCGCTTTGCCGAGACCCGGTCCGAATTTCCCGGTGCCGACGCCGCCCTGGCCGAGATCCGCGCGGCCTTCCGCGCCCCCGATTTCCGCGCGGGCGGTACCGCGATCCCGTCGGGCAGCCCGGCGTTCCGGGCCTGGACGGATACGAACCTTGCCCCGCACCGGCGCGAGGATCACGCCATCGTCACCGTCTCGCTGAAGACGCCGGGCCAGCAACCGGGCGATGCCAGCGCCGATCAGATGCGGGCGATCGCCGATCTGGCCGAGATCTTCGGCTATGACGAGATCCGCATCAGCCACCGCCAGAACGTGATCCTGCCCCATGTCCGCAAGGACGACCTGCCCGCGGTCTTCGAGGCGCTGGCGGCGGCCGGGCTGGCGGCGGCCAATGCCGGGCTGATCTCGGACATCATCGCCTGCCCGGGGATGGACTATTGCGCGCTGGCGACGGCCCGCTCGATCCCGGTCGCGCAGGAAATCGCGGTCCTGTTCGAGACCCTCGATCTGGCCCATGAGGTCGGCCCGCTCCGGCTGAACGTCTCGGGCTGCATCAATGCTTGCGGCCATCACCATGTGGCCGATATCGGCATTCTCGGGCTCGAACGCGCGGGCGTCGAGACCTATCAGATCACGCTGGGGGGCGATCCGACCGAACGGATCGCCATCGGCGAGCGCACCGGTCCGGGCTTTGCCGCGGACGAGATCGTCGGTGCGGTGGAACGTATCGTGACGGCCTATCTGGAGCTTCGCGACAGCGCGGACGAGACCTTTGCCGAAGCCTATCGGCGGCTGGGGCTCGCGCCGTTCCAGAAGGCGCTTTATTCCGAGGAGAGCAGGGAAAATGCGGCCTGAAAACGGGTTCGAACGGGCAGAGACCCGGCTTGCGGCGCTGAACCGGCGCCTGGACGGCGCGACGCCGCAAGAGGTGCTGGCCGAGGCGGCCGACCGCTTCGCCGGGCAACTGGCGCTGGTGTCTTCCTTCGGGGCGGAATCGGTCGTGCTTCTGCACATGGTGGCCGAACTCGACCCCGGCCTGCCGGTGCTGTTTCTGGAAACCGAGATGCTGTTCCCCGAGACGCTGGCCTATCAGCGCGAGGTCGCGGACCTGCTGGGACTGACCGGCGTTCGGCTGCTGCACCCCGACACCGAGGCGATCGAGCTGCACGACCCGGCGGGCGATCTGCACCGCAGCGATCCCGATCTCTGCTGCCATCTGCGCAAGACCGAACCGCTGGAGAGCGCGCTTGCGGGCTTCGGCGCCTGGGTCACAGGGCGCAAGCGGCACCAGACCCGCGAGCGCCAGGCGATGCATGTCTGCGAAACCGACGAGGCCGGGCGGGTCAAGATCAACCCGCTGCATGGCTGGGGCCGCGAGGATGTGGCCGCCTATATCGACCGTCACGACCTGCCCCGGCATCCGCTGGTGTCGCGCGGCTATCCGTCGATCGGCTGCGCGCCCTGCACCAGCCGCGTCGCTCCGGGCGAGGACCCGCGCGCGGGCCGCTGGCGCGGTCAGGACAAGCAGGAATGCGGCATCCATCTGGTCAATGGCCGCTTCGTGCGGATGGGGGCGGAGGACGTGGCATGAGCGACCGGGTTCTGATCACCGATGCGGGCTTCGGCCCCGTCGATCCGGCCGAGCGCTACCTGGGCTTCGCCGATCTCGAGGCGGCACCCGGGGCGCTGCGGGTCGATCTCGGCCCCGAGACCGACCCGGCCACGCTGACCCCGCATCTGGCGCAGATCCAGACCATCCGCATCGCCTTTCCGGCGGTATCGGACGGGCGCGGGTTCACGCTGGCGCGGACGCTCCGGCGGATGGGCTTTGCCGGGCGGCTCCGTGCCGCCGGGCAGCTGATCCCCGAGCAATATCCGATGGCGCGGGCCTGCGGCTTCGACGAGGTCGAGATCGACGCGGCCCGCGCACAGCGCCAGCCCGAGGCCGACTGGCGCGCGGCCGCAGGGCGGCAGGGTTATCTCGCGCGGTTGCGGCGCCCGGCCGCCTGATCCGGGATCAGGGCAGGCGCAGCAGAGCCGACAGCGGGGCCAGTGCCACCTCGCCCGGCCCCGATTGCAGCGCCCAGGAAAAAAGCGCGGTCACGGTCTCGGGGCGGCTGTGACCGACCAGCACCGCCTGCCCGGTCTGGCGCGCCTCGAACACCGCACGGTCCAGCATCCGGCGCATGGTCTCGGTGTTCTGCCCATCGGCATCGAGGGTCTGGAAGACCGTCGCCTCGGGCACGCCCGCCCGGTCGGCGGCGCGGGCCGCAGGGTTCAGACCCTCGTCGCGCGTGACGATCCCGTGACCGGTTTCGGCCAGCACGCCCAGAACCGCATCGGTCAGGACGCGATCCTCCTGAAACCCGTCCGTGCCGGGGTCGAGCACGGCAACACCGCTGCCGATCAGCCCAAGCGCGCGGTTCAGCCGGGCGGCGGCCTCGGCAGGCGGCAGATCCGACAGTCCGCTGGCCAGCAGCGCGACCTCATAGCCCGCCCGGTGGAAATCGGCGGCGGCCTCGGCAGCGCCGGGCATCGCCGGGTCGATCGCGAAGGTCACCGGAAAGGGAAAGGTCAGCAAGGCCCGGCGGTCGAGCCCTGCCGCGCCGACATCGACCAGCACCAGCGACAGAAGCGGCGCCCCGGGCGGCGGATCGAAGGCCACGGCATTCCGCGCCAGCGCCCCCAGCGGCGCCGGGGCGGCGGCCCGATCCTGCGCCCGTTCCCCCGGCCGGTCGTCCGGCGCGGGACCCGTCGCCGCGCCTTGCTCGCTCGGGGCCGTGGCGTCCACGCCCGGAACCGTGCCGAGCGTCGGCAGCGGAGCGACCGGGGTCAAGTCGCCCGGGGGCTCTCCGGGCGCATCGGCGGCCCCGGCGCCGGGCGGCGGCAGGATGCGGGGCGCTGCATTTCCGGAGCCAGGCCCCGTGTCAGGCCCCGAGTCAGGCACGGAGTCAGGCTCGGGCTGGGGCAGAGTACTCGCCGCATCGCCGTCCCGATCAGCGGGCAAGCCGGCACCGGGAATGGCCGGAGCGGCCTCCGGCTTTGTCCCGGTCGCTGTCCCAGTCGCTATTCCAGTCGCTGTCCCGGTCGCAGGTGCGGTCGTCGTCCCAGTCTGCATCCCGGTCGCGGGATGGCCATCGGACCGTGCCTCGGGGGCGGGCGGCGTGGCCGGTTCGGGCGCGGCGGGGCTGCGCAGGGCGGCACCGGCGGGCGCGGGCTCTTCGGCACCGAGGTCGGTCCCGGCCCCGAGATCGACGGCCGCATCGGGAGCCTCGGGCGGGGTCATCGTCTCGGGTATCGCTGAGACCGGGGCGGGGGCCGCCGCGGGCGCGGTGTCGGGCAGCGGCGCCTCGGCGACGGCGGCGGGGGCCGGGGCGCCCATCGCCGGGGTCTCGCGCAGGGTCTCTTCGCGCTCGGGCAGGGTCGCCTCGGTCTCGGGCCGGGGACGGTTGAATTCGGACCCCGGCGGCAGGTCGATATCGGTGGTCGGATCGGTGGCGGGCAGCCCCCCGGGCCCGGACGGCGCCGCGGGCCGCGCCGCCGGGGCCGGAACCGCGGCAGGCGCGGTTTCAGGCTCGGGGGCGGCGGGCGCGCCGCTTTCGGGGATGGCCGAGAACCGCGGGGCGGGCGCCTCACCCGGCTGCGCGGGCACGGGAGCGGGCACGGGGTCTCTCACTGGGGCGGGCACCGAAGCGGACCCGGCGCCGGGACCAGAACCGGGACCAGCGCCGAGACCAGGGCCGGGCCCGGACGGCGGCACCGCGACCGCCAGCGCCGCCAACCCCAGACCGCTGGCCGCAGCACCCCAGAGAAAGCCGCGAATGCCGCTGGAAAAAACCCTGCCCATGCCTCGTACCTCCGACCTCGCGACGGCCTGCCCGGGCCGCCCTGTCCGATGCGGGACCCTTTGCCCCGCCGCCGCCCCTTGACCGGGGCGCGTCGCTCTGAGCATGTATAGCCCGACCCGCGACCCGGTTCATCCCCTTTCGCGAAGGCGCTGACCATGCTGCTCTTGATCGACAATTACGACAGTTTCACCTATAATCTGGTGCACTATCTCGGGGAACTCGGCGCCGAGACGAAGGTCGTCCGCAACGATGCCCTGAACGTGCAGGAGGCGATGGGGCTGCGGCCGTCCGCGATCCTGTTGTCGCCCGGCCCCTGCGATCCGGCCCAGGCCGGGATCTGCCTGCCCCTGACCCGCGCCGCGGCCGAGACCGGCATACCGCTGATGGGCGTCTGCCTCGGCCACCAGACCATCGGCGAGGCGTTCGGCGGCAAGGTGGTGCGCGCGGCCGAGATCGTGCATGGCAAGATGGGCTCGATCGAGCATGACGGGTCGGGCGTCTTCGCGGGCCTGCCCTCGCCCTTCAAGGCGACCCGGTATCATTCGCTGATCGTCGAGCGCGCCAGCCTGCCCGACTGCCTGATCGCCAATGCCTGGCTGGAAGACGGAACCATCATGGGGCTGCGCCACCGCGAGCTGCCGATCCACGGGGTGCAGTTCCACCCCGAAAGCATCGCCTCGGAGCATGGCCATGCCCTGTTGAAGACGTTCCTCGACACCGTGAAGGAACCCGCATGAGCGACGCGCTGAAACCGCTGATCGGCCTTGCCGCCGACCGCCCCCTGACCCGGGACGAGGCCGAGACCGCCTTCGAGGCGCTGTTCGAGGGCGAGGCGACGCCAAGCCAGATCGGCGGTCTGCTGATGGCGCTGCGCACCCGGGGCGAGACGGTCGACGAATATGCCGCCGCCGCGAAGGTCATGCGCTCGAAATGCCGGAAGGTGACCGCGCCCGAGGGCGCCATCGACATCGTCGGCACCGGCGGTGACGGCAAGGGCACGTTGAACATCTCGACCGCGACCGCCTTCGTGGTGGCGGGCGCGGGCGTGCCGGTGGCCAAGCACGGCAACCGCAACCTGTCGTCGAAATCGGGCGCGGCGGATGCGATGACCCATATGGGCATCAACGTGATGGTCGGCGCCGATGTCGTCGAAACCGCGCTGAGGGAGGTCGGCATCGGCTTCATGATGGCGCCGATGCACCATCCGGCCATGGCCCATGTCGGCCCGACCCGGGCCGAGCTGGGCACCCGGACGATCTTCAACATCCTCGGCCCGCTGACCAACCCCGCCGGGGTCACGCGCCAGCTGACCGGCGCCTTTTCCAAGGCACTTCTGCGCCCCATGGCCGAGACGCTCGACCGGCTCGGCACCGAAGTCGCCTGGCTGGTGCATGGCGGCGACGGCACCGACGAGTTGTCGATCGCGGGGATCAGCCATGTCGCGATGCTGGAGGAAGGCACCATCACCGAGCGCGAGCTGCATCCCGAAGAAGCGGGCCTGCCGGTCCATCCCTTCGAGGCCATCATCGGCGGCACGCCCGATCACAACGCCCGCGCCTTCGCGGCGCTTCTCGACGGCGAGGCCTCGGCCTATCGCGACGCCGTGCTGCTGAACGCGGCCGCCGCTCTGGTGGTGGCGGGCCGGGTCACGACGCTGCGCGAGGGCGTCGAGCGGGCACAGGACAGCATCGACAGCGGCGCGGCCAAAAGCAAGGTCGAGGGCCTCGCCCGGATCACATCGGAGGCCGCATGACCGAGACCATTCTGGACCGCATCAAGGCCTACAAGCTGGAAGAGGTCGCCGCCGACAAGGCCACGCGGCCGCTGGCGGATGTCGAGGCGGCGGCACGCGCCGCCCCGGCCGTGCGCGGCTTTGCCGAGGCGCTGCACCGGGCGGCGCTGACGGGCTACGGGCTGATCGCGGAAATCAAGAAGGCCAGCCCGTCGAAGGGGCTGATCCGGCCCGATTTCGACCCGCCCGCGCTGGCGCGTGCCTATGAGGCAGGCGGCGCGGCCTGCCTGTCGGTGCTGACCGACACGCCCTCGTTTCAGGGGGCCAAGCCGTTCCTGACCGAGGCCCGCGCGGCGGTGAAGCTGCCAGTGCTGCGCAAGGATTTCCTCTACGATACCTATCAGGTGGCCGAGGCCCGGGCGCTGGGCGCCGACTGTATCCTGATCATCATGGCCAGCGTGTCTGACGCCCAGGCGGCCGAGCTGGAAGAGGCCGCGACTTCCTGGGGGATGGATGCGTTGATCGAGGTTCATGACGCCGATGAACTGGACCGCGCGGCCAAGCTGAAATCGGCTCTGATCGGCATCAACAACCGCAATCTGAAGTCGTTCGAGACCAGCCTCGACACCACCAGGCAGCTGGCCAAGCGGGTGCCCGAAGGCCGCCAGATCGTCAGCGAATCCGGGCTCAACACCCCGGCCGATCTGGCGCAGATGGCGATGTACGGCGTGCGCAGCTTCCTGATCGGCGAAAGCCTGATGCGTCAGGAGGATGTCGCCGCCGCGACCCGCAAGCTGCTGGCCAACCCGGCGATGGGCGCGCATTGATGCCCGAGCTGACCCATTTCGACGCCGAAGGCCGGGCCCATATGGTCGATGTCTCGGACAAGTCCGAGACCGCGCGGCTGGCGGTGGCGACGGGATGGGTCCGGATGGCCCCCGAGACGCTGGCTCTGGTCCGCGCGGGCAGCGCGAAGAAAGGCGACGTGATCGGGGTCGCGCGGCTCGCGGGCATCATGGGGGCCAAGAAGACCTCGGATCTGATCCCGCTGTGCCATCCGCTGCCGATCACCCGGGTTGCGGTCGATCTGACGCCCGACGAGAGCCTGCCGGGCCTTCGGATCGAGGCCACGGTCAAGACCACCGGGCGCACCGGGGTCGAGATGGAGGCGCTGACCGCGGTCAGTACGGCGGCACTGACGGTCTATGACATGCTCAAGGCCGCCGAGAAGGGCATGGAAATCGGCGGCATCCGGCTGAAGCTGAAAGAGGGCGGCAAGTCGGGCCGCTACGAGGCCTCCGAATGATCTCGGTCGACGCGGCGCTTGGCCATGTCTTCGACCTGATCGCGCCGCTGCCCGTCGAGGAGGTGCCGCTGGCCGAGGCCGCGGGCCGGGTGCTGGCCCGCCCGGTCGCCGCGCGCCGCAGCCAGCCGCCCTTTGCGGCCTCGGCGATGGACGGCTATGCGATCCGCGAGGAAGACGCCCGCCCGGGCGCGGCGCTGCGCGTCGAGGGCGAGGCCGCCGCCGGTCAGGGCTGGCCGGGCACGGTGGCGCCGGGGCAGGCGGTGCGGATCTTCACCGGCGCGCCCTTGCCCGCGGGCGCCGACCGCGTCGTCATTCAGGAAGACGTGACCCGCGAGGGTGACCGGATCGTGCTGGGCGCGGGCTTCGATCACGGCACCAATATCCGCGCGGCGGGCGGCGATTTCCGGCAAGGCGACATGCTGGCCGCCCCGCGCCGTCTGGGTCCCGCCGATCTGGCGCTGGCCGCCGCTATGAACCTGCCCGCCCTGCCCGTCCACCGCCGCCCCGAGGTCGCGCTGATCGCGACCGGCGACGAGCTGGTGATGCCGGGCGAAACCCCCGGCCCCGACCAGATCGTGGCCGCGAACGGCTTCGGGCTGAAGGCGCTGATCGAGGCCGAGGGCGGCATCGCCCGGCTGCTGCCCATCGCGCGCGACAGCGAGGCCTCGCTGCGATCCGTCTTCGCCCTGGCCGAGGGCGCCGATCTGGTGGTGACCATCGGCGGCGCCTCGGTCGGCGATCACGACATCGTCGGCAAGGTCGCGGCCGATCTCGGTATGGCGCCGGCCTTCTACAAGGTCGCGATGCGGCCCGGAAAGCCGGTGATGGCGGGCCGTCTGGGCGGGGCCGCGATGATCGGCCTGCCCGGCAACCCGGTCTCGGCCATGGTCTGCGGCCATGTCTTCCTGCGGCCTGCGCTTCGGGCCTTTCAGGGCCTGCCCAAGGCGCCCCTCCCGACCGCGCGCGCGCCGCTGGCCACAGATCTCGAGGCCAACGGACCGCGCACCCATTTCCTGCGCGCGCGCCTGACACCCGAGGGCCTTTTGCCCTTCGAGCGGCAGGACAGCGCGCTGCTGTCGGTGCTGGCCGAGGCCGATGCGCTGCTGATCCGTCCGGCGGACGACGGGCCACAGCCCGCAGGGGCACTGGCGGAATACTTGACGTTGCGGTAACTAAAGCTTGACACAAAACGTGAACATGTCTAGAACAGGAGAGAACGGCTTCCTGTGGGGGGATGGACATGTTGACTCGCAAGCAACTGGATCTTCTTGAATTCATTCATAAAAGAATGCAGCGCGACGGTGTTCCGCCGTCCTTCGACGAGATGAAGGAGGCGCTGGATCTGCGGTCCAAATCGGGCATTCACCGACTGATCACGGCGCTGGAGGAACGCGGATTCATCCGCCGTCTGGCCCATCGCGCCCGCGCCATCGAGATCGTCAAGCTGCCCGAGGCGCTGGAGGCCAGGGGCTTCCGCCCGGTGGTCATCGACGGCGACCGCCCCGAGACGCCGCCCCCCTCGGGTGCGATGGACGTCACGCCCGTCCATGCGCTGGAACTGCCGGTGATGGGCCGGATCGCGGCGGGCACGCCGATCGAGGCGATTTCCGAGGTGTCGCATACGGTGGCTGTGCCGGGCTCGATGCTGTCGGGCCGGGGACGGCATTACGCGCTGGAGGTCAAGGGCGACTCGATGATCGAGGCCGGGATCAACGATGGCGACGTCGTGGTGATCCGCGAACAGACCACCGCCGAGAACGGCGAGATCGTGGTGGCACTGGTCGAGGGCCATGAGGCGACGCTGAAGCGGTTCCGACGCAAGGGCGAGATGATCGCGCTCGAAGCCGCGAACCCGGCCTATGAGACCCGCATCCTGCGATCCGATCAGGTCAAGGTGCAGGGCCGTCTGGTCGGGCTGATCCGCAGCTACTGAGCCCAGAGCCGGTCGCCCGCCACGCCGCGGGCGGTGACAAGGCGCGGGCCGTCCGCGCCGGGAAACAACGCCAGCGCCCCGGTCCGGGCCAGCGCCGCGCGGTCGAAGACCCGGCACCCCGCAGGCGGATCGTCGACATATTGCGGCACCACCACCCAACCCCGCATGCAGGCGGGCGCGATCCGGTCGGCCCAGCCGCGCCCGGTGATCAGCGTCACCCGCTGCCCGGCCACCGTCGCCTCCTGTTCGCCACGCGCGCCGTTCAACCCCGGCCGGGCGACGGCCATGGCCTGATCGGCGCTGTCGCCGTCGTTTTCCAGCCAGCTCAGCGCGACGAAGCCCTCGCCCGAGGGTTTCGACAGCGCCCGGCCCTCGGAGCCCATCGCCCCCATCAACCCGCCGCTGTCGGCAATCAGCAGTGCGGGGCGCTCGACTGCCGACCAGAGCGCGAAAGCCGCGAGGATCGGCACCAGCCCCAGCGCCCGGGCGCGGCCCGTCCAGAGCATGACAAAAAGCGCCCCGACCGCGATCAGCGGCAGCACGGCCGGCCCCGGCGCGGGCACGGGCCAGACTGCGCCGTCAAGCCCCGCGACCCGCTCGGCCACCCAGAGGATCCAGGCGATGCCCCAGCGCATCGGCTCGAGCCCCAGCACCGCCAGCCCGAAGGGCGCGAGACAGGCGGCTGCGACCGCGGCGGGCATCACCAGAAGCCCCATCAGCGGCACCGAGGCCAGATTGGCGATCAGCCCGAATTGCGAGACCTGGTTGAAATGCGCGGCCCCGAAGGGTGCGGTCGCGGCCCCCGCCACCGCCGAGGAGATCACCACCGCCAGCGCGCCCTGCGCCCAGCGGGGCGGGCGCCAGCCGCCTTCGGGCCGGTCGCGCAGCGCGGCAAAGACCGCGATCAGCGCCGTCGTCGCGGCAAAGGACATCTGGAAGCCCGCCTGGGTCAGGCTTTCGGGGGTCAGGACCAGCACGATCAGCGCGGCCAGCGCCACTGCGCGGAGCGTCAGCGCCCGGCGGTCGGCCATCACCGCGCCAAGCACGACCGCGACCATGACGAAGGCACGCTCGGTCGCGACATTGCCGCCCGAGAGCGCCAGATAGACCGCGCCGACCGCCAGCGCCCCCGCCGCCGCGATCTTCTTGATCGGCAGGCGCAGCGCCAGCCGCGGCCAGAGCGCCAGCGCAAAGCGCAGCGCGGCGAACACGACCCCGGTCAGCAACCCCATATGCAGCCCCGAGATCGCCAGCAGATGCGCGAGGTTCGAGTCGCGCAGCGCCTGGATCGTGTCGCGCGACATGGCCGAGCGGTCGCCGGTCAGGATCGCCGCCGCGAACGCGCCCTGATCGCCCGGAATGCGCGCCCGAAGCGCGTCCGACAGCGCCATCCGCATGCGGTGCACCAGAAGCGTGGCGCCGCCCTCGGGCGGGCTCAGCGTCACCGCCGGGCTGTTGGCATAGCCCACCGCCCCGATCTGCTGGAACCAGGCATGGCGGCGGAAATCGAAGCCGCCGGGCTCGGCCGGGGCGCCCGGCGGTGACAAATGCGCCATCATCGCGATCCGGGCGCCGGGCGGCGGCGCCGTCACCCCGCCCTCGCCATGCAGCGCCACGCGCAACCGGCGGGGCGTCTGGTCGGGGGGCACGCGCTCGATCCAGACCTGATCGAGCGTGATCCGCGGCGCGTCCGAGATCGAGCGGTCCAGAACCAGCACCCGGCCCTCGAGCGCGCCATAGACGCGGTGGTCGAGCTTGGGCGCCGCGACCAGATGGGCGCGGGCCCCTGCCAGCGCCGTCCCGCCCGCAACCAGCGCCAGCGCGATCAGGAGAGGCCCCCACAGCTCGGGCAGGCGGCGCGCGGCCAGGGCCAGCACGGCAGCGGCCCCGGCGCAGGCCCAGAGCGCCCAGACCGGCGGCTCGGTTTTCTGCAGGAAATACAGCCCGATGCCCAACGACAGGAAGACCGGCGTCCAGGGGAAGAGATGGCCGCGCCGGGCCTCGACCGACGCCAGCATCGCCGACGCCGCCAAGGCCAGCGCCCGCGCCAGCTGTGCCGGTCCCGCAAGGCCGACCGGCCCGGTCAGCAGAAGCCCCACCGCTTGTCCTCTCCGCAGCGATCTCCTAGACAGACAGAGACGCTATCTCCACCATGGTGAATAAAAGGTTAAGGCTCATGACCGACATGTCGGACGGCCCTGTCGTCACCCGTTTCGCGCCCTCGCCGACCGGGTACCTGCATATCGGCGGCGCGCGCACGGCGCTGTTCAACTGGCTTTTCGCGCGCGGCCGGGGCGGTCGCTTCCTGCTGCGGATCGAGGATACCGACCGCGCCCGCTCGACCCCCGAGGCGACGGCCGCGATCCTGAAGGGGCTGACCTGGCTGGGGCTCGACTGGGACGGCGAGGCCATCAGCCAGTTCGAACGCGCGCCCCGCCATGCCGAGGTGGCCCGCGCGATGCTGGACAACGGCACCGCCTACAAGTGCTTCGCAACGCAGGCCGAGATCGAGGCCTTTCGCGAGGCGGCGCGCGCCGAGGGCCGCTCGACGCTTTTCCAGAGCCCCTGGCGCGACGCCGATCCGGCGACCCATCCCGATGCGCCCTATGTGATCCGGCTGAAGGCCCCGCGCGAGGGCGCGACGGTGATCGCTGACAAGGTGCAGGGCGACGTGAAGATCGGCAACGACCAGCTTGACGACATGGTGATGCTGCGCTCGGACGGCACGCCCACTTACATGCTGGCGGTGGTGGTCGACGATCACGACATGGGCGTGACCCATGTGATCCGGGGCGACGACCACCTCAACAACGCGGCCCGGCAGATGCAGATCTATCACGCCATGGGCTGGCCGGTGCCGGTCTGGGCGCATATCCCGCTGATCCACGGGCCCGATGGCAAGAAGCTGTCGAAGCGCCACGGCGCGCTGGGGGTCGAGGAATACCAGGCCATGGGCTATCCGGCGGCCGCGATGCGCAACTATCTGGCCCGGCTCGGCTGGTCGCACGGGGATGACGAGGTCTTCGACGACGCCCAGGCCAAGGAATGGTTCAGCCTTGAAGGAATCGGCCGCTCTCCCGCGCGGCTCGACTTCAAGAAGCTTGAAAACCTCTCGGGTCAGCATATCGCGGCGGCGGAGGATGCCGCGCTGCTGCGCGAAGTTCAGGCTTTTCTGGCCGCAACTGACGGACCGTCCCTGACGGAAGAACAGATCGCCGGTCTGGCCCGCGCCCTGCCCTTCCTCAAGCAATCCGCGAAGACCTTCCCCCAACTCGTTGAAAAGGCGTATTTCGTTCTGGGAGAGCGTCCCTTCGAGCCGGATCAGAAAGCAGCAAAATCGCTGGATGATGTATCCCGTGGTATACTGGGAGAATTGACGCCGCATCTGCAAAATGCTAGCTGGACGCGTGACGCCCTTGAGGCGGCCGTGACCGGGGTGGCAGAGGCCCATGGGCTGACCCTCGGGAAACTGGCCCCGCCCCTGCGCGCCGCACTTGCCGGGCGGACGGTTACGCCCAGCGTCTTTGACATGATGCTTGTCATCGGCCGGGACGAGACGCTCGCCCGGCTGGCTGACACCCAGGGCTGAGGCACCGCCGCCGAAAGCCCCCTGCACGCCACCGTCCGGAGCCGCGATCAGGGAGCGCGGCCCGGTATCTCAAGAAGAGGGACTTTCATGGCTGACAGCAAGAAATCCGCAACGCTGACTCTGGGTGACACATCGGTCGAGCTGCCGGTGCTGAGCCCGACGGCCGGGCCGGACGTCGTCGATATCCGCAAGCTCTACGGCCAGATGGGGATCTTTACCCACGATCCGGGCTTCACCTCGACCTCGTCCTGCGAAAGCTCGATCACCTTCATCGACGGAGACAAGGGCGAGCTGCTGCATCGCGGCTATCCCATCGACCAGCTTGCCGAGAAATCCCACTTTCTCGAGGTCTGCTTCCTGCTGCTGTACGGCGAACTGCCCACCGCCGCCCAGCTGGAAGACTTCGAGAACCGCGTGACCCGCCACACCATGGTGCATGAACAGATGCACCGCTTCTTCACCGGGTTCCGCCGCGACGCGCACCCGATGGCGGTCATGGTGGCCGTGGTCGGCGCCATGTCGGCCTTCTACCACGACTCGACCGACATCTCGGACCCCTGGCAGCGCGAGGTCGCCTCGATCCGGCTGATCGCCAAGGTCCCGACGATCGCCGCGATGGCCTACAAGTATTCGATCGGCCAGCCCTTCATCTATCCGCGCAACGATCTGGACTATGCCTCGAACTTCCTGCGCATGTGCTTTGCGGTGCCCTGCGAGGAATATGAGGTCGACCCGATCCTGACCCGCGCGATGGACCGGATCCTGACGCTGCACGCCGACCACGAACAGAACGCCTCGACCTCGACGGTGCGTCTGGCCTCGTCGTCGGGCGCGAACCCCTTTGCCTGCATCGCGGCCGGCATCGCCTGCCTCTGGGGCCCGGCCCATGGCGGCGCCAACCAGGCCTGTCTGGAAATGCTGCGCGAGATCGGCACCGTCGACCGGATCCCGGAATTCATCGCCCGCGCCAAGGACAAGAACGATCCGTTCCGCCTGATGGGCTTTGGCCACCGGGTCTACAAGAATTTCGACCCGCGCGCCAAGGTGATGAAGCAATCCGCCGACGAGGTGCTGGAGCTTCTGGGCATCGAGAACAACGAGACCCTGAAAGTCGCGATGGAGCTTGAGAAGATCGCGCTGGAGGACGAGTATTTCGTCTCGAAGAAACTCTACCCGAACGTCGATTTCTATTCGGGCATCATCCTCGACGCGATGGGCTTCCCGACCTCGATGTTCACGCCGATCTTCGCGGTCAGCCGCACCGTCGGCTGGATTTCCCAGTGGAAGGAAATGATCGGCGATCCGGCGATGAAGATCGGCCGTCCGCGCCAGCTTTATACCGGCGCCACCCGCCGCGACTACGTGGATGTCGAAGACCGGCGCTGATCGCCCCGGCCGTCACCGAAACACCGGACCCGCAGGCCGATGCCTGCGGGTCCGTTTCATTTCGGGGCGCCGGACGCCCGGCGGGGTCCGGTTACTTGGTCAGGATACCCGCACCGGCCCCAATCGCGGCACTGGTCCCCACATCGTTGCCGGTCGCTGCACCAACGCCCGCGCCCAGCACGCCGCCGGTCAGTGCGCGTTCGCCGTAGCTTTCGCCGCACCCCGCCAGCAAGGCGGCGCCAAGAAGCGAAACGGCGGTGATCGTATGAAGACGGGTCATGGCGGATCCTTTCCCTTGGGTCATTTGCCTTGCCCAACGCACGGCTTGCCCCTCCCGTTCCATCGCCGCACGGAGCCGGGCCTCGCCTCGGCAAGGACCGGCCGACCGCCCCCGTCTCAGCAGCCCTCGAACCGGGCCTTGCGCTTTTCGAGAAAGGCCAGCACGCCCTCCTTGAAGTCGCGCGAGGCACCGCATTGGCCCTGCAGTTCGGCCTCCAGCGACAGCTGGGTCTCGAAATCGTTCGAGACCGAGCGCCGCAGCGCGGT
Organism: Rhodovulum viride; assembly: GCF_003265965.1. Classification (NCBI taxonomy): domain Bacteria; kingdom Pseudomonadati; phylum Pseudomonadota; class Alphaproteobacteria; order Rhodobacterales; family Paracoccaceae; genus Rhodovulum; species Rhodovulum viride. The sequence goes on along the minus strand of NZ_MUAV01000003.1, from coordinate 76,169 downwards.
CTTGAGATTGGCGTAAGCCACGGTCGGCCCCGAGGCCAGCTGCGCCGCCCGGGCGCGCCAGTGGGCCTCGAACCCGTCCTCGGGCACGGCCTCCCAGATCATGCCCCACTCGGCCGCCTGACGCGCCGGGACGGGTTCGGCGAAAAGGGCCGCCCCCATCGCGCGGGCAAAGCCCACCTGCCGGGGCAACCAGTAGGTGCCGCCCGCATCGGGGATCAGCCCGATGCGGGTAAAGGCCTGCACGAAAACCGCAGCCTCGGAGGCGATGACCACATCGGCGGCCAGCGCCAGATTGGCCCCGGCCCCGGCGGCGGCGCCGTTGACCGCCGCGATCACCGGCACCGGACAGTCGATGATGGCGTTCAGCATCGGTTCGTATTCGTCCCGCAGCGTGCGCTCGATGTCGATATTGGCGATGTTGGCGCCGTCGCCCAGGTCCTGGCCGGAACAGAAGGCCCGGCCCGCGCCGGTCAGCACCACGACTCGCGCCGCCTGCCCCGCCGCGCGCATCGCATGGGTGATCTCGGCCCGCATCTGCGCGCTGAGCGCATTCATCACCTCGGGCCGGTTCAGCGTCACCACCGCCAGCCCGTCCGTGCAGTCAAATCCGATGGTCTTGTAATCCGTCACGGCAGTATCCTCCCCTTGCCCGGTCTCCGGTCAGACTAGCGGCAGCGCGCCCGGGGAAAAGGGAGACGCGAGGTCAGCGCCTCACTTGCCGAGGATCTCTTTCAGCCGCGCCTCTTCCTCGGGGCTCAGCGCCTCCGAGCCCGCATCGCGCCCGGCCCGGCGTCCGCGAATGTAGAAAACGGCCGCGCCCAGCCCCAGTACCAGCATCAGCGGCCCGGCGATGTAAAGCACGAGGTTCGAGCCGGTGGCAGTTGGTTTCAGCAGGACGTATTCGCCATAGCGGTCGACCAGATAGTCGACGACCTCGGTATCGCTGTCGCCCGCCGCGATCCGCTCGCGCACCAGGACCCGAAGGTCGCGCGCCAGATCGGCGTTGGAATCGTCGATGCTTTCGTTGCGGCAGACGAGACAGCGGATGCCCTTCGAGATATCGCGGGCGCGGGCCTCTTCGGCCGGGTCGGCCAGCATCTCGTTCGGTTCGACCGCCTTCAGCGGCCCGCTTAGCAACGGGGTCAGGCTCAGGGCCAGCAGAAGGGCAGAGATCAGCGCGGGACGGGGCATCGGCATCCTCATTCGGCGGGCTGGGGCAGCACGGGGCCGCGATCCTTGCGCGCCCCGGCGGCGACGCGGACCCGGCGATCGGAAAGGCTGAGAAGCCCGCCCAGCGCCATCACGATGGCCCCCATCCAGATCCAGTTGGCGAAGGGCTTGATATAGGTGCGCACCGCCCAGCCGCCGTCCTGCTGCGGATCGCCGATGGCGACATAAAGATCGCGCAGAAACCCGCCGTCGATGGCCGCCTCGGTCGTGGGCATGCCCGCGACCGGGTAGACCCGCTTTTCGGGATGCATTTCTGCGATCTGCTTGTCGCCGCGCCAGACGCTCATGGTGGCGGCGGTCGAGATATAGTTCGGGCCTTCCAGCTTCTGCACCCGGTCCAGTTGGAAGCCGTAGCCGCCCAGGTCATAGCGCTCGCCGATCTGGGCGACGCGGATGTCTTCCTGGTTCCAGGCCAGCATCGCGGAAATGCCGATCATGGTGATCCCCAGCCCGGCATGGGCGACCGCCTTGCCCCAATCGGCGCGCGGCAGCCGCGTCAGCCGGCCGAGCCGTGCCACCAGCCCCGCACGTCCGGCCCGCAGCCAGAGATCGACCGCCGACCCGGCGATCAACCAGGCACCCAGCGCCACGCCGATGGGCCCAAGCGCGCTGTGTCCGGTCTGCATCGCCCAGACAAGTGCCCCCAGCGCCACTGCCAGCACCAGCGCGGGCAGCACCGGCCCTGCCGCGCGGGCAAGTCGCGCCCGCTTCCAGGGCAGGATCGAGCCCAGCGGCAACAGGATCGCCAGCACCACCATGAAGGGCGTGAAGGCCATGTTGAAGAAGGGTGCGCCGACCGACAGCTTGCGGTCGAAGGCCATCTCGGCCACCAGCGGCCAGATCGTGCCGACGAAGACCACCAGCGCCGCGACCGCCAGCAGGATGTTGTTGAAGACCAGCGCCGATTCCCGGCTGACCGTCCCGAACACGCCCTTGGCCTGCATCGCGCTGGCCCGCACCGAGAACAGCGTCAGCGCGCCGCCCATGAAGACCAGCAGGATCATCAGCAGGAAGACGCCCCGCTCGGGGTCGTTGGCGAAGGCATGCACGGACGTGATGATGCCCGACCGGGTGATGAAGGCACCGACCAGCGAGAAGCCGAAGGCGATGATCGACAGCAGGATCGTCCAGCTTTTCAGCGCCTCGCGCTTTTCGACGACGATGGCCGAATGCAACAGCGCGGCGGCGATCAGCCAGGGCATGAACGAGGCGTTCTCGACCGGGTCCCAGAACCAGAAACCGCCCCAGCCCAGTTCGTAATAGGCCCACCAGGACCCCAACGCGATGCCGACCGTCAGGCAGATCCAGGCGGCGAGCGTCCAGGGCCTGACCCAGCGCCCCCAGGCGGCATCGACCCGGCCCTCGATCAGGGCCGCAACCGCGAAGGAGAAGCAGATCGAAAGCCCGACATAGCCGAGGTAGAGGAAGGGCGGATGGAAGGCCAACCCCGGGTCCTGCAGCAGCGGGTTCAGATCCTGCCCGTCGAAAGGCGCCTCGGCCAGCCGGTCGAACGGGTTAGAGGTGAAAAGGATAAAGGCGTAGAAGGCCGCGCCGATGGCCGCCTGCACCGCCAGCACCCGCGCCTTGAGGGTCGGCGGCAGCCCGCCCCCGAACCAGGCCGCGAGCGCGCCGTAAAGCGCCACGATCAGCACCCAGAGCAGCATCGAGCCCTCGTGGTTTCCCCAGACGCCCGACACCTTGTAAAGCATGGGCTTCAGGGTGTGCGAGTTCTCGACCACGACCCTCAGCGAGAAATCCGAGACCACGAAGGCGTAGGTCAGAACCCCGAAGCTGAAGGCGGTCAGCAGGAACTGCGCCATGGCGGCCGGTTCGGCCATGGCCATCCAGCCGCTCCAGCCCTTGTGGGCACCGATCATGGGAATGATCGCCTGCACCAGGGCAATGGCGAAGGCGAGGGCGAGGGCAAAGTGGCCGAGCTCGATAACCATGGCGATCTCATACCCGCCCGGCGCCCCTGCGCCAATGGATTTCGCGTCGCGGGGCCGAGACGTTTACGCAATCGTGAGCCCGGCCGCGCCGGGCGCAGCCGTCCCGTGATCAGCTCTCGATTACCTCTCGCGCCACGCCTCGAGCGCCGGATTGGCTCCCTGCGAGACCGCCACGGCGTCGGTATCGCTCCGGGCGGTGCGGATCGCGACTGCCTCTTCGGACAGGTCGCGCAGATGCTGGAGGTTGCGCGCCACCTGCGGCGCCATCGCCATGGTCTCGGCGATCGAGCGCTGAAAATCCTGCCCCTTGGCCTGATAGCGCGCCCCGAAATAGAAGCTGATGATCGCACCCATCAACCACCAGAGAGGCTCGGGCACCAGCGCCATGCCCTGCATCCGGGCCGCGAACCAGACCGGGTCGACCATGGCCGAAATCGCCAGCCCGACCGTGCCCAGCGCCAGCAGCGGCCGGGGCAGCCGGTTCGCCCCGTCGATCAGCACATCGAAAAGCGTCTGGCGCGGCTGGGCGAATTCACGGGCGAATTCCTCCAGCACGGCGCGCTGCAATTCCAGATCGCGCTTGTCGGCGGCCTCGGCATTGACCCGGAACACCTCGGCCGCCTCGCGCACCACATTGGGCCCGCCCGAGAAGAGCATGCCGAGGGCTGCATTCATCATCCCCATCGCGCTGTCCTTTCCCGATGTTCGTCGTCGCTGAGATGATAGCGCGCCGAGATGAATTCCTCGGCCCGCAGGATCCAGCCGCCCTTGCCGCCATCCCGCCGGCAGGCGAACTTGCGGCTCGCCGGGCGGCGGTCGGCCAGCGCGTAATAATAGTTGCGCCGGGCGATGCCATAGGCGTCGGCGATATGGTCCGGCGCCGCCTCGGCAGCCGTCTTCGCGGCACGCGCCGTCTCGGGCCCGACGACGCCGTCGATCCCGCAGGGCTGGCCCATGTCGTTCAGCAATTGCTGCAGCAGCCGCACCGCATTGGCGCCCGCGTTGACATACATGTCGAAGACCGAAGGATGCAGCAGGTCCGGAAGGGCGTCGAGTTTCGGCCGCCGGAAATAATGATCGACATAGATCGCCACCGCCTGCTCGGCACTCAGCTTGCGCACATCCGCGATGTCGACCAGCCCGTCCCCGGTCAGGTCGAGCCGCAGTCGGCGCAGCGTGTCCAGCGTGACCCCGTGATTCGTCGGACCGCCCGGGTCGTCGGGATCGTTCACAAAGCCGCCTTCGCGCAGGACGATTTCCCGCGCGAGGTCTTCCACCGTTTTCATGAGCGCTTCTCCCCCGCTTCGCGTCGGAACCGGGGGAATTTGGATCGAAGGCGGTTAGCGTGAGGCTCAGCTGCCGTTCGCGCCCTCAACGGACGGGTCACGATAGACGCCCTGTTCTTTCAGCGCGTCGACCACTTCCTTGGGCATGTAGCTTTCATCATGCTTGGCGAGGATCTCTCGCGCCTCGAAGACGCCGTCGACCAGCCGCCCGGTGCCGACCATGCCCTGGTTTTCCTTGAACAGGTCGGGCAGCACGCCGGTATAGGTCACGGGCACGCTGGCGCCGCCATCGGTGACGTTGAAGCGAATGGTCTTGCCCTGACCGCGTTTCAGGCTGCCCTGCTCGACCAGACCGCCGATGCGGAAGGTTTCGGTCGGCGGCGGCGGGGCCTCGGTCACCTGGCTCGGCGAGCGGAAGAAGTTGATGCCGTCGCGCATCGCATAGCCGATCAGCCCGGTCGAAAGCACCAGCGCCGCAAAGGCCAGTAGGATGATCTGTATCCGCCGTCTCTTCTTCAGTCCGCGCATCTTGCGTTCTCCCTCAGGGGAAGCAGGGGGCCAGCATCAGGCCGGTTTCCTCGGCGATCCCGAGCATCAGGTTGGCGTTCTGCAGCGCCTGCCCCGACGAGCCCTTGGTCAGGTTGTCGAGCGCCGCGATCACCATGGCCCGGCCCGGTTTCCGGTCGCCCACAACCCCGATATGGACGAAGTTCGAGCCCCGGATATGCCGGGTCGAGGGGTGGTCTCCGAAGGGCAGGACCTCGATGAAGGTCTCATCCGCATAGGCCTTTGCCAAGGTGGCATGAACGACCTCGGCCTCGCCGCGCACGTAGACGGTGGCGAGAATCCCCCGGTTCGCGGGGATCAGGTGGGGCGTGAACTGCACCTCGACAGGCCGCCCGGCGATCTTCGAGAATTCCTGGTCGAACTCGCCCAGATGCCGGTGGGTGCCGCCCGCCGAATAGGCGTGAAAGCCTTCCGACAGTTCGGCATGCAGCAGGTTTTCCTTCAGCGACCGGCCCGCGCCGGACACCCCGGCCTTGAGGTCGATCACGATCTCGTCAAGGTCGATGACACCCGCCTCGATCAGCGGCCTCAGCGCATATTGCCCGGTCGCCGCGTTGCATCCGGTGCCCGCGACCAGCCGTCCGGCGCGAATCTCGTCGCGGTAGAATTCGGTCAGGCCATAGACGGCCTCTTTCTGCAGATCGACCGCGGCATGGGGCTTGCCGTACCATTTCTCGTAGGCGGCCGGGTCGCGCAGCCGGAAGTCGGCCGACAGATCGACGATCTTCAGATCGCGGGGTAATTCCTTGATCACCGCCTGGCTGGTCGCATGCGGCAGCGCGCAGAAGGCCAGATCGACGGTGGAAAAGTCGATCTCCTCGATCTTCACCAGATCGGGCAGGTCCATATGGCGCAGATGCGGAAACACCGAGGCCATCGGCATCCCCGCCTTACGCTCGCCCGACAGCGCCACGATGCGAAGCTCGGGATGAGTGGCGATCAGCCGGATGAGTTCTGCCCCGGTATAGCCCGAGGCGCCGAGAATGGCGACGGAGTGTGTCATGGCTTCTGCCCCTGCAGGAAAACGGGCCCGCACAAGGCGGACCCGGCTGTCTTACCTGTCGCGCGGGGCCAAACGCAAGAGAGGGCACAAGCCCCGCTCAGCCCGCTTTCCGCGCGCGCTGGCGCTGACGCAGGAGCGCCGCCGCCCCCAGAGCCGAAATCAGAAGGAGGCCACCCGCGGGCAGCGGAACGGCCGCGATGTCGGGCGCGCCTTGGCTGCCATCGTCATAGGATACCGTGCCTGTCCCATAGGTCGGCCGGATCCAGACATAGACGGACTCGAGCGTCTTGCCGAAATCGAGCTTCAGATCGCTGCTGAGCGTGTTCGAACTGCTGTAAGGGTCGTAGCTCATCGCCCAGTCGCCGCCGGAATAGCCGCATTCGAGGCAGGTGCCCCATGGGCCGTCCGCGTCCTGACGACCGTCCTCGCGGGTGGACCATTTGATGTAGCCGCCCGAATTCGTGTAGCTCGCCGCGCTGGCGTCGATCGAGAAGGACAGGACGACATTGCTGACATCGTTCAGCGTCAGCCGGATATCCTTGCTGCCATCCAGAACGATCGTTGCGGCGGACGCAGCCCCGCCAAGGGCAAAGATTGCCGCAAGGGCAGCCGCGGCAAGCACAGGTCTCATCTTGTTCCCCAGAAAAACTCAGGCTGTATGTAACATAATCCTGATATTTTTCAACCCGTTATTTGATAAAGTTCACGGAAACAGGGTGTTTCCGCTCCCCACCGGATGCGCCGGCAGCATGGGGCCCGGCTCAGGCCGCGCGGAATTCGATGCGTCGTCGCAGGAATTGCGTGGCCTTGTCCGACACGAAGCCCGGATCGCCCGTGGTCAGGAACATCGAGGCGTCCCCCGGCCCCCGCATCCCGGGATGCCGGCCCAGATAGTCGGCAAGGCTTTCCGCCACCAGATTGGCCTGGGAATAGACCTTGACGTCCGCGCCCAGCGCCTCCTGGAAGGCGCCCTGCAACAACGGGTAATGGGTGCAGCCGAGGATCGCGGCCTCGGGATGGGGCATCCGCCGCTTCAGCGCCTCGACATGGGACCGCACCAGCGCCTCGGCCAGCATCTCGTCGCCCGCCTCGATGGCATCGACAAGCCCGCCGCAGGGCTGGGCCTCGACATCGACGCCGATGGCGCGAAACGCCAGTTCGCGCTGGAAGGCGCGGCTGGCCACGGTGGCGGGCGTCGCGAACAGCGCCACATGCTTGACCGCGACCTCGCGCGGCGGCGAGTTGTCGCCCCATTGCCGTTCGGTCAGCGCCTCGATCAGCGGCACGAAGACCCCCAGCACGCGCTTGTCCTTCGGCACCCAGCTTTCCTGCATCCGCCGAAGCGCTGCGGCCGAGGCCGTGTTGCAGGCGAGAATCGCCAGATCGCAGCCCGCATCGAACAATCGCGAGACCGCCGCGGTGGTCAGCTTGTAGACATCCTCGGCATCGCGGATGCCGTAGGGCGCATGGGCGTTGTCGCCGAAATAGACGAAGGGCACATCGGGCAGTCGACGCGATACCGCATCCAGCACCGTCAGACCGCCAAGCCCGGAATCGAAGACACCAACCGCCATGCTCTCATGCCCTGCGTTTGTGATCGAACTCGTAGCCGTATGCGAGCGACTTCAGAGGCCGTGGAGACAACTCATAGGTGGAGTTGCGGAGGAAATCCATCATCGCTTTGGCATCCTGCCCAAGGGCATTCAGACGCGCCCGGTCGATCGGGCGGCCGATTGCGACCCGCACGGGTTCGTCGACCCGCGAGCGGAACTCCTTCAGCAGCAGCGCCATCCGCAGCGTCTCGTGCAGGTGGCTGGCCAGCTGGAACAGCCGCGAATTGTGGCCGTCGAAGAAGATCGGCACCACTGTCGCATCGGATTTCGCCACCATCTTCGCGGTGAAGCTGCGCCAGCCCGGGTCCATCGGCGGCCCCATCGGCCGAAGCGCAGTCGATACCGTCCCGCCCGGAAAGACCCCGATGGCCCCGCCCTCGGCCAGATAGGCCAGTGCCGCCTTGCGGGTCGCCAGGTTCTCCTGCATCGCGGCCTTGGTTTCGTCGAAACTGACAGGCAGGATCACCCGGTTCAGCGCCTCGGCCTTGCGAAAGACCGAATTCGCCAGAATGCGGAAATCGCCCCGCACCCGCGCGAGGATCAGCCCCATCATCAGCCCGTCGAGAATGCCGTAGGGATGGTTCGCAATCAGGATCAGCGGACCGTTGGCAGGAATGTCCGAAAGGCTGCCCTGCACCACGTCGAGGCTGAGCCCGTAGCGGTCGACCATCACCTCCCAGAAGTTCCGGCCGCGTTCGACCTCGACCTCGTAGCCCTCGGCCCGGCGGATCAGCGAAATGCGCCCCGTGGCATTTTCCAGAACCCGGATCAGGGCCTTGCCGCCCTTGGTCCGGGCCGAACTCGAATAGCTGATGTCGCGCGCGACCTGGCCCCGCATGGGCGTTCCCCGAAGCTCTCCGGCGCCGGGCCGGGTGGCCTGTGGAGCTACACCAAAACCCGCGCGCAGAAAAGAAATATCGGCGTCGCAGGGGCCGCCGGACCCGGATTTCCCGAGGCCCGGCGGCAGCCCCGCCAGCCCTCTATTCCGCCGCCGTCCGCAGCGGCGCCTCGCCGCGCCGGATCGCGGCCAGAAGCTCGTCGCGCCGCGCCTCGGCCGCCGCCTCGGCCGCCGCCTTGACCGGGCCGAACCCCCGCACCGTCAGCGGCAGTTCGGCCAGCGCGGTGCAGGCGTCCAGCGTGGCGGGCGAGAGCCGATCCAGAACCTCGTCCATGTCGGCCTCGTAGCGCCGGATCGCCGCGCGTTCGCGCCGCCGTTCGTCCTGCCAGCCGAACGGATCGAAGGGCGTGCCCCGCAGCCGCCTGAACGCCGCGAGCAACCGGAACCCCTGTTCCATCCGCCGCCCGAAGGCGCGTTTCTTCGAACGGCCGTCCGAGCCCTGCCCCTTGAGGAACGGCGGCGCCAGATGCCAGGTGATCTGAAGATCGCCCTCGAATTCGGCGCGCGCCTTGGCGGCGGTCTCCAGATGCAGCCGTGCGACCTCGTACTCGTCCTTGTAGGCCAGAAGCTTGTGATAGCCCTTTGCCACGGCCGCCCGCAGGAACGGGTCCTCGAACCGCTCGACCATCCGGCGATAGCGCCGCGCCAGCCGCGCCGACTGATAGGCGCGCAGATGCGCCTCGCGCAGCGCGATCCGCTCGCGCAGCGACCGGGGCTTCTCGACCGTCTCCGAGACCAGCACCCGCGCCGCTGCGGCAGGCTCGGCCGCAGCCCAGCGCCCGATCTCGAAGGCGCGGCGGTTGCCCGCGACGCCCGCCCCGTTCAGCTCGATCGCCCGGTCGATCGCCTCGTGCGAGATCGGGATCAGCCCCTGCTGCCAGGCAGCGCCGGTGACGATCATGTTGGCATAGATCGTGTCGCCCATCAGCCGCCGCGCGAGCTCGGTCGCATCGAACAGCTGCAGCCGGTCCTTCAGCCGCGCCTTCAGCGCCAGTTCCAGCCGGTCCGACGGCACCCGGAATTCCGGATCGCGCGTGAAGGCCCCGGTCACGATGTCGTGGTTGTTGACAACCGCTCCGGTGCGGCCCTGCGTCATCAGCCCGACGGTCTTCGCCCCCGCCGTGACCACCAGATCGCCGCCGATCACCGCATCGGCCTCGCCCGTCGCCACGCGGATGGCGGAAATATCCGAGGGCGTTTCGGCGATCCGGCAATGGATCTGCACCGCGCCGCCCTTCTGGGCGAGCCCGGCCATTTCCATCATCCCCGCGCCCTTGCCGTCGACATGGGCGGCCATGGCGAGGATCGCCCCCACCGTCACCGCGCCGGTGCCGCCGACCCCGGTGATGACGAGGTTCCAGGTGCCCTCGATCCGGGGCAGCGCAGGCGCGGGCAGCGCGCCGATCTCGACCTCGGCCGAGGCCTCCTTGCGCGGCCGCGCGCCCTTCAGCGTCACGAAGGACGGGCAGAACCCCTTGAGGCAGGAGAAATCCTTGTTGCAGGCCGACTGGTCGATGGCGCGCTTGCGCCCGAACTCGGTCTCGACCGGCACGATGGCCACGCAGTTCGACTGCACCCCGCAATCGCCGCAGCCCTCGCAGACATCGGTATTGATGAAGACGCGGGTGTCGGGGTCCGGGAAGGCGCCCTTCTTCCGGCGGCGGCGCTTCTCGGCGGCGCAGGTCTGGATATAGACCAGCGCGGTCACGCTCTCGATTTCGGACAGCCGCTTCTGCACCGCCATCAGCTCGGCGCGCGGATGGCAGGCCACCCCGGCCGGAAAGCCCCGTGGGTCTAGGTCTTCCTTCTCGTCATAGACGACCTCGACGCGCTTTGTGCCGGCGGCCAGCAGTTCGTCGACGATCTGGCGCGCGGTCAGGCCGCCATCGTTGCCCTGCCCGCCGGTCATGGCGACCGCATCGTTATAGAGGATCTTGTAGGTGATGTTGACGCCAGCCGCGATGGCGGCATGGATCGCCAGCCGCCCCGAATGGTTATAGGTGCCGTCGCCGAGGTTCTGGAAGACATGGCCCCGGGTCGAGAACGGCGCCTCGCCGATCCAGTTCGCGCCCTCCGCGCCCATATGGGTGAAGCCGCTGGTCTCGCGGTCCATCCAGAGCGCCATGATATGGCAGCCGATCCCCGCATAGGCGCGCCCGCCCTCGGGCACCTTCGTCGAGGTATTGTGCGGGCAGCCCGCGCAGAAATAGGGCAGCCGCGCCGCCAGATCCTCGGCATTGTCGGCGCGCCGCGCCTCGCGAATGCGCGCCAGCGCCGCGGTCAGCGCCTCGGTCTCGCGGCCCTCCTCGATCAGGATCTGGCCAAGCTTCTCGGCGATCATCACCGGGTCCAGCGCATAGCGGGTCGGAAACAGTTCCTGGTCGCGGTCGTTCTTCCAGCCATAGATCCGGCGGCCGCGGCGGTTGTGAAAGATCGCCTCCTTGGCCTGCACCTCGATCAGCTTGCGCTTTTCCTCGATCACCACGATCAGTTCGAGCCCTTCCAAGAACTCGGCAAAGCCCTTCATGTCCAGCGGCCAGACCTGCCCGACCTTGTAGGTCGAAATCCCCAGCCGCTCGGCCTCGGCCTCGCCGATCCCCAGCAGTTCCAGCGCATGCACGAGGTCGAGCCAGTTCTTGCCCGCCGCCACCAGACCGATTTTGGCCCCGGGCTTGCCCCAGACCCGGCGGTCGATGCGGTTGGCATGGGCGAAGGCTTCGGCCGCAAAGCGCTTGTGGTCGATCATCCGCTCTTCCTGCGGCACCCAGTGATCGTTCAGCCGGATGCCCAGCCCGCCGGGCGGCATCGCGAATTCCGGCGTGACGAACCGCATCCGGTCCGGGCGACCATCGACGACCGAAGTCACCTCGACGGTGTCCTTCATCACCTTCAGCCCGACCCAGACCCCGGCAAAGCGCGACAGCGCATAGCCGTACAGCCCGAAATCGAGGATCTCCTGCACGCCCGCGGGCGAGAGCACCGGCACATAGGCATCGACCATCGCCCAGTCGGACTGATGGCAGGTGGTCGAGGATTCGCCGGTATGATCGTCGCCCATCGCCAGCAGCACCCCGCCCCGCGGCGAGGTTCCGGCCAGGTTCGCATGACGGATCGCGTCGCCCGACCGGTCGACCCCCGGCCCCTTGCCATACCAGAGGCCGAAGACCCCGTCATGCCGCCCCTCGCCCCGCAATTCGGCCTGCTGGGTACCCCAGAGCGCGGTCACCGCCAGATCCTCGTTCAGCCCGGGCTGGAACAGCACGCCCGCGGCCTCCAGATCGGCCCGCGCCCGCATCATCTGCTGATCGACCGCCCCGAGCGGCGAACCGCGATAGCCGGTGACATAGCCTCCCGTATCCAGTCCGGCCGCCCGGTCGCGGGCCGACTGCATCAGCATCAGGCGCACCAGCGCCTGGGTCCCGTTCAACAGGATCCGGGATTTCGACAGGTCGTAGCGATCGTGCAGGCTCACATCGGGTCTGGTCATGGCGCCCCTCCCTTGGCGTCGGGTTTGCCCCCAGTCTAGGTCAGGAACCGTGACCTACAAAATGATTTCGGCGGCACTTCTTCGTTTGCAAATCCGGAACCGCCGCCTGTAGGTATCTGTCGAAATCGGTATACCAGCATTGCGGGAATTGCATGATGGATTGGGACAAGCTCAGGATATTTCACGCGGTCGCGGACGCGGGCAGCCTGACCCATGCCGGCGAAAGCCTGCACCTGTCCCAGTCGGCGGTCTCGCGCCAGATCCGGGCGCTTGAGGAAAGCCTTGGATCGACCCTCTTTCACCGCCATGCCCGCGGCCTGATTCTTACCGAACAGGGCGAGTTGCTGTTCGACGCGACCTCGGCCATGGCCCGGCGGCTCGACACGGCCGTCGCGCGCATCCGCGACAGCGTCGAGGAGGTCTTCGGCGAGCTGCGCGTCACCACCACCACCGGCTTCGGGTCGCTCTGGCTCGCCAAGCGGCTGCCGATCCTTTATCAGCGCTACCCCGAGCTCAAGATCGACCTGATGCTCGAAGAGCAGGTTCTGGACCTGCCGATGCGCGAGGCCGATGTCGCGATCCGGATGAAGGAACCGAGCCAGGCCGACCTGATCCGGCTGCGGCTGATGAACATCAAGATGCGGCTTTACGCGACCCAGCCCTATCTGGACGCGCACGGCATGCCCGCCACACCCGAGCATCTGTCGACCCACCGGCTGATCTGCCAGAACACCTCGTCGGCCCAGGTCGCGGCAGGCGCGCGGCTGGTGCGCGAGCTGATGACCTACAACATCCCCTCGACCCTGACCGTGAACAACTATTTCGGCGTGCTGCAGGCGGTGCTGAACGGGCTCGGCATCGGGGTCCTGCCCGATTACGTGACCGAGGATCATCCGCATCTGGTCCGGGTGCTCGACGAGATCGAATCGCACGACGTGCCGGTCTTCCTCGCCTACCCCGAGGAATTGCGCGCCTCGCGCCGCATCGCGGCCTTCCGGGAGTTCATCACCGAACAGATCATGGAGAAGCGGCAGCGCGACAAAGACACGCCCTCGATGTGAGATATGTGTCACATGCATGCCGTCTATGCTGCCTTGCGGCAAGTTTGGACTTGAACCGCAGCCACCTCGTCCATAATTGCTTGGACGAAGGCGGAAGTAGCGCTTTCGTCTTTACCTCCCTGTTGGACTTGGGCCGAGCTTATGCTCGGCCTTTTTTTGCGCGCAGCACAAGCTTGGCGCTTTTTTGGGCAAGTTGCCGTTACGTCCGCATGCGATCTCACCGGGATGTGAAGATCGCTGCCATGGCGGAAGCCGTTTGCGGTGGCCCGGAGCCCGACTCGGCGGTCGAATCGCGGGCATGACCCCGGCCAGCGCGTCTTCCGTGCCGCCTTCCGCCATGCGCCCCCTTCCCCCGACCGCGCTCCTGTCGTAGGACGACGCCAAACTGCCCGAGGGGAAGACGACCGCCATGGACGAGCCGCAGATCACCGAAGATCTCATCGCCGCGCACGGGATCAAGCCGGACGAATATGACCGCATCCTGCAGCTGCTGAACCGGGCGCCGACCTTCACCGAACTCGGCATCTTCTCGGCCATGTGGAACGAGCACTGTTCCTACAAGTCCTCGAAGAAATGGCTGCGCACCCTGCCCACCACCGGTCCGCAGGTCATCTGCGGCCCCGGCGAGAATGCGGGCGTCGTCGATATCGGCGACGGGCAGGCCGTCATCTTCAAGATGGAAAGCCACAACCACCCCTCCTACATCGAGCCCTACCAGGGCGCGGCCACGGGCGTGGGCGGCATCCTGCGCGACGTCTTCACCATGGGCGCGCGGCCCATCGCGGCGATGAACGCGCTCAGCTTCGGCGAGGTGAGCCACCCCAGGACCCGCCAGGTCGTCCATGGCGTGATCGAGGGCGTGGGCGGCTATGGCAACTGCTTCGGCGTGCCGACGGTGGGCGGCGAGGTCCGCTTCCACCCCGCCTATAACGGCAACTGCCTGGTGAACGCCTTCGCGGCGGGTCTGGCCGATACCGACAAGATCTTCTACTCGGCCGCCTCGGGCGTCGGCATGCCCGTCGTCTATCTGGGCGCCAAGACCGGCCGCGACGGCGTCGGCGGCGCGACCATGGCCTCGGCCGAATTCGACGAGGGCATCGAGGAGAAACGCCCCACCGTCCAGGTCGGCGACCCCTTCACCGAAAAGCGCCTGATGGAGGCCTGTCTGGAACTGATGGCCTCGGGCGCGGTGATCTCGATCCAGGACATGGGGGCCGCGGGCCTGACCTGTTCGGCGGTCGAGATGGGCGACAAGGGTAATCTGGGCATCCGGCTCGATCTGGATCGCGTGCCCTGCCGCGAGGCACGCATGACCGCCTATGAAATGATGCTGTCGGAATCCCAGGAACGGATGCTGATGGTGCTGCGCCCCGAGAAGGAGGCCGAGGCCAAGGCGATCTTCGACAAGTGGGATCTGGACTTCGCCATCGTCGGCGAGACGATCCCCGAAGACCGCTTCCTGATCGTCCACGGCGGCGAGGTGCGGGCCGACCTGCCCCTGAAGGCGCTGTCGGGCAATGCCCCCGAATATGACCGCCCCTGGGTCGAGACGCCCCCGGCCGCGCCCATGGACGACGTGCCCGGCATCGACCCGATCGACGGGCTGAAGGCGCTGATCTCGTCGGTGAACTACTGTTCCCGGCACTGGGTCTATGAACAATACGACACCCAGGTGATGGCCGACACGGTGATCCGCCCGGGTCTTGGCGCGGGCGTCATCCGCGTTCACGGCACGCCCAAGGCACTGGCCTTCACCTCGGACGTGACGCCCCGCTATGTGCGCGCGAACCCGGTCGAGGGCGGCAAGCAGGCGGTGGCCGAGGCGTTCCGCAATCTCTCGGCGGTGGGGGCCAAGCCGCTCGCCACCACCGACAACATGAATTTCGGAAACCCCGAAAAGCCCGAGATCATGGGCCAGTTCGTCGGCGCGATCAAAGGCATCGGCGAGGCCTGCCTGGCGCTCGACATGCCCATCGTGTCGGGCAACGTCTCGCTTTACAACGAAACCGACGGCGCCCCGATCCTGCCCACGCCGACCATCGGCGCAGTGGGCCTGCTCGAAAGCCTCGACGAGCTGATCGCGGGGGTGCCCGCCGACGGCCATCTGGCGCTTCTGATCGGCGAGACGGCGGGCCATCTGGGCCAGTCGGCGCTGCTGTACGAGGTCTTCAACCGCGAGGATGGCGACGCGCCCCCGGTCGATCTGGAGGCCGAACGCCGCAATGGCGATTTCCTTCGCGCCAACCGCGCACTGATCGCCGCCGCGACCGATCTGGCCGATGGCGGGCTCGCGCTCGCGGCCTTCGAACTGGCCCAGGCCGGCGGGATCGGCGTCACCCTCGATGCGGCCGACACACCTACGCTCTTTGGCGAGGATCAGGCCCGCTATCTGGTGGCGGCCGGGTTCGACGCGGCCGAGGCGCTGATGGTCGCCGCCGCCAAGGCGGGCGTGCCGCTGGCCGCCGTCGGCCGGTTCGGCGGCGATCAGGTCAGCTTCGGCGGGGTGTCGGCCCCGCTTGCCGATCTCACGGCGCTGTACCGCTCGGCCTTTGCCGCCGCCCTGGGCTAACCCCGAGGTCGCGCCTGAGCGGAACCCCTGAGCGGAACCTGCGACAACGGACCCGCGCGCCCCGGCCTGACAGGGCGTGCAGATCCGGCTAGGCTCGGGCTGTGACGACACATGACCGCGCCCCTTCCGCCACCGCGATCCGCCCGGTTTCACCGGCGGATTTTCCGTTCCTTCACGCCGTCGCGGGTCGCCCGGACATGGCGCGCTTCGTGATCGACGAGGACGACACGGCGCTTGCCGCCCATCTGGCAGATCCTGCCTGCCGGCTGGTCATCTGGTCCCCCGAGGGCCGCCCCCTGGGCTTTGCGCTCTTCTGCGAGATCGGCAATCCCTCGGGTCGGGTCGAGCTGCGCCGCCTGGCACTCGCCGAGACCGGCCGGGGGCTCGGCCGCGCCTTTCTGGCCGCGCTTGTCCGCCACGCCTTCACCGAGCTTGCCGCCGACCGGATCTGGCTCGACATGGCGGCCGACAACGACCGGGCGCACCGGGTCTATCTGGCCGCGGGCTTCACCCATGAAGGCACGCTTCGCCGTCACTGGAAACGTCCGGCCGGCGATATCGCCGATCTCCTGCTCTTCGGCATGCTGCGCGAGGAGTGGCGCGGCTGACCGCTTGCAGCCAGCCGTTCCCCCCTCTACATCTGGCAGGGGAGAGCAGAAAGGACGCCCGCCCATGGCGATCACGCCCGAAGAAATCGAGACCCTGATCCGCGAGAGGTTTCCCGCCGCGCAGATCACCATCACCGACCTTGCCGGGGACGGAAACCACTACGCCGCCGAGGTGATCGACGAAAGCTTTCGCGGCCTCAACCGCGTGCAGCAGCAGCGTGCCGTCTATGCGGCGCTGAAAACCCAGATGGAAGGCTCGAGCGGCGCGCTTCACGCGCTTGCCCTCACCACCAAGGCCCCGGACTGACCGGACGGATCGCCCGGAGGCGCGCAGAGCCGTGCGCGCCGGATCGCACCAGACCCACCAGGGGCCAGACCCGGCCCCGCAGACAGGACCGCAGACCATGACCGACGCCAAGGATCGCATCCAGCAGACGATTTCCGACAATGACGTGGTGCTTTACATGAAGGGCACCAAATCCGCGCCGCAATGCGGCTTTTCCAGCCGGGTCGCGGGCGTTCTGAACTTCATGGGCGTCGACTATGCCGATGTGAACGTGCTGGCCGACGACGACATCCGCCAGGGCATCAAGGACTTCTCGGACTGGCCGACGATCCCGCAGCTTTACGTCAAGGGCGAATTCGTCGGCGGTTGCGACATCGTCACCGAGATGACGCTCTCGGGCGAACTCGACAAGCTGTTCGAGGACAAGGGCGTGGCCTATTCCAAGGACGCGGCCGACAAGATCCGCGCGGCCAACGCCTGAGGCCGCCCCGATGATCCGGGCACGTCTGTGGTACGGCCCGGCCGGCGACCACCTTCCGCCGAAGCGCATCGCGCAATATCTGCGGGGGCCGCTGGCCTGTTCCGTGGCACTGCGCGAACGCAATCTCGACGGTGAATGGCGGTCCGAGGTCCGGCTGACCGCGCCTGTCGGCGCCACGCTCGCGCTCGAACGCGGGCTGGGCGTCTCGGGCGAGGCGGCCGATCTGGTCAGTCGGCTTCCCGCGGATGCGCCCGCAGCCCTGGCCCGGCGCCTCGCGCGCTGCACCGCGCGGATCGAGGTGTCTGACCCGGCCCCCGGCAGGCGTTTTGCCCCGGGCGCGCCAGTGGCACGCAGCGTCCTGTTGCCGCTTGCCTTCGCGCTCGATGCCATCGTCGAGGATCTCGACAACGGACGGCTGTCCTTCTTCCCGACAGCGGCCCCGCCGCATGAAGGGCTGGGGGCGCGGATCGGCCGGATCCTGTCGGAAATCTCGGTGATCCTGAACAGACGCAAGTCCCTGATGTGATCCCCGATCGAAAAGGGCGTCCGGTCGAAATTCCCGGGCGCCCCTGTTCGGGTCTGGCGGTCAGGACCCCGATGCCCGGTCCTCGACCTGAGCCGCCAGCGCCTCGGCCCGCGCCGCGATCTCGGCCAGGGTCTCGCCGACGGATGGCGGAATGACCGGCACCTCGACCCGCTCGGGCGCCGGGCGCGGCGCGGTCTCCATGGCCTCGATCCGGGCCGAGGCCTCGGCAAGCTTCGCCTCAAGCCCCTTCAGCCGCTCTTCGAGCCCCACCGTCTTGTCGGCCAGCATCAGCCCCGACATCAGCAAAAGCCGCGCTTCCGGCAGCCGCCCGTTCTGCGACGACAGTACCGAGGCCTCGGCATCGAGCATGCGGGCCGCGGCCGCCAGATAGGGTTCCTCGCCGGGTTGGCAGGCCACATCGAAGCTGCGCCCGCCGATCACGATCTCGATATTAGGCATGCGCCGCCCCTCCTTCGGCCACCGGCATCAGTTCAGCCAGAATGGCGTCGATCTCGGCCCGGTCGCTGGCGCGCAGCGCGGTCAGCGCCTCAAGCTCCGCCAGCATCGCCGCGTCGATGGCGCCGGGGTCGCCCAGCCCCTGGGCATTCGCCTCGCGCAGCGCCGCGCTGGTCTCGCGCAGCTTGGCATTCACCGCCCGCAGCCGGTCGACATCGGCCTCCGCCGCCTCGGCCCGCGCGGTCAGATCGGCCACCCGCTGCTCGAGCCGCGCCACCTGTGTCTCCTGACGGTCATGAAGCGCCTTGACCCGCTCGTTCAATTGCGCATTTGCACCGCGCTCGGTCTCCAGCGCCTCGCGCAGCGCCTCCAGCTCCGAGGGGTCGGGCCGGTCGGGGTCGTCGCCCCGCTGCAGCCCATCGAGCCCTCGCCCGATGCGGTCCAGCGCCGCGACGATCCGGCGCTCCAGTTCCACGATATCGCTCATCCGCCTGCTCTCCGGCCAGTCTTTTCGGGGCCCTGTCGCAGCCGCGTTCCGAATCGCGGTGGCGGGCCATTGCGTCAAGTGTAGCTTAAGGAAAGGCGGAATGCGCCCCCCCCCAACGGCCGCCGCCCGGCCCGATCCGGTCCGCTCGACCGCCCCTGCCGTCGCAACTCCGGGGACAGCAGGGCCCGCCGCCCCGCCTCCACCTTCTTCTTGGCAAAAATACCCGTCTGCGGCCCGGTCAGGGCCGCCAGAGAGAAACGACATGCCGACGCCATTTCGCCGATCTGACGGCCAGGCGCAAAATCCGGCGGTCAGACGAACTTCGCCACCAGCCGGTCGCGCACCCCAGGCGTCACGAAACTCGACACGTCGCCGCCCAGCCGGGCGATCTCCTTGACCAGCTTCGAGGCGATGGCCTGGCGCCGGGCATCGGCCATCAGGAACACCGTCTCGACACTGGCATCGAGCGCGCGGTTCATGCCGACCATCTGGAACTCGTATTCGAAATCCGCGACCGCCCGCAGCCCGCGCAGGATCATCGAGGCACCGACATCGCGGGCACAGTCGATCAGCAGGTTCTCGAAGGGATGGACGACGACCTCGGTTCCGAACCGCTCGCCCAGCGCCGCGCATTCGCTTTCGATCATCTCGACACGTTCTTCCAGCGGAAACAGCGGACCCTTGTCGCGGTTGATCGCGACCCCGATCACCAGCCTGTCCACCAGCGCGCAGGCCCGGGTGATGATGTCGATATGGCCAAGCGTCACCGGGTCGAACGTCCCCGGATATAGACCGATGCGCATCGGGCAACCTCCTGCAGCCTTCCCGGCGCACGCAACAATATTGGCGCCCATTTTGCAAGCACACCATGGGCTTGGCGACCGATTTCCGAACGTCGCAGGGCTAGTGGCCCATGATCATCCCTTCCAGCGCGGCCTTCTCCATCGCCAGTTCCGACATCCGCGCCTTGACCACGTCGCCGATCGAGATGATCGCCACCATCCGCCCGTCTTCCAGGACCGGCATGTGCCGGAACCGGCCCTCGGTCATGCGCGCCAGCACGGCATCGGCGCTGTCTTCCAGCGCGCAGAACTGGATGCGGCGGGTCATGATCGCGGCCACCGGGTCCTTGAGGCATTTCGGACCGCGCCGCCCCAGCTCGCGCACGATATCGCGTTCCGAAACGATGCCCTCGACACGCTCGCCGCTGCCGCTGACCAAGAGCGAGCCGATGCGCCGGGCCGACAGCTCGGCTGCGGCATCGGCCACCGAGGTTTCAGGCGGGATCGTCGCCACCCCCGGCACAAGTTTCTCGCGCAGGATCTGATGAACTTGCATTGTCTCCTCCCCAGGATGACGGTGTCGATTGACCAAGCGTCATCCGGACCGCGACATTCTGTCAAGTCAAGCCTTCGAGGCGCTGCAATTCCGCGCGCACCCCGTCCAGAAGCAGCCCGGCGAACCGGGTCAGCCGCGCCAGCTTGCGGTCGTCGCCATGGCGGATCAGATAAAAACTGCGCCTGAGCGCCACCCGATCAGCCAGAACCCTGACCAGCCCCGGCGCGGCCGGGATCGCGAAATCGTGCACGATGCCCAGCCCCGCGCCGGCCCGCAGCCAGTTCAACTGCACCGAGACCGAATTCGAAGCCAGCGCCACCCGCTCGGCCCCGGTGGCCGACAGGTAGTCGAGTTCGCTGTCGAAGATCATGTCGGGGATGTAGCCGACGATCCGGTGCCCGGAGAGATCGGCCAGATCGCGGATCGGCGGATGCGCCGCCAGATAGTCGCGATGGGCGGCAAGGTGCAGCTGGTAATCGGCGATCCGCTGCACCGTCAGCCGCCCGGTCTTGGGCGGGCTGACGGCGATCGCCATGTCGGCCTCGCGGCGGCTGAGGTTGAAGACCCGTGCCAGCGCGACGATCTGCACCTCAAGCCCCGGATGCCGGTCGCAGATCGCCGCCGCCACCTGCGGCAGCAGATAGTTGGCGACCCCGTCCGGCGCCCCGATCCGCACCGTCCCGGTCAGCTGCCCCTCCTGCCCGCGCACCTCCTCGACGCCCTCGGTCAGCGCCTGTTCGGCCTCGACCGCGCGGACCATCAGCCGCTCGCCCGCCTCGGTCAGCCCGTAGCCCCGTGGCGAGCGGGCGAAAAGCGCGCTGCCCAGCGCCTCTTCCAGCCGAGCGATCCGCCGACCCAGCGTCGCGGGATCGAGCCGCAAGGCCTTGCCCGCCCCGGTTAGGCTTTCGGCCCGTGCCACCGCCAGAAACAGCCGCATGTCATCCCAGTTCATCCGCCCATCCTTGCATTTCTGCAAAACGCTTTTGGCGATCTGCGGCTTTTCGGCACAAATTTGCAAGACTAAGCTCGCGCCCGAGAAAAACCCAGGGAGAACGCCATGAAGGATCTCACCCATTTCGTGAACGGGCAGCACACCGCCGGGACCTCGGGTCGGTTTGCCGATGTCTACAACCCCGCGCTCGGCCAGGTGCAGGCCCGCGTGCCGCTGGCCTCGAAGGCCGAGGTCGATGCCGCCATCGCCGCCGCGGCCGAAGCCCAGCCCGGCTGGGCCGCCACCAACCCGCAGCGCCGCGCCCGGGTGCTTATGGAGTTCGTCCGCCTGCTGAACCGCGACATGGACAAGCTGGCCGAGGCGCTTTCGTCCGAACACGGCAAGACCCTGCCCGATGCCAAGGGCGACGTGCAGCGCGGGCTCGAGGTCATCGAGTTCTGCATCGGCGCGCCGCATCTTCTGAAGGGCGAGTTCACCGACAGCGCCGGTCCGGGCATCGACATGTATTCGATGCGCCAGCCGCTGGGTGTGGTCGCGGGCATCACGCCCTTCAACTTCCCGGCCATGATCCCGATGTGGAAGATGGGCCCGGCGCTGGCCTGCGGCAACGCCTTCATCCTCAAGCCCTCGGAACGCGACCCCTCGGTGCCGCTGATGCTGGCCGAGCTGCTGCAGGAGGCGGGCCTGCCCGACGGCGTGCTGCAGGTCGTGAACGGCGACAAGGAGGCGGTCGACGCGATCCTCGACAACCCGGCGATCCAGGCCATCGGCTTTGTCGGCTCGACCCCGATTGCCGAATACATCTACGGGCGCGGCTGTTCGAACGGCAAGCGCGTGCAATGTTTCGGCGGCGCCAAGAACCACATGATCGTCATGCCCGATGCCGACATGGACCAGGCGGCCGACGCGCTGGTGGGCGCGGGCTATGGCGCGGCGGGCGAACGCTGCATGGCGATCTCGGTCGCGGTCCCGGTGGGCGAGGAAACCGCCGACCGCCTGATCGAGAAGCTGGTCCCCCGGATCGAAAAGCTGAAGGTTGGCCCCTACACCGCCGGCAGCGACGTCGATTACGGCCCGGTCATCACCGCCGAGGCGCGCAAGCGCGTGCTGAGCCTGATCGAGTCCGGCGTGACCCAGGGCGCCGATCTGGTGATCGACGGCCGGGCCTTCGCACTTCAGGGCTATGAGGCGGGCTATTTCGTCGGTCCGACCCTCTTCGACCGGGTCACGACCGACATGGATATCTACCGGACCGAAATCTTCGGCCCCGTGCTGTCGACCGTCCGGGCGAAGACCTATGAAGAAGCTCTGGGCTATGCCATGGACCACGAATACGGCAATGGCACCGCGATCTTCACGCGCGACGGCGACACCGCGCGCGACTTTGCCAGCCGGATCAATATCGGGATGGTGGGCATCAACGTCCCGATCCCGGTACCGCTGGCCTATCACACCTTCGGCGGCTGGAAGAAATCGGGCTTTGGCGATCTGAACCAGCACGGGCCCGATGCCTTCCGCTTCTACACCCGGACGAAGACCGTGACCGCGCGCTGGCCCTCGGGTCTGAAGGAAGGCGGCGAGTTCCACTTCAAGCAGATGGACTGACCCGCGCTTTCCGGGAGGCGGCCCCGCGGCCGCCTCTTCCCGGCGCGCCTCTGGCTTCCTACATGTCAGCGATGACAGACCGCACCGAACCCTCCGCCGACCGCCTCTGGGGCTTGCCCGACCCGGTGCTCCAGCCCGAGTTCTATACCGACGTGCCTTCCAAGCGGCTGGCCGCCTGGGTCATCGACGTCGTGCTGATCCTGATCCTGTCGTTGCTGGCGCTGCCCTTCACCGCCTTCACCGCGATCTTCTTCCTGCCGCTCTTCTTCACCCTCGTGGGCTTTGGCTACCGCACCGTCACGCTGGCGCGCGGCTCGGCCACCTGGGGGATGCGGATCATGGCGATAGAGATTCGCACCGCGCGCGGCGAGAAACTCGATCTCACGACGGCGGCCCTTCACACTTTGGCCTATTCGGCCTGTATCACCTTTTTGTTGCCGCAATTGGCCTCGGTAATCCTGATGCTGACCGGCGCACGTGCCCAGGGATTGCCTGATTTCCTCCTTGGAACCGCCGCCATTAACCGACCTGCAAATCCGTAGCAACAATCCCTTGGCGCCTCGGGGGACGAGTGTTAGCGTATTCGTAACCAGGATATGACTGCCCGACGATGCGCCACACCCTTCCGCTTGCGCCACAGTTCTATGTGACGGCGCCCCAACCCTGCCCCTATCTGCCCCGGCGGATGGAACGGAAACTGTTCACCGCGCTGCAGGGCGACACCGCCGAGACGCTGAACGACTCTCTGTCGAAACAGGGCTTCCGGCGCTCGCAGAATGTTCTGTACCGTCCCGCCTGCGCCGATTGCACGGCCTGCCTTTCGGCCCGGATCCGGGTGGCCGACTTTCAGCCGACCCGCAGCCAGCGCAAGGCCCAGAACCGCAATTCAGATCTCAAGCGGCAGGCCAGTTCGCCCTGGGCCACCGAAGAGCAATACACACTCTTCCGCCGCTATCTCGACAGCCGCCATGCCGATGGCGGGATGGCCGACATGGACATCTTCGAATTCGCCGCGATGATCGAGGAAACCCCGGTCCGCTCGCGCGTGGTCGAATATACCGCCGATCCCGCCGATGGCGGACGCCACCGGCCGCTGGTCGCGGTCTGCCTGACCGACATCCTCGATGACGGGCTGTCGATGGTCTATTCCTTCTACGAGCCCGAACGAACCAAACGTTCGGTCGGGACCCATGTGATCCTCGACCATGTCGAGATCGCGCGCGAGGCCGGGCTGCCTTACGTCTATCTCGGCTACTGGGTGCCGGGCAGCCCGAAGATGGGCTACAAGGCGAATTTCTCGGCGCTCGAGATCTACAAGAACGACCGCTGGCAGGATATCGGCGCGCCCGAGGACCATCAGGCCGAAACACACCCGCTTTCTGTCGCGCCGATTGCCGAACAGGTCGCCCGGATCCACCTGCCCGACAGCCGCCCAACCCGCGATTGATAAAGGCCAGAACCGGAGCAGGGCCGGCCGCGGCCCGGCGACAGGAAAGAGCAAGCCCGCGCGATTGGCGCGGGCTTTCCTTTGGAAGGACCTCCCGAAATCAGCCGTTCGGCAGGAGGTTCGGCACGATGGTCACGATCCCGGGCAGGAACCACAGGATCGCCAGCCCGATCACCTGGATCACCACGAAAGGCGCGACGCCCCGATAGATATGCCAGGTCGTGACCTCCTTCGGCGCGACCCCCCGCAGATAGAACAGCGCGAACCCGAAAGGCGGGGTCAGGAACGAGGTCTGCAGGTTCACCGCGATCATGATCGTCACCCATTTCGGATCGAAGGTTCCGCCATAGATCACCGGGCCCACGATCGGGATCACGATGTAGATGATCTCGAGGAAATCCAACACGAAGCCCAGGATGAACAGCACCAGCATCACCAGCAGGAAGACGGTCAGCTCGTTGTCGAAGCTGCGCAGGAATTGCTGGATGTAATGCTCGCCCCCGAACGAGATCACCACGAGGTTCAGAAGCTGCGAGCCGATCAGGATGGTGAAGACCATCGAGGTGACCTTGGCCGTCTCGCGCACCACCGGCCCCAGCACGCCCGAGCGCAGCAGCACCCAGCAGGCGTAGAGGATGCCGAACATCGCGAAGTGATAGGTGCCCTGCGCGACGAAGAAAGCGAGCCAGTCCTCGACTGGCACGCTCTCGCGCCCGAGCCTCAGGTCGAAATTGGTGCCGACCAGAAGCATGATGACGATGGCATACGAGGCCCAGAGGATCAGCTTGCCGGTCCGGTGCTCTTCCAGCAGCTTGCGATAGGCGGCCAGCATCAGCGCGCCGCCCGCGCCCAGCGCCGCTGCGGGCGTCGGGTTGGTGATACCGGCGAGGATCGACCCCAGCACCGCCACGATCAGCACCAGCGGCGGGAAGACCACCCGCAGAAGATCCGACCGCGACAGGCAGGCCACCGCGTAGCGGCAGCCGTACAGAGCCAGCGCGACGGGCAGCGCCAGCCACAGCAGCACCGTGCCGGGCGAGGCCAGCGGCCCGATGAAGAGCGCATCGACCAGAAGGCCCAGCACGATCCCCGCCCCCCCGATCAGAAGCGGCGCGGGCCGCGCCGTCGGCACCACGCCCCGCGCCGTCACCAGC
This sequence comes from Rhodovulum viride, assembly GCF_003265965.1. Taxonomy (NCBI): domain Bacteria; kingdom Pseudomonadati; phylum Pseudomonadota; class Alphaproteobacteria; order Rhodobacterales; family Paracoccaceae; genus Rhodovulum; species Rhodovulum viride. Next base: position 51,166 of record NZ_MUAV01000003.1, on the reverse strand, counting down.
GCCAGCGCGAGGAAGGTGAAGCCCAGCAGCACCCCGCCCGAGACCGGCGGCGTGGCCGCGATCTTTTCGGCGCGCGCAGCGGCGAGTTCGTCATCGGTCAGCTGATGCATCTCGACCCGGCCGCCGCCTGCGTCGATCTCTTGCTGCTGGGCGACGGCGCGATCCCATTTCGACTGGCCGTGCAGCGCGATCATCGAAGCCTTACACTGATCGGGCACATTGGTCCGCAGACTCGCGGATTCGGCCGTGTTGGAATAGCGCGAGACGGCAATGTCCTGGCTTCCGGCGATCCCGGTCGCCTCCAGCAGCAACGCCAGCCCGATCACCCCGGCGGGGGCCGCCAGAAACCAGGTCAGCGCCGCCCCCTTGCGCCCGCGCCGCGCCCCGGCCTCGACCACCGGCGGGGCCTTCGACGGGTTGAGAAGCGCATAGACCAGCGCATAGGCCGCATAAAGCAGAGCCAGCAGCACGCCGGGCAGGATCGCGGCCTGAAACAGCGTGCCGACCGAAACGACGGCAGCCTGCCCCAGATAGGTCAGCGCATCGGGACAGCCCGCAAGCTGGGCGCGCGTCTCCTGCGCGGTGGCGTAGATATCGCCCGCCAGCGTACCCAGCAGCACGATGATGATTGAGGGCGGAATGATCTGGCCCAGCGTGCCGCTGGCCGCGATCACCCCGGTCGCCAGCTCGGGCGAATACTTGTTGCGCAGCATCGTGGGCAGCGACAAAAGCCCCATCGTCACCACGGTCGCCCCGACGATGCCGGTCGAGGCGGCGAGGAAGGCGCCCACCACCACCACCGAGACCGCCAGCCCGCCCGGCATCGGCCCGAAAACCCGCGCCATGGTGGTCAGCAGGTCGTTGGCGATCTTCGAGCGTTCGAGGGTGATCCCCATCAGCACGAACATCAGCACCGCCAGCAGCGTCTCGATCGACTGCCCGGCAAAGACCCGTTCGTTCATCCGGTTGACGATAAAGCTGATATTGCGGTCCATCGCCGTTTCCCAGCCCTGCGGGAACAGCGCCGTGGCGACGGTCGGCAGGTCGGGATAGCGAAAAGGCGAGATCGTGTCGGGATGAATGCCCTGCGCGATCAGCGCGTCATAGGCGGCGGAGCCGGTGTCGATGACCTGGGCCACCAGGATGCCCGCGCTGTCGAGCGCCGCGATGATCCCGAAGGAAATGACCGCCGCGCCGCCGATGGCGAAGGCCACCGGAAAGCCCGACAGGATGCCCCCGAAGAGGCAGAGAATGACGATGATCAGGCCGATCTCGACGCCATCAAGTCCGAATAGCATATGCCTGCCCTGCCCCTTTAATGCGTGCCTTCATAGGCTTCTTCGCCGGCGCCAAGGCTGTCCCGGTCGAGATATTTTCCGGCGCTCTCCTCGCCTTCCACGAATTCGAGGAAGGACCGGTAGAAGAACGCGATGGCCTGCAGGAACACGAGGCCGGTAAAGGCCACCAGAAGCACCTTGAACAGGAAGTAACCGTTGAACCCGTTGGGCGAGAACCCGATGGTCTCGACATTCCAGCGCACCGCGCGGGCCTTCATCAGAAGCCGCTCGATCGTGTCCGAGGCCGAGGGCTTGGGCGTGATCAGGTGGCGCCACATGAAGAACCAGGAATACATCCAGACCAGCACCGCCACCGGCATCATGAACAGAAGCGACCCCGCCATGTCGATCGCGCGCTTGGCGCGGAAGCCCACCGCCGAATAGACCAGATCGACCCGCACATGGCCCGACTGCACGAAGGTGTAGGTCGCGCACAGCGCCACGATGGCGGCGTTGTAAAGCTTGAGTTCTTCGGACCACCACGAGAGGTCCTTGGTGAAGGTGTAGCCGAACGGCCCGACACCGATTTCCGAGACACGGAAGATCCGCTGCAGGAAGACGATCATGATCTGCTGCAGCACCATCAACAGCCCGAACCAGGCGACGGCGCGGCCGATGCCGTTGGCCAGCCCCTCCAGCAGCCGGACCGTGCCCCACATGACCTGCCGCCGCCAGATCCCGACGGCGGTCAGCACGAGGAAAGCCGTGAAGACCACGAAGAAGAATTCGACCGAACCGCCGTAATAGACGACCCGCATGATCGCCTGCTTGTCGGACCAGTCGAGCCAGAGCCCCGGATGGGACAGCGCAAAGCCGAAATTGTAGAAGGCCAGCAGGATGTTCTTGCAGACCCACAGAATGCCGTCGAGCATCCGGTTCTCCCGTTTGCCCCGCCTGTCGTGGCGGGATCGGTGAAGCATCGACGCCCCGGCCCTTGGTTCGGGCCGGGGCGCCAGGTGGTTCGGGCGCGGCCGGGCTCAGCCCAGAACGCGGTTCCGCTGGCGGGTGAAGACCCCCTCCGAAATCTCGATCCAGGCAGCGGAATCGCGCATCGAGGCGACGTAGCTGTCGTAGATCTTCTTGTAGAGCTCATCGCCCATGTACTGGGCAAAGACCTCCTGCGCGGCAGCGCCGAAGGCGTCCCACACGTCGTCGCTGAACTCGCGCACCTGCACGCCGCCCGCCTGCAGCCGCCGCAGCGCCGAGGCGTTGTTCTTCATGAACAGCGACAACGCCCACTGGTTGGCCGAGGCGGTCACCTGCTGGACCGTCGCCTGTTGCGACGGCGTCAGGCTTTCGAAGACCTCGAGGTTCATCGCCAGCGACAGGCCCGGGCCGGGTTCGTGGAAGCCGGCGGTGTAGTAGATCTTGGTGATCTCCTGGAAGCCCGCCTTCTCGTCGGCCCAGGGGCCGATCCATTCAGTGCCGTCGATGGCCCCCGAAGACAGCGCCTGATAGACCTCGGACCCCGGCAGGTTCTGCACCGAGGCCCCGAGCTTGCCGAGGATCTCGCCGCCCTGCCCCGGCATCCGGAACTTGAGGCCCTTGAAGTCCTCGGGGCTCTTGATTTCCCTGCGGAACCAGCCGCCCGATTGCGGCCCGGTATTGCCCGCAAGGAAGCTCTTCAGTCCGAAGATCTGGCCCAGCTCGTTGTGCAGCTCGTGCCCGCCCGAGTGATAGTACCAGTTGTGCAGTTCCTGTGCGGTCATGCCGAAGGGCAGCGAGGCGAAGAACTGATAGCCCGGATGCTGGCCGACGAAATAATAGTCGACCCCGTGATACATGTCGGCCTGACCCGAGGTGACCGCGTCGAACACCTCGAAGGCTCCGACAAGCTCGCCCGCAGCCTTCAGATCGACGGTCAGCTGGCCATCGGTGACGGCGGTGATCTGGTCGGCACAGTACTGCGCGGCGTCATGCACGCCCGCGAGCCCCCGGCCCCAGGTGGTGACCAGCGTCAGCGTGCGCTTGCCCTGGGCATAGGCGGGTGCGGCCAGCGCGGCGGCGGCCGCGGCCGAACCGCCCAGCGCGGACCTGCGCAGAAATGAACGTCGATCCATGAACTCTCTCCTCCCGGTTTCGTGCCCGCCTCCTCGACGGGCGGATCGTTTTAGGTGCGGGCAATCTAGCGGGAGGGTCAGATCAGATAAATAGCCAGAAAGGACGGGGCGCGAACTTTCCTTACAGAATCGCCACGCATTCCGCCCGAAAGTTGTGCAACCGCACCGGGCGGCCTGCCGTACCCCGTCCGGCGCCTGTCTCGATTCGGCGGCCCGCGATCCGGGAGGACCGGGGCCGCCCTGCCGGGATCAGCCGATCACGCGGTCGCGCTGGGCGCGGTAGGTGCCTTCGGAGGCCTGCAGCCAGCTCGACGAACTCCGCATCGAGGCCATGTAGCTGTCCAGCATGCGGTCGTAGATATCGCCGTCGCAGTTTTCCTCCAGCGCCTCCTGCGCGGCCTGGCCGAACGCGTCCCAGACCGGATCGGGGAAGGTCATGATCCGCACCCCTTCCGAAGCCAGCCGCGACAGCGCCGCACTGTTTTGCGACAGGAACATCGACAGCGTCCACTGGTTGCACTCGGCCGCGGCGCTTGCCATGACCTGCTGCTGGAAGGGCGTCAGGCTGTCGAAGAGATCGCGGTTCAGCGCAAGGGACAGCCCCGCGCCCGGCTCGTGGAACCCGGCGGTGTAGTAGATCTTGGTGATCTCGTAGAAGCCCGCCTTCTCGTCGGCCCAGGGGCCGACCCATTCGGTGCCGTCAAGCGCGCCGGTCGACAACGCCTGATAGACCTCGCCACCGGGGATGTTCTGGACCGAGACGCCCAGCTTGCCCATGGCGACGCCGCCCAGCCCCGGCATGCGGAACTTGAGCCCCTGGAAGTCCTCGGGCGTGTTGATCTCCTTGCGGAACCATCCGCCCGACTGGGCGCCGGTATTGCCGACGAGGAACATCTTCAGCCCGAAGATCTCGCCCAGCTCGTCATGGAAAGCCGCACCCTCGCCCTGATAGTACCAGTTGATCTGTTCCTGAGCGGTCATCCCGAAGGGCACGGTCGAGAAGAAGGCGAAGGCCGGGTGCTGGTTGACGAAATAGTAGTCCGACGAATGGTACATGTCGGCCTGCCCCGAGCTGACCGCGTCGAACACCTCGAACGCGCCCACCAGTTCGCCCGAGGCTTTGACCTCGACCTTGATCTGGCCGTCGCTCAGCGCCTCGATCCGGTTCTTGCAGAACATCGCGGAATCGTGGACCCCGGCCATGCCGTTCGGCCAGGAGGTGACCATGGTCAGCGTCCGCACCCCTTGGGCCAGGGCGGGGGCGGCCAGCGTGGTGGCCGCGGCGGCCGAGCCGCCAAGGGCGGAGGTCTTCAGGAAAGAGCGGCGATCCATGGGCAGATGTCCTTTTCTTGGGTCCGCTGCCCCGGGTCGGTCGTCGCTCGGACCGGCCGGAGCCTGCGTGCTGCGCAAAACGGGCGCGACCCTAGCTGCCCCGCGCGGCCCCGGCCAGCCGCCCTGCGTTGCTCATTCCGCATGTCCGCCCTGCGCCCGGCGCAACCCCGGTTTCGCACTTGTGCGCGAGACCCCCATCGATGCGCAACAAACGGAAAGGATTCATTGCCGCAGGGAACTATTCTTCACGATTTTTGCGGTTGACCCCTTCCGGGCAGGCTCCTAATGTCCCGCGCACGCAACGCCAAAGGAGTCCCGCGGCAATGACCCTCGTACTCGTAATTACGGAAGACAGGCGCATGGGCCGGTAACGGCGGACCCAGGGTCCTCCCCATGCGCCCCCGCTCCACGGGGGCTTTTTTATGCGCAAAAGCTGGCGGACAGCACGGAGAACGAAAAGATGACACAGCCCATGACCGGCGCGAAGATGGTGGTTCAGGCGCTCAAGGACCAGGGGGTCGACGTAATCTTCGGCTACCCGGGCGGGGCCGTGCTTCCGATCTATGACGAGCTTTACCAGCAGACCGACATCCAGCACATCCTGGTGCGCCACGAGCAGGGCGCGGTCCATGCGGCCGAGGGCTATGCCCGCTCGACCGGCAAGCCCGGCGTCGTTCTCGTCACCTCGGGCCCCGGCGCGACCAATGCCGTCACCGGCATCACCGACGCACTGATGGACTCGATCCCGCTGGTCGTTCTGTCGGGCCAGGTTCCGACCTTCCTCGTTGGCAACGATGCCTTCCAGGAGGCCGATACCGTCGGCATCACCCGCCCCTGCACCAAGCATAACTGGCTGGTGAAGGACCCCGACAAGCTGGCCGAGACGATCCATCAGGGCTTTCACGTCGCCACCACCGGCCGTCCCGGCCCGGTGCTGATCGACATTCCCAAGGATGTGCAATTCGCCGAGGGGACCTATGTCGGTCCGGTCAAGGCGGGACACGGCCATTACCACCCGAGGGTCAAGGGCGACCGCGAGACGATCACCCGCCTCGTCGAGGCGATGGAAACCGCCGAGCGGCCGATCTTCTATACCGGCGGCGGGGTCATCAATTCGGGCGATGCCGCGACCCAGCTCCTGCGCGAGCTTGTCGAGGCGACGGGTTTTCCGATCACCTCCACCCTGATGGGTCTGGGCGCCTATCCGGCGAGCGGCAAGAACTGGTTGGGCATGCTGGGCATGCACGGGCTTTATGAGGCCAACCTCGCGATGCACGATTGCGACCTGATGATCTGTGTCGGCGCGCGCTTCGACGACCGCATCACCGGCCGGGTGGCCGATTTCAGCCCGCACTCGGTCAAGGCCCATATCGACATCGACCCCTCGTCGATCAACAAGACGATCCATGTCGACCTGCCGATCATCGGCGACGTGGCCCATGTGCTGGAGGATCTGCTGAGGATCTGGAAGTCGCGCGGGCGCAAGGTGAACAAGGAGGCACTCAAGCCCTGGTGGGCGCAGATCGACGAATGGAAGACCGTCGACTGCCTGCGCTACACCCCGTCCGAGACGATCATCAAGCCGCAATACGCCCTGCAGCGGCTCGAGGCGCTGACGCGGCACCGCAAGGACCGCTTCATCTGCACCGAGGTCGGCCAGCACCAGATGTGGGCGGCGCAGTTCCTCGGCTTCGAGGCGCCGAACCACTGGATGACCTCGGGCGGGCTTGGCACCATGGGCTACGGCATGCCGGCCTCGGTGGGCGTGCAGGTCGCCCATCCCGAGGCGCTGGTCATCAACGTCGCGGGCGAGGGATCGTGGCTTATGAACATGCAGGAGATGGGCACGGCGGTGCAATACCGCCTGCCGGTCAAGCAGTTCATCCTCAACAACGAGCGCCTCGGCATGGTCCGGCAGTGGCAGACGCTTCTGCATGGCGGGCGCTATTCGCACAGCTGGTCCGAGGCGCTGCCCGATTTCGTCAAGCTCGCCGAAGCGTTCGGCGCCAAGGGGATCAAGTGTTCGGACCCTGCCGATCTGGACGATGCCATCGCCGAGATGCTGGCCTATGACGGGCCGGTGATCTTCGACTGCCTGGTCGAGAAGCACGAGAACTGCTTCCCGATGATCCCGTCGGGTCGCGCCCATAACGACATGCTGCTGGGCGACGCCGATACCGAAGGGGCGATCGGGACCAAGGGCGCGGTCCTCGTCTGAGCCATGGCGGCGGCGCTGTTACCCTCGCGGCAACGCCCGCACGGGTCGGCGCCTGCCGGCGGCCCGTGGCGGCCGCCGCGGGCCATCGCCGCCGCCCTGCCCTCGGCAATCCTCGCCGCCCGGATCGCGGCGCGGCCCGGGCGCGTCGGGACGCAGACCGCGACGATGTCGGCCCGTTCCGGACCGTGGCACCGAGGGTCGTGCCGGACCTCGTGCCAAGGCCCGGACCGCAACCGCCCGCCGCGTGGCTTCCGCTGGCGGGCATGGCGCTGACCCTGGCGGTCGCGCTATGGCTCGTGCCGCGCGCCCGAAGCCCCGAGACTTCGCCCGGCACCCGGCCGGGCGCAAACGATAACGCCGAGAGGACATGACATGGCTCCGTTGAACATCCAGCAAGGCACCTCCAGACATTCCGCCTATGACCTGCGCGACCCCAATGCCGAGACCAGCGAACGTCACACCCTGGCGGTGACCGTTGACAACGAGGCGGGCGTGCTGGCCCGCGTCATCGGCCTCTTTTCGGGGCGCGGCTACAATATCGACAGCCTGACCGTGGCCGAGGTCGATCACGCCGGCCACAAGAGCCGGATCACCATCGTGACCACCGGCACACCGGCCGTGATCGAGCAGATCAAGGCTCAGCTTGGCCGCATCGTTCCCGTGCACGAGGTCCACGATCTGACGGTCGAGGGGCCGTCGGTCGAACGTGAACTGGCGCTTTTCAAGGTCACCGGAACCGGCGAGAAGCGGGTCGAGGCGCTGCGGCTTGCCGATATCTTCCGCGCCAATGTGGTCGACTCGACGCTGGAAAGCTTTGTCTTCGAAATCACCGGCACGCCCCAGAAGGTCGACGCCTTCGGCGAGTTGATGCGCCCGCTCGGTCTTTGCGAAATGGCGCGCACCGGCGTCGCCGCCTTGGCGCGCGGGAAGTGAGGCCTCGGCACCCGGAACCTGAAAGGATGAAGGCCTCCGGCGGGGTAAGTACCGGAGGCCTTCGGAGCCGGGGGAAATCCGGCGAATGGACCTGTCTCGGACAGCCCTTCCGGGAGGTCCGGGTCGCAGATCCGTCCCGATTCGCGCTATGCGCAACGCGAACCGTCAATCAAGGTTAACACCTGGACCCGGTTCTGGGAACAATCCGGTTGCCGCGAGCGGCAGGCCGCCGGTCCCGCCCTGCCCGTCCCGCCCCTCCCACGTCCCCGCCAAAGGAGCCCGGGCCGCGACCTTTCCAGATTTCCCCGCGCCCGGTAGAATGATGCGACAAACGTGACGACGTATTCGGGGCCGGGCACGGTCCCTGGGAGGAGATATGGTCGCGCGCGAACGCTTCGTCAGGAAAGCGGACTGGGTCCGCTTCCTGGACACCGGTGCATTGCCGGACGATCTCGACCCGGACCTGGCGGCCTCCTGGCTGCGCTCGCGCGACTCGGGCGTTCTGCCCGACCGGCTGACCGCACCGCAGGTCACCGACGAGGTGCTGCAGCGCAAGCGCACGGAAACCGCCGAGTTGCGGCGGCTGGCCCGGGCCGCGCTGCTCCGGGCACGGGCGATGCTGAAGGACACCGGATCGATGATGATCCTGGCCTCGCCCGACTGCATCATCACCGAAACCGAGGGCGATCCGGGGGTGATCGACACCGGCCGCGAGAACCGGCTGCAGATCGGCGGCAACTGGCAGGAAACCAGCATCGGGACCAATGGCATCGGCACCGCCGCGGCCTCGGGGCGGCCGGCCTTGGTGCATGGCATCCAGCATTTCTGCGAAGAGATCCAGCGCTGGAGCTGCGCCGCCGTGCCGGTGCTGGACCCGGTCGACCGGTCGTTGCGCGGGATCGTCGACATCTCGGGGCCGACCGATGTGTTTCTGCCGCAAAGCATGGCGCTGGCGATGGCGGTCGGCGACGAGATCACCCAGGCGCTGGCCCGGCTGATCGGCGAAGAGCGCGAGGTGCTATACCAGCAGTTCATGGGACGCCGCGCGCGCTGGCAGAACACCCACATGATCCTGATCGACCGGCGCGGCGCGGTCCTGCACGACACCCGCGCCGTCTGGTCGAACCAGGCGATCCAGGGCGGCGCCATCGGCGACCGGCGCGAAGACGACTGGGCAAGCGAGATGTCGGACCGGTTCTCGGGCATGGATGGCGAGATCCTGCGCCGCGACGGCCTGCCCATCGGGCTGGTGCTGACGGCCTATCGCGGGCGGCGGACGCCCGTCGAAACCCCCAGCGGCGACCCGTTCGACGCCTTTCTGGGGACAGCGCCCGCGATAGTCCGGCTGCTTGAACATGCGCGCTGCGTGGCGGACTCGGCCGTGCCCGTGCTGATCAGCGGCGAGACCGGCACCGGCAAGGAGCTGCTAGCCCGCGCGATCCACGATGCCTCGGCCCAGCGGCACGGGCGCTATGTGCCGGTCAATTGCGGCGCGCTGCGCGCCGACAGCGCCGCGGGCGTGCTGTTCGAAACCGACGGCTCCGGCAGCGGCGCGGTGGCCGCGGCGCATGGCGGCACACTCTGCCTGGACGAGATCGGCGAGATGCCCGGGGATGTGCAACCCTTCTTGCTGCGGGTACTGGAAGACGGGCTGACCCGGGCGCGCAGCCCCGATGCGCCGGAACGATCAGAGTTTCGGGTGATCGCGCTGACCCATCGCGACCTGCCCCGGGACGTGGCCGAAAACCGGTTCCGGCGCGACCTGTTCCACCGCATCTCGACGATCCAGTTCCGGCTGCCGCCGCTGCGCGACCGGACCGAGGACATTCCGCTGCTGGCCCAGCATTTCCTGTCCCAGGCTGCCGCCGAGGCCGGGCGCCGGGCGCCGGCGCTGACCCGGGCCGCACGCGAGGCCCTGATGGCCTATCCCTGGCCCGGCAATGCCCGCGAATTGAGAAACGACATGCAGGCGCTGGTGCTGTTCTGCGGCCGCGGCGTGATCGACGCCGAAGACCTGCCCGAAAAGATCCGGACCCCGGCCGCCCCCCTGCCCCGGCCCGAACCGGACGAGCGCACCCGCATTCTTGAGGCGATGGCGGCAAGCGGCGGCAACATGTCGGCCACTGCCCGCCGGCTCGGGATCGCGCGCTCGACGCTCTACACCAAGCTCGCCGCCTACGGCCTGACCCGCCCCGAGGACTGACGCACGGGGACGGACCTTCGGGGTCGCCCCCACAAGACCGCGCGAATCGGTCTGCCCACACCCTCCGAAACCTGTTCGGACCTGTCCGGCACCTGTCCGGACAGCCGGACACATCCTGTCCGGACGGCTCTCCCTTCGCCCCCGGACAATGCCGCCCGAAACCCTGCCTTAACGAATATGACTGTCCGGCGGCCACGCCAGCGCCGGACAGGGCCGGTACCGACGCCCGCTCGCATAGTCTGACCGGACGGCGTCCCGAGACGGCGCTGAAACGGGAGGAAACACGCATGACACAGACCGCACGGAACGCGCGGTCGGTTCAGGTGCTGGGCATCGACGCCGGCGGCACCATGACCGACACGTTCTTCGTCGATGCAGACGGCGACTTCGTCGTCGGCAAGGCCCAGACCACACCCGCAAACGAGGCGCAGGGCCTGCTGGAATCCAGCCGCGAGGGGCTCGAACACTGGGGCCTGACGCTGGAGGATGCGCTGCGCAACATCCAGACCGGGGTCTATTCCGGCACCGCGATGCTGAACCGGGTGGTGCAGCGCAAGGGGCTTCGGGTCGGGCTGATCGTCAATGCGGGGATGGAAGATTTCCACCGCATGGGCCGCGCGATCCAGGCCTATCTGGGCTTCGCCTACGAGGACCGCATCCACATCAACACGCACTATTACGACGACCCGCTGGTGCCGCGCGACCTGACCCGAGGCGTGGCCGAGCGGATCGACATGATGGGCAAGGTGGTGATCCCGCTGAACGAGGAGTCGGCCCGGACCGCCGCGAGCGATCTGATCGCCGAGGATGTCGAAGGCATCGTGATCTCGCTTCTGCATTCCTACAAGAACCCGACCCACGAACGCCGGGTGCGCGACATCGTCGAGGACGAGGTCAAGGCCAGCGGTAAGACGATCCCGGTCTTTGCCTCGACAGACTACTATCCGGTGCGCAAGGAAACCCACCGCACCAATACCACCGTGCTCGAGGCCTATGCCGCCGAGCCGTCGCGCCAGACGCTGCACGGCATCTCGGGCGCCTTCAAGGATCACGGGTCCAAATTCGACTTCCGGGTGATGGCGACCCATGGCGGCACCATTTCGTGGAAGGCCAAGGAACTGGCGCGGACCATCGTGTCGGGCCCGATCGGCGGCGTGATCGGCGCCAAGTATCTGGGCGAGAAGCTGGGCTACAAGAACATCGCCTGTTCCGATATCGGCGGCACCTCCTTCGACGTGGCGCTGATCACGCAAAGCGAGCTGACGATCCGCAACGATCCCGACATGGCGCGGCTGGTGCTGTCGCTGCCGCTGGTGGCGATGGACTCGGTCGGCGCGGGTGCGGGCAGCTTCGTGCGGCTCGACCCCTATACCAAGGCGATCAAGCTCGGCCCCGACAGCGCGGGCTATCGCGTCGGCGTCTGCTGGGCCGAAAGCGGTATCGAGACGGTCTCGATCTCGGATTGCCATGTGGTGCTGGGCTACCTGAACCCCGACAACTTCCTCGGCGGACAGGTCAAGCTGGACCGCCAGCGCGCCTGGGACGCGATCAAGGTGCAGGTCGCCGACCCGCTGGGGCTGTCGGTCGAGGATGCCGCGGCCGGGGTGATCGAGCTGCTCGATGCCGAGCTGCGCGACTACATGCGCTCGATGATCTCGGGCAAGGGCTACAGCCCGGGCAGCTTTACCTGCTTCAGCTATGGCGGCGCGGGCCCGGTCCACACCTATGGCTATACCGAAGGCCTGGGCTTCGAGGACGTGATCGTGCCGGCCTGGGCCGCGGGCTTTTCGGCCTTCGGCTGCGCGGCGGCCGATTTCGAATACCGCTATGACAAGTCGCTCGACATCAATATCGACACCGATGCCCACGAGGCCGACAAGGCGTCCCAGGCCAAGGTGTTGCAGGCCGCCTGGGACGAGCTGACCGAGCGCGTTCTGGAAGAGTTCGAGCGCAACGGCTATTCCGCCGACAAGGTCGAGCTGCAGCCCGGTTTCCGGATGCAGTATCGCGGGCAGCTGAACGACCTGGAAATCGAAAGCCCGATCGCCTCGGCCGCCGGCGCCGACGACTGGGACCGGCTGGTTTCTGCCTTCAACGACACCTATGGCCGGGTCTATGCCGCCTCGGCCCGCTCGCCCGAGCTGGGCTATTCGGTGACCGGCGCGATCATGCGCGGCACCGTCCCGATCCCGAAACCGAAGATCCCCGAGGAACCCCTGCACGACGCCACCCCGCCGCGCGAGGCGCGCACCGGCACGCGGCAGTTCTACCGCAAGGGCCGCTGGGTGGAGGCCCAGCTTTACCGGATGGAAACGCTTCTGCCCGGCAACCAGGTCGTCGGCCCCGCGATCATCGAATCCGACGCCACGACCTTCGTCGTGCCGGACGGGTTCGAAACCTGGCTCGACGAACACCGCCTGTTCCACCTCAAGGAACTGTGACGCGCGAAAGGGAGGACATCACATGAACATCCAGACAGATATCAAGGGCATCGTCCGCGGCGGCGAGACCCTCAAGCAGCACCGCGACAAGATCATGGAGGCCACCAAACGCAGCGGCCATTATGCCGGGCTCCGCCACATGGAGCTGCGGGACGAGCATCCGATCAAGTACAACAAGCTGTTCTCGCGGCTTCGGGCCGGTGTCGTCGATGCCCGCGAGACCGCCAAGAAGATCGCGGCCTCGCCCATCGTCGAGCAGGAGGGCGAGCTGTGCTTCACCCTCTATAACGCGGCGGGCGACAGCATCCTGACCTCGACCGGCATCATCATCCATGTCGGCACCATGGGGGCCGCGATCAAATACATGATCGAGAACGGATGGGAGACCAATCCCGGCGTCAAGGACCGGGACATTTTCTGCAACAACGACAGCCTGATCGGCAACGTCCACCCGTGCGACATCCACACCATCGTGCCGATCTTCCACGAGGGCGAGCTGATCGGCTGGGTCGGCGGCGTGACCCATGTGATCGATACCGGCGCCGTCGGTCCGGGCTCGATGACCACGGGCCAGGTCCAGCGCTTCGGCGACGGCTATTCGGTGACCTGCCGCAAAATCGGCGAGAACGACACGCTGTTCCGCGACTGGCTGCATGAAAGCCAGCGCGCGGTGCGTACCACGCGCTACTGGATGCTCGACGAACGCACCCGGGTCGCGGGCTGTCACATGATCCGCAAGCTGGTCGAGGAGGTGATCGCCGACGAGGGGATCGATGCCTACTGGCAATTCGCCTATGAGGCGGTCGAACATGGCCGGCTGGGGCTTCAGAACCGGATCAAGGCGATGACCATTCCGGGCACCTATCGCCAGGTGGGCTTCGTCGACGTGCCCTATAGCCACGACGACGTGCGCGTGCCCTCGGACTTCGCCAAGGTCGATACGATCATGCACACGCCGTCGGAGATGACGATCCGCAAGGATGGCACCTGGCGGCTCGATTTCGAAGGCTCGTCGCGCTGGGGCTGGCACACCTACAACGCCCATTCGGTCAGCTTCACGTCCGGTATCTGGGTGATGATGACCCAGACCCTGATCCCGACCGAGATGATCAACGACGGCGCCGCCTACGGCACCGAATTCCGCCTGCCCAAGGGCACCTGGATGAACCCCGACGACCGGCGCGTGGCCTTCGCCTATAGCTGGCACTTCCTGGTCTCGTCCTGGACGGCACTCTGGCGGGGGCTCTCGCGCAGCTATTTCGGACGCGGCTATCTCGAAGAGGTCAATGCGGGCAATGCCAATACCTCGAACTGGCTGCAGGGCGGCGGCTTCAACCAGTATGACGAGATCCATGCCGTGAACTCGTTCGAATGCGCGGCCAACGGGGTCGGTGCCACGGCGGTGCGCGACGGCATCAGCCACGCGGCGGCGATCTGGAACCCCGAGGGCGACATGGGCGACATGGAGATCTGGGAACTGGCCGAGCCGCTGGTCTATCTCGGCCGCCAGATCAAGGCCTCCTCGGGCGGCGCGGGCAAGTATCGCGGCGGCTGCGGCTTCGAGAGCCTGCGCATGGTCTGGAACGCCAAGGACTGGACGATGTTCTTCATGGGCAACGGCCATATCAGTTCCGACTGGGGGCTGATGGGCGGCTATCCGGCGGCCTCGGGCTACCGCTTCGCCGCGCATGACACCGGGCTGAAAGAGAAGATCGCCAGGGGCGAGCCGATCCCCTGGGGCGGCGATACCGACCCCGAGAACCCGGTCTGGGACGGGATGCTGGAGGGTGCCCGGATCAAGCGCGACAAGCAGGCCATCACCACCGAGGAAATGTTCGCCGATTACGATCTTTACCTCAACTACATGCGCGGCGGCCCGGGCTTCGGCGACCCGCTCGACCGCAAGCCCGAGGCGGTGGCGGCCGATGTGAATGGCGGCTACCTGCTCGCGCGCTTTGCCGACAGCGTCTATGGCGTCGTGCTGGCCGAGGGCGAGCGCGGCCGGGTGGTGGCCGATCTGGCCGCGACCGAGGCGCGCCGTGCCGAGATCCGGCAGGAGCGGCTGGCACAGTCGGTGCCGACCCGCGACTGGATGGCGGGCGAACGCGAAAAGATCCTGGCCAAGGAGGCGGGCACCCATGTCCAGCAGATGTATGCCGCCTCGTTCAAGCTCGGCCCGAAATTCGAACGAGATTTCCGGGCGTTCTGGAACCTGCCGGACAGCTGGCAACTGAAGGAGGCCGACCTGCCGATCCCGTCCTACGGCAAGGACTATTCGATGGACCTGTCGGAACTGCCCGACGTCACCATCGTCAAGCTGGTCGAGGAATGACCCAACCGGGGCGCCGGCCGACCCCGGCGCCCGTTTCAGAAAGGGAGGAACAGACATGGCCTATACCGAAGCCAAGATCCGCGATCTCGTGGACGGCACCATCGACCAGGACGCGCTGCATCAGATGCTGTCCATGCCCAAGGATCAGGAAAGGTTCGAAATCTACCTCGGGATCCTGCAAGAGCAGGTCCCTTGGGACGATCGCATCATCCTGCCGCTGGGACCGAGACTTTTCATCGTCCAGCGGGCCGAAGACAAGAAATGGGTGATCCGCAGCTGGGCCGGGCACGATTTCTGCGACTGGACCGAGAACTGGAAGCTGCATGCCAAGGTCCGGGTCCGCGACACGCCAGAGGCGATGGAAAAGCTCTATCCCAAGCTGATGGCGCCCTCGACCGGCTGGCAGGTGATCCGCGAATACTTTTGCCCGCTCTCGGGTGACCTGCTGGACGTCGAGGCGCCCACGCCCTGGTATCCGGTGATCCACGATTTCGAACCGGATATCGACACCTTCTATCGCGACTGGCTCGGCCTCGAGGTGCCCGAGCGCGCCTGACCGAGGCCCCGGCCGCGCCGCGGCCCCCTTTCCGAAGGGGGCCGCATTGCGCCCCGCCGAACCTTACCGCAAGGCGAAAGAAAGTCGCCGCCAAGTTGTGCAAACAGCTTGACCCGCCGCCCTCCCCGCCTTTTCATTGTCCTGACCCATCAAGGGAGGCTTGGGCCGTGTCGATGCTTCTGAGCGATCTGCGCACCACCTTAGGCTATCTGCTTCAGGCCGCCCTTTGCCGGGTGTTCGGACCATTGCGCCCCAAGGCGCCGCCACGTCCCGATTACAGCGCCGTCTATACCTCGCCGGAGTTTACCGTCGAGCGGTTCGGGAAATGCCAGAAGGGCAGCTATATCGAGGTCTATCGGCCGAAGACGCCCTGGCTCGGGCAGAACGGACGCCCCAAGGCGGTGATCTTCCTGCACGGCTTCGTGCTGGGGGCGTCGCAGATCTACCGCGCTCATCTCGAACACCTCGTCCGTCAGGGCTATACCGTCTTCTTTCCGAACTTTCAGACCGGGTTCTGCAGCTTTCCCGCCAGAGGGCTGATGACCGTGGCCGAGTTGCTGGACGAGGTCTTCGGCGACGGGTTGCGGCCCTCCCAGGAGAAATGGATGCGGAACGCGCTGGCCAGCGTCACCGATGCCTATGCCCAGGTCGGCTTCGGACCCGATGTCGCGGTCGATACCTATGTCTATGGCCATTCGCTGGGCGGACTCTTCGCGCTGAGCTGGCCCTGGTACGTGACCCAGGACGGCCTGCCCGCCAATCTGATGCCGCTGCAGGTCGTGACTGCCGACCCGATCCCCAGCAGTTCCGCCGCGTCGGCGCCGGGCCAGATCGGCCTGGCCCTCGACCGGTTGCAGGACGATGTGAACCTGAGCGTCACGGGAAAGGCACTGACCATGCCGGTCGCAATCCTGCATGGCGACGCCGACTGGATCGTGCCGAAATCCGAATGGGATATCCCGTTCGGTGCCATCGCCACGGATCGCAAGCGCATGTACCTGTCGCAGACCGATACCCATGGCTGCCCCGGACATTTCGCCAATCACGAACAGGCGACCGACGATACCAGCTTTTTCCGCCCGCTTCTGTCTTTGTTGCTGCTCGACGGCGTTGGCGCCGAAGACACGCTGGACTGGCGCTATCTCTGGTCTGCGCTCGACCGGGTCATCCGCGAGGGCACCGAGGCCGACCGTCTGGAGTTCGACCTGGGTCATTGGTCCGACGGCCGCCCTGTACGCCCGGTCAAGGTCTATCTTTCGGGCGACGCGGCCTGAACCCGGCCTGGGATACACCGAGGTCGCTCGAGGTCTCGGGATCTTCGTCCGGGCGGCCGCGTGCGAACTTGCCCGATGCCAGAGACGCGCGTCGCGGTCTTCTTCGTCCGGCTCATCCCGCGCAATCGCAAACACGGCTCCGCACGGAATTGCCGAACGGCGGCGGGAGCCGGTCGATGCCTTTCCCAAGCCCGCACCGATCCGCCTGAAGGTTCCGGCATCTCGGACCGCTCCTTCCGAGCGCTGACGCT
The DNA here is from genome assembly GCF_003265965.1 of Rhodovulum viride. NCBI lineage: Bacteria > Pseudomonadati > Pseudomonadota > Alphaproteobacteria > Rhodobacterales > Paracoccaceae > Rhodovulum > Rhodovulum viride. Next base: position 34,229 of record NZ_MUAV01000003.1, on the reverse strand, counting down.
CTGCGAACGGTCCGAGACCCGCTGCCCGCTCACCGGCGTGCAGGCTCAGAAATCCTGCCAGCCGCTGTCGTTCACGGCCCGCTTGGGCGCAACCATCGTGGCGGATGACGGGCGATCGGGCGTGTAGGTGGGCGCCGACGGGCTCCGCGGGCTGGTCAGCACGGGGCCGCTGCCCTTCAGACGGAACCGGGCGACGAGGCTTTGCAGATTGCCCGCCTCCTGCTTCATCGTCACCGCGGCGGCGTTCGCCTCCTCGACCATGGCGGCGTTCTGCTGGGTGACCTTGTCCAGTTCGTTGATCCCGACATTGATCTCGCCAAGCCCCACAGACTGTTCCTGCGCGCCGGTCGCGATCTCGCCGATCAGCACGGCGATGTTGCTGACGCGCTCGACGATGTCGGTCAGCGCCTCGCCGGTCCGGTTCACCAGCGCCACGCCGGATTCGACCTGATCGGAACTGGACGAAATCAGCGTCTTGATCTCTTTCGCGGCCTCGGAGGACCGCTGGGCCAGCGCCCGAACCTCGGAGGCGACCACGGCAAAACCCCGTCCCGCCTCGCCCGCGCGCGCCGCCTCGACGCCCGCGTTCAGGGCCAGAAGGTTCGTCTGGAACGCGATATCGTCGATCACGCCGATGATCTGGTTGATCCCGTCGGAGGATTTCTTGATCTCCGACATCGCGCTGATCGCTTCCTTGACCACGAGGCCCGACTGTTCGGCATTGCCGCGTGCCTCACGCACCACGTTTTCGACCTGGGCCGCGCCGTCGGCGGCAGCGCGCACGCTGGCGGTCATCTCGTCCATGGCGGCGGCGGTCTCTTCCAGCGTGGCGGCCTGGTTCTCGGTTCGGCGCGACAGGTCGTCAGAGGCGCCGCTGATTTCCTCGGCGCGGGTGGTGATCTCGGTCGAGTTCTCGACGATTTCGCCCATCAGCGCGTTCAGCGTGTCGACGGTGGCGTTGAAGTCCTGACGCAGCTGTTCGTAGGCCGGCGCGAAGGTCGTGTCGATGGTCCGGGTCAGATCGCCCTCGGACAGCGCTCGCAGCCCGACGCCCAGATCGGCCACCACGCGTTCCTGTTCACGGCGGTCCTCCTCGCGGGCAGCGGCGAGACGCTCCGAATCGGCCAGCTTGTCACGGAACGCGGACAGGTTGCGGCCGAGGTCGCCAATTTCGTCGTGGCGCTTCGCGGCCGGGATTTCCGTATTGTAGCGGCCATCCGCGACATCGCTCATCGACCCAACGAATGCCGCCAGTGGCCGGGTGACACTGCGCACCAGCACGGTCGACACGGCGATCAGCAGCAGCATGCCGACGATCAGCGTGATGATCGACGCCATCCGCATGCTGGCCAGTTCGGCATTGATGTCCGACACATAGGCACCGGTTCCGACCAGCCAGCCCCAGGGTTTGAACTCCTGCACCGAGCCAAGCTTCTTCTCGGGGTCCGTCTCGCCGGGTTTCTGGAACCAGTATTCCACCGTGCCCGCCCCGTCGCGCAACGCGACCTCGCGCATTTCCTGAAAGAGTTTCAGCCCCTTGACGTCCGCATAGTCAGATTTGTCGGTCCCGACCCATTCCGGCAGCGTGGCGTGCGCCTTCACGATGAGGTCGTTGTCGAGCGCGAACAGGTACCCCGACTCGCCGAAACGCAGCGTCTCGAGAAGCTGTCGGCCCCTCGCCTCGGCCGCCGCTCGGTCCATTTCTCCGGCTTCCACCTTCGACTGAAGATCGTCTAGAAGCGAGATCGCGGCATCCGTCATGCCGTGAAGCTCGATCTCGCGCATCTGATATGCGTTGTCGACGGCGCGCGAGAGCAGAAGGACCGACAGCACGATCGACAGCGCAAGCGCTACGATCACAATCAGATAAATGCGGAACGGGATCCGGTACAGGAAGGCGGGCATGCGTGCTACCTCGAATTGTGCAATGCTGCGCGGTATACCGCAAACCGTTTAGAAACTCTCTTAAAGTTCAATTCTAGGTAAATGCAGAATGACTTTTGCCGCAGAACGCGCAGCTTGGCCACGGCCTCCCTTTTCTCCTTTGTTTTTATTGTCTTATTGACTCCAATACGGATCTCCCCGTCGCCCGGATGACTTCCCGCCCCCCTGCAATTCTTCGGGAGCCATACCAGTCCGGATCGAGCCAGCCACCAATTGCCTCTCGATGCACATTCCTCCTCCCGCCCGGGCCCATCGCGCGGTCACAGCCAGAGCCTTTGCCGGACGCAGTCGCCAAAGGATCGCAGCCGGACGATCAGACGCAAGCGACAGGCGGAACGACAAAGGCCGCCCTTGGGGCGGCCTGCGTTCCTCGGAGGAACAGTGAGACCTCGGCCGACGACGACGCCCCTAGCGGGACGGCCCCGATACGGCGACCGGAACCTCGTTCTGGGCAAGCGCGACCGCCAGATCGGGATCGGCCTTGATATCGGCCAGCTGATAGCGCTGGGTCAGCGCTTTCGGCGAAAGCTCGATGTTCTTGGCGACATTTGCGCCCGGCGCGGACGGCCCGTAGGTCTGACCGTTCACCGAAAAATAGACCGAGCCCGAATTGCCGGCGCGCAAGGTCGGCGGCTCGTCCGTCCGGGGCAGCACGTAGCTTTCGCCGGCATTCAGGATCTTCTCGAGCAGTACGGTGCCGTCCGCCGCCGAAACGCGAACCCAGGCAGGCCGCACGGCCAGAAGCGCCAGTTCGGGCGTTGCGTCGGCCGCCACGACCTGAACAGGGCGCGTCCCGGAGCCAGCCGCGCCTGCCTGAGCGACGGTCAGGCTCGGCGCGCCCGCACCGGCCTCGGCCAGCGCGCTGGCAACGGCGCGGTCGAAGGCCCGGTCGGGACGACGATCGCTGGACAGAACCCCGATTTCGCCGGGATCGATGGTGGCGATCGGTCCGTCGCGGGCGACCATGACCGGGCGGTCGAGAGCTTGCGGCCGATAGAGACGGTCGAGCGCCTCGACCGACGGGGGCGTCGCGGGGGTTTCGTCCGACAGCGGATCGGCCTCGGCCACCTGAAGCGGATCAACATCGGCGATCAGGCCCGGCTGATCGTCGAGCGGCGCGAGCTGCACCTGCTGGATCTCCGTCAGCACCGACCAGCCACCGTAACCCAGCACCGCGATCAGCGACAGCAGCACCAGCATCGAGCCAATGGCACCGGGCTGCACCTGGGAAAACAACGCGGGACCGCGCGGCACGAAGATCGCATTGGGGTCGGCCAGCGGATCGCGCGGCTCGGAAACCGACTTGCGGCGCGACGCCTGGGGCCGCGGCGACGCCGCCGCATCCATGGCGTTGACAGTGGCGAAATCGCCCTCTTCGCAGAAGCGGCGATAGGCCCATTCCGGGTCGAGCCCCAGATAGCGGGCATAGGACCGCACATAGCCAGCGATGAAACCGGGCGTCTCGAAGGCCGTCGGATCGGCGTTTTCGATGGCGGCGATGTAAGTTGCGCGGATCTTCAGTTCGCGCTGGACGTCCAGCAGGGACTTGCCGAGCGTCGCGCGCTCTCCCCGCATGACATCCCCAAGACGCAATTCGAACGCATCGAAACCTTTAGGTGCGTCTTGCGAGCCCTCAGCCGCGCGCGGCTGCCTGCGCCTGATCATGGAACCGCCCTGTGCCTGCCTTCGTGTCCTCGATGAGGCGGCGATCCGTGGAATCGCCGCCTCTTTGACGAAACATTATCACAAGCGCGGGAGCGGTACACCCGCAGTTGGATCTATGCGGTGAGTTCGGCGCGATTCAGCGCACATTGGGCCCAAAGCTCGTCCATTGCGCGGATCAGGGCATCCATTTGTTCCGGCGTATGAACCGGCGACGGCGTGAACCGCAGCCGTTCGGTGCCGCGCGGCACGGTGGGGAAGTTCACCGGCTGCACGTAGATGCCGTAACCCTCGATCAGCATGTCCGAGATGCGCTTGGTGTGGACCGGATCGCCGATGATCAGCGGAACGATATGGCTGCCATGGTCGATCACCGGCATGCCCAGCCCCTTGAAACGGGCCTTCAGCACGCGGGCGCGGTCCTGATGCTTGTCGCGCAGCGCCTGGTCGGATTTCAGGTGATGCACCGAGGCACAGGCGCCAGCGGCGATGGCCGGCGGCAGCGAGGTGGTGAAGATGTAGCCCGGCGCATAGGACCGCACGGCATCGCACATCTTGGCCGAGGCCGCGATATAGCCGCCGAACACGCCAAAGGCCTTGGCCAGCGTGCCGTTGATGATGTCGATGCGGTGCATCAGGTTGTCACGCTCGGCGACACCGGCGCCGCGGGGGCCGTACATGCCGACCGCATGGACCTCGTCGATATAGGTCAGCGCGCCGAATTCGTCGGCCAGGTCGCAGATTTCCTCGATCGGGCCGAAATCGCCATCCATCGAGTAGACCGACTCAAAGGCGATCAGGATCGGGCGGCCCTTCTCGATGCTTTCCAGCACCTGACGCAGATGCGCCATGTCGTTGTGGCGGAAGATGTGCTTGTCGCAGCGGCCGCGGCGAATGCCCTGGATCATCGAGGCATGGTTCAGCTCGTCCGAGACGATGACCAGATCCTTGAACAGCACCGGCAGGGTCGAGAGCGTCGCGTCATTGGCCATGTAGGCCGAGTTGAAGACCAGCGCGGCCTCTTTCTGGTGCAGGTCGGCCAGTTCGGCCTCGAGACGGCGGTGATAGACCGTGGTGCCGGAAATGTTGCGGGTGCCTCCCGACCCGGCGCCGGTGGCCGAAATCGCATCCTGCATGGCGGCGATCACCGTCGGATGCTGCCCCATGCCGAGATAGTCGTTGCCGCACCACACGACGATGTCCTGGTTCTCACCGTCCGGACGGCTCCAGACCGCCTCGGGGAACGCGCCCTTGCGCCGTTCGATGTCGATGAAGGTGCGGTAGCGTCCCTCTTCATGCAGCCGGTTGATGGATGCGTCCAAAGCAGCGGTATAATCCACCGGGTCTCTCCTTTTTCTAGGCCCCGCAAGGCCATCGAGGATTTCCGTCACGCCCCGCCCTGCGGAACCTTCCGGGTCCTTCTGCGTTCAGGGGTCACCGACCGACCCCTCTGGCGTTCCGTCCGTCCCGGCCGGGAGCGTCCGAATTGCCGTTTCCGTTTCCGGTCCGTTTCTCTTATGCGAAAAACGGCGGATATCGAAGCGTGATGCTGCACAAAATTTCAGCCGATCCTCGCTTTTGCGTCAGCCTTCCCGGGCCAGGCGTTCCGATCGGAAACAGGGTTTCTGAGGTCCACCGATACCCGGGCAATATGGCACGATTCGGTCTGAAGGAGCGTTCGCGCACACCACCCGTCCGTCAGCTTAGCGACAGTTTTCGCGTTTGAACATTGATTTCTGTCAATTCAGGTGGACAGAGCGACTGTAAGTCTGGCTAGACAGCCTCACCGGAAAGGCCATCTGGCGGCGTCCGGGACCCGCCCCTGTCTAGCGGGTCCAGAGAGACCATGCCCCGCAGGGCCAAGCCTCCGTCTCAGCGATCCTCGACCGCCACCCGACAATCGGACGCGCCGGAGGCGCTGGTACAGGCGTCGAGCGCCTGAGCCGCCGCGTCGGGCCCCTTGCGCACCACCCAGCGGCCGGTCGATTCCGAAATCGCCATGGCGCGCGGGCCGCCCCGCCGGCCGTAGTCGGAGCGCAACCCTTCGGTCGCATCGGCCGAGAGCTGCAGCGCCCGCGGCTCCCAGCCTTTCGGCCGGATCTCGGCCGCGATCACGCAAGGCTTCCCATCGGGCTTGCGGGCGGCGTCGCAGCCCTTCAGCGCCGCGGCGCGGGCCGACTCGACGTCGTGATAGTTGGCCGCGGCGAGCGTCGCCTCGGAAATGAGCCCCTCGCTGGGCGCGACGGCGATGGCCCCGTAATAGGGCTGCTGCTCGCCCGCGAAGACCAGCCCCTTGCGGTCGGCTTCCGACAGGAAAGGCAGGTCGATCACGGTGACCTCGGCACCTTTCGGCTTGAATGCCAGCTTGCGCGCGGCCTTGCCGTCGACCGGTCCGGCCGAGGCCGCGACGGCGGCGCCCAGCCCGAGGGCAACTCCAAGCGAAATCCCGAGAATCCGCGCGGGAAGACGGGTTTGACCCCGGCGCGGCCCGGCCTCTGCCCCTTGCTGCCCCGCGTTTTCGTTCCTGCAATCCATGTCCCACCTCCTGTCAAGACGACCGCCCGGTGACTCTAGTCCTCCCGGCGGCGGCCTGCCAGCCCTCCGGCCCCTGCCCCAGACCCCCTCTGGACACCCCCCACCGGCCTGCTAGGGTCCGCGCAACCCCCGCACCAGAAGGAGTCCGCGATGAGCCTTGACCCTGTTCTTTCCCGTATCGACGCCGATCTGCCGCAGGCGCTCGACCGGCTGATGGCGCTGCTCCGCATCCCGTCGATATCGACCGATCCGGCCCATGCCACCGCCTGCCGCGAGGCCGCCGAATGGATGGTCCGCGATCTTGCCTCGATCGGCTTCGACGCCGAGATCTGCCCCACGCCCAAGCATCCGATGGTCGTCGCCAAGGGCGGCTCGACCGGACCGAGCCTGCTCTTTTACGGTCACTACGACGTGCAGCCGGTCGACCCGCTGTCGCTCTGGCATCGCGACCCGTTCGATCCGGCCATAGAGGAGACGCCGAAGGGCAAGGTGATCCGCGCCCGGGGCGCGGGCGACGACAAGGGCCAGCTGATGACCTTTCTCGAGGCGTGCCGCGCCTGGAAGGCGGTGCATGGCTCCCTGCCCGCCCGCATCACCGTCTTTCTTGAGGGCGAAGAGGAATCGGGGTCGCCCTCGATGGTGCCCTTCCTCAAGGAGAACGCCGACCGGCTGAAGGCCGATCTCGCGCTGATCTGCGACACCGGCATGCTGGGCGAGGCGACCCCCACGATCGTCACCATGCTGCGCGGCCTCGTGGGCGAAGAGATCACCATCACCGGCCCGTCCAAGGACCTGCATTCGGGCATGTATGGCGGCCCCGCGATGAACCCGATCCGGGTGCTGGCCCGGATCATCGCGGCACTGCATGACGACACCGGCCGCGTGACCGTGCCGGGCTTCTACGACGGGGTGCCCGAAATGCCCGAAGAGATTCTCCGCCAATGGGCCGGGACCGGTTTCGACGCGGACCGGTTCCTGGGCGAGGTCGGGCTTTCGACCCCGGCGGGCGAAGACGGCCGGTCGGTGTTGGAAATGCTCTGGGCGCGCCCGACCTGCGAGGTGAACGGCATCTCCGGCGGCTACGAGGGCGCGGGCTTCAAGACGGTGCTGCCGTCCAGGGCCTCGGCCAAGATCAGCTTCCGGCTCGTCGGCACCCAGGACCCGCTGAAGATCCGCGAATCGTTCCGGAAGATGGTGCAGGACATGCTGCCGCCCGACTGCACCGCCGAGTTCGCCCCCCACGGCGCCTCGCCCGCCTCGGTGATGGACATCGCCGATCCGGCCTTCGAGAAGGCCCGTCGGGCGCTGTCGCAGGAATGGCCCAACCCGGCGGCCTTTGTCGGCTCGGGCGGATCGATCCCGGTGGCGGGCTACTTCAAGACGCTTCTGGGGATGGAGTCGATGCTGATCGGCTTCGGCAAGGATGACGACGCAATCCACTCGCCGAACGAGAAGTACGATCTCGAGAGCTTCCACAAGGGCATCCGCAGCTGGGCTCGAATCCTGGCCGCACTCGCCGACTGAGCGGCCCACCGAGGCAGCCCCCCGGCCGGGAGTGTTTCCGGTCCGGGGCAGACAGCGGGGCCGACCACCGCGGCCCCGCGGACGGCGGAACCGATGCGAGCCCCTGGCGCACCACCACGACCGGCCGGACGAAATACCCCTTCCGCACAGCCCCGACCGCGCCGCGCGCCAGCGCGGCGCCCGGCCCAACGGGATGCGGCGGCAGAAAGGCCGCCAAAGACGGGCGGGAGCGCCCGGCTTCTTTCGTCCGGATGAACGAAAAATATCAGAACTTAAAGAAGTGGCGCGGTTGACGGGGCTCGAACCCGCGACCCCCGGCGTGACAGGCCGGTACTCTAACCAACTGAGCTACAACCGCAGCGCCTTCCGGGCTCGCCCGGCGTGACGTGCCTTTTATTGACGCCCAGAGCCCCCGTCAAGCGCCTCCGGCCGCAAATCTTGCCCCCGCCGCGCGGGTTTTTTTATCCGCCCCGCCGCAGCTCGCAAAAAGCCGGGCCGCAAGGCCACGCCTCGCCCCGCAATGGTCGGCGAACCGCGTCCGACCCTTGTGAAGACCGCGGCGGTCTCGCAAGATGCGACTGTCGGATTCCCCCTGCTCTCCCCGCGAAAGGCCCCCCGCCGTGACCGACCTCCTCGTCCGTCCGCTCCGCCCCGAGGACGCCACTGCCTGGCGCGGTCTCTGGGCGGCCTATCTCGACTTCTACGACACCTCGGTCCCGGCCGAGACCTATGACGTCACTTTCGCGCGGCTTCTGCATGGCGGCGATCCGAACATGGGCTGCCGCCTGGCGCTGAGCGGCGGTCAGGCGGTGGGGCTCGTGCATTTCATCTTCCACCGGCATTGCTGGAAGCCCGAGAATGTCTGCTATCTGCAGGATCTCTACGCCGATCCCGCCATGCGCGGCCGCGGCGTCGGCCGGGCGTTGATCGAGGCGGTCTACGCGGTGGCCGATTCCCGGGGCACGCCTTCGGTCTACTGGCTCACCCAGGACTCGAACGAAACCGCTCGACAGCTTTACGACCGGATCGGCCAGCCCACCCCCTTCGTGAAATATGTCCGCGGCTGACGCCCGCCGCGGCGGCCCCGCGGCGCGGACCATCGACCGAGCCGCGGCCCTGGCGCGGCCTTTGGCCCTGCTGCTGGCGCTTGCCGCCTGCGCCGGTCCCGGACCGGAAATGCCGGCACGCCGCCCGCCGGCGCTCGCCGATCTGCCGCCGATTAAAACCTTCGTCACCCATCGCGTGACACCGCCCCAACGCTCGAACGCCGCCATCGCCCAGGACTTTCTCGACCTCGCCTTCCAGATGGAAAGCGGGCGCAGCCTGCCTTCCATGACGCGCTTCGAAGGGCCGATCACCGTCCGCGTCACCGGCCCTGCCCCCGCCAGCCTCGAACCCGATCTGGCGGCGCTGCTGGTCCGGCTCCGCCGCGAGGCCGGGATCGGGATCCGCCGGGTCGCCGCCGACGCGCCGGCCAGCATCACGATCGAGTTCCTGCCCCGCAGCCAGTTGCAGCGGCTGGTGCCGCAGGCCGCCTGCTTCGTGGCACCGCGCGTCTCCTCCTGGGAGGACTACCGGCAAAGCCGCCGCTCGGGCGAGGTCGACTGGACCACGCTGCCGGTGCGCGAACGGGTCGCGATCTTCATTCCCGGCGACGTCAGCCCGCAAGAGGTGCGCGACTGCCTGCATGAGGAACTGGCCCAGGCCATCGGCCCGCTGAACGACCTCTACCGGCTGCCGGATTCGGTCTTCAACGACGACAATTTCCACACCGTCCTGACCGGCTTCGACATGCTGATCCTGCGCGCCTATTACGCGCCCGAATTGCATAACGGCACCACCCGCGACGAAGCCGCCCGGGTGCTGCCGCGGCTTCTGGCCCGGCTCAACCCGCGCGGCGAACGCATCGGCGGAGGCGATCTGATGTCGCCGACGCCGCGGGTCTGGATCGACGCCATCGAGACCGCGCTCGGCCCCGGCACCGCCCCGTCGCAGCGGGTTGCGGCCGCCCGGAGCGCGGTCGAGATCGCCCGCACCCAGGGCTGGCGCGACACCCGCCTGGCCTTCAGCCTCTTTGCCTTCGGCCGCCTGGCGCTTGGCCAGAACAATGGCGAAACCTCGCTGGCTGCGTTCCTCGAGGCGGGCCAGATCTATGCCGCCCATCCGGTGACCCGCGTGCAATCGGCCCATGTGGCCATGCATATCGCGGCTTTCGCGCTGTCTGCCGGGCAGCCGGATACCGCCGTCCTGATCATCGACGATCACCTCGACGACGTGCAGAACGGCGAGAATGCCGCCCTTCTGGCCTCGATGCTGCTGATGAAGGCCGAGGCGCTCGACATGCTGGGCTGGCACAGGGAGGCCGCCGCGATCCGGCGCGACGCGCTTGGCTGGGCGCGCTACGGATTCGGCTCCGAGGACGAGGTGCGCGAGCGCATGGCGGAAATCGCCTGGCTGAACCCGGCCCAGTCCGACTGATCCGGGCCGACTGATCCGGGCCGACTGATCCGGGCTTTCCCCTTTCCGACGGCCCTGCCGGGCCCTATGCTCGGACCATGTTCCTGCCCTTTTTCCAGACGCTTCGCGCCACCGGCATTCCCGTCTCGCTGCGGGAGTATCTGAGCTTCCTCGAAGGGGTGAAGCTGGGCCTCGTCACCTATGACGCCGAGGGCTTCTACTATCTCGCCCGCACCGCGCTGGTGAAGGACGAACGCCTGCTCGACCGGTTCGACCGGGCCTTCGCTCAAAGCTTCGGCGGGCTCGAGGAAATCGGCCCGGGCGAGGTGCTCGAGGCGCTCGACCTGCCCGAGGACTGGCTGCGCAAGCTGGCCGAACGCCACCTGTCCGAGGCCGAGCGCGCCGAGATCGAGGCGATGGGCGGTTTCGACAAGCTGATGGAGGCGCTGAAGGAGCGCCTGAAGGAACAGAAGGAACGCCACCAGGGCGGCAACAAGTGGATCGGCACCGCCGGGACCTCTCCCTTCGGCGCCTATGGTTACAATCCCGAGGGCGTGCGCATCGGTCAGGACGAAAGCCGCCATCGCCGCGCGGTCAAGGTCTGGGACAAGCGCGAATTCCGCAATCTCGACGACTCGGTCGAGCTTGGCACCCGCAACATCAAGGTGGCGCTGAAACGATTGCGCCGCTGGGCGCGCGACGGCGCCCGCGAAGAGCTGGACCTCGACGGCACGATCCGGGCCACGGCCGATCACGGCTATCTTGACGTCAAGACCCGGCCCGAACGGCACAACGCGGTCAAGGTACTGCTGTTTCTCGACGTGGGCGGGTCGATGGACGACCATATCCGAGTCGTCGAGGAACTGTTCTCGGCCGCGCGGTCCGAGTTCAAGCATCTCGAGCACTATTACTTTCACAACTGCCTTTACGAAGGCGTCTGGCGCGACAACCGCCGCCGCTGGGACCGGGTCACGCCGACCGCCGAGGTGCTGCGGACCTACGGGTCCGACTACAAGTGCATCTTCGTCGGCGATGCCAGCATGTCGCCCTACGAGATCGCCTTCGCGGGTGGCGCGAACGAACACTGGAACGCCGAGCCCGGCCGGGTCTGGCTGGAACGCGCCCGGGCGCAGTGGCCGGACCATCTCTGGATCAACCCGGTGCCCGAACGGTACTGGCACTACACCCAGTCGATCGGCATGATCCGCGAGATCTTCGACAACCGCATGGTGCCGATGACCCTCGACGGGATCGAGCGGGGCATGAAGGCGCTGGGGCAGTAGGGAAGACGGCACGCAGACCCAAGGCACCTAAAGGGTCCGCCCGGGTCGATTGGATCTGCAAAATATCGGCGGAAGAGCCGCATCGCTTCGCGGCAGTGGCGGCTCGCGCCCGCTTTGGGATCAAACACCCTGCAGAAGACGCTCCGGAGACGTCTTCCGGGACGGTCCGCCCGGGCGCAGGCCGGGCGGGCCTCCGGCCGCCGGACTTGCCCGCATAGAGGAGCTGCGGTAACGTTTTGAGGAAGGCTTGGCCCGCGCCTCCTCCCTCCGAACGGGAAGTATCGCAAATACGGGGCAAAATGATCATCGAACCGTCTGTTCGGGCATCCGCATAAGGAGGGGTTGCGTTTCAGGCCCGGAATGGAGGTTCCGTGATGCGGCTTTCCGCACCTGTCTACAGATTGAAACGCCGGGCGAGGCTGCTGGCCCGCAAGGAGAACATCCCTCTGCACGAGGCGCAGGACCGCATAGCGCGCGAGGAGGGGTTCTCCGGGTGGAGCCTCCTCTCCAGCCGTTTGCCGGAATACGCACCCGCCGCGCCGTTGCTGCCCCGGCTTGCAGACGGGGACATGCTTTTGATCGGCGCCCGGCCCGGACATGGCAAGACCCGGCTCGGATTGCAGCTTCTTCTCGATGCGAGGCGCGCGGGACGACGCGCCGTCTTCTTCACGCTGGAATATACCGCCCGGGAGGTTCTGGAACGCATGAAGCCGATGGATCCGCAGGCGGCCGGTCCGGACCTGCCGGAGATCGTGACCTCCGACGGCATCAGCGCCGGTTTCATCTTCCGCTATCTCGAGGGCGCCCCCCGGAGCACCGTCGCCGTCGTGGATTACCTGCAAATCCTCGACCAGCAGCGAAGCAAGCCGCCCCTCGCGGAACAGCTGCTCCTCCTGCAGTCACTGGCCCAAGAAAGCGGGATCGTCCTGGGATTCATCTCGCAGATCGACCGCTCCTTCGACCCGGAGCGCAGCCCCGTGCCTGATTTCGGACACATCCGCGCCCCAAATCCGGTCCCGCGGGGAATTTTCACGAAGGCCTGTTTCCTGCATGCGGGCGAAGTCCGGATCGGGACTGTGGATTGAGACCACGGCCCCGGGCGCCGGACGGCAGCGCTCGCAGATCGGACGGGCGGCCGCCTGCCCGTCTTCCGCCATCCCCATGCCCGATGGCCGGAGCGCAAAAAGAAAAGGGCCCGCCGAAGCGGACCCGTCCAGAAACCGGAGCCGAAACGGCTCAGGTCTGGGGCTCGAAGCCAATATGGGTGCCCATCGCGACCATGTCGGCCAGCATCCGCGCCGCGGCGTCGACCACATCGGGATGCGCGTCGCGAGCGGCCGCACGGGCCTCGGCGACCATCTCGTCGATCATGTCCTGCGTCACCTCCTCGACCGGATGCGAGCGTTCGGCCAGAACCGTCGCCGCATCAGCGGTGATTTCGGCGAACCCGCCGGTGACGATGTATTTCTGCGATCCGCTCTCGGTGAAGACCTCAAGCAGGCCGGGGCGCAGGGTGGTGATCAGGGGCGCGTGCTGGGGCATCGCGGTCAGGTCGCCCTCGTAACCCGGAATGACGACCGAAGTCGCCCGCTCCGAGGCCACCCGGCGTTCCGGCGCCACCAGATCGAATTGCATCGTGTCGGCCATGTTGCCTCCTTGCAAGCAGGCGCCGGGCGGACGGTCCGTCCGGCGCCGTAAGCCCTATCAGGCCGCGTCGGCCGCCATCTTCTCGGCCTTGGCGATCACGTCGTCGATGTCGCCAACCATGTAGAAGGCGGCTTCCGGCAGGTGATCGTATTCGCCGGCCACGACCGCCTTGAAGGACGCGATGGTCTTTTCAAGCGGCACCTGGACGCCGTCCGAACCGGTGAACACCTTCGCTACGTCGAAGGGCTGGCTGAGGAACCGCTGGATCTTCCGGGCGCGGGCCACGGTCAGCTTGTCCTCTTCCGACAGTTCGTCCATGCCGAGGATGGCGATGATGTCCTGCAGCGACTTGTAGCGTTGCAGGATGCCCTGCACGTCGCGGGCCACCTGGTAATGCTCTTCGCCGACCACGGCCGGATCAAGGATCCGCGAGGTCGAGTCGAGCGGGTCCACCGCCGGGTAGATGCCGAGTTCCGAGATCGCACGCGACAGAACCGTGGTGGCGTCGAGGTGGGCGAACGAGGTCGCGGGCGCCGGGTCGGTCAGGTCGTCCGCGGGCACGTAGATCGCCTGAACCGAGGTGATCGAGCCACGCTTGGTCGAGGTGATGCGTTCCTGCAGCGCACCCATGTCGGTCGCCAGCGTCGGCTGGTAGCCCACGGCCGAAGGAATACGGCCCAGAAGCGCCGACACCTCGGAGCCCGCCTGGGTGAAGCGGAAGATGTTGTCGACGAAGAACAGCACGTCGGTGCCGGACTGGTCGCGGAACTGCTCGGCCAGCGTCAGGCCGGTCAGCGCGACGCGGGCGCGGGCTCCCGGAGGCTCGTTCATCTGGCCGTAGACCAGGGCCACCTGCGACTTGGACAGATCGTCGACCTTGATGACGTTCGACTCGATCATCTCGTGATAGAGGTCGTTGCCTTCACGGGTCCGCTCGCCAACACCCGCGAACACCGAGTAGCCGGAGTGCACCTTGGCGATGTTGTTGATCAGTTCCATGATCAGAACGGTCTTGCCCACGCCGGCCCCGCCGAAGAGGCCGACCTTGCCGCCCTTGGAATAGGGGGCCAGCAGGTCGATGACCTTGATGCCGGTCACGAGGATCTCGGACGAGGTCGCCTGTTCGGCGAATTCCGGGGCCGGCTGGTGGATGGCGCGGGTTTCCGACGCGTGCACCGGACCCTTTTCGTCGACCGGCTCGCCGATCACGTTGAGGATGCGGCCCAGCGTGGCGTCGCCCACAGGCACCGAGATCGGCTTGCCCGAGTCCGTGACCTTGGCGCCGCGCACGAGACCCTCGGTCGCGTCCATGGCGATGGTGCGCACGGTGTTCTCGCCGAGGTGCTGGGCCACTTCCAGCACCAGCCGTTTGCCGTTGTTCTCGGTTTCCAGCGCGTTCAGAATTTCGGGCAGGTGTTGGTCGAATTGAACGTCGACCACGGCGCCAATCACCTGGGTGACCTTGCCTACAGCATTTGCCATTGTCGTTTCTCCGGTTCCGTTAGAGCGCCTCGGCGCCCGAAATGATTTCGATCAGCTCCTTGGTGATCGCAGCCTGACGCGAGCGGTTGTACTCGAGGTTCAGCTTGTCGATCATGTCGCCCGCGTTCCGGGTCGCGTTGTCCATGGCGGACATCCGCGCGCCCTGTTCCGAGGCGCCGTTCTCAAGAAGCGCGGCGAAGATCTGGGTCGCCACCCCGCGGGGCAGAAGCTCGGCCATGATCTCGCCCTCGGTGGGCTCGTAATCATACATGGTCGAGCTGTCCTCGGGTTCGTCGAAGACGGCCGGGATGATCTGCTGGGCGGTCGGTTCCTGGCTGATCACCGACTTGAAGCGGCTGAAGAAGATCGTCGCGACGTCGAACTCGCCCTTTTCGAACCGGGCGATGATGTCCTGCGAGATGTCGCGCGCATTGCCGTAGCGGATGCGCTTGACCTCGCTCAGATCGACATGGCCCACGAAATGGTCGGCGAAGTCGCGCTTCAGCTGCTCGCGGCCCTTGCGGCCCACGGTCAGGATCTTGACGGTCTTGCCCTCGGCGATGAGGTCCTGCGCCTTGTGGCGCGCCAGACGCACGATCGACGAGTTGAAGCCGCCGCAAAGGCCCCTCTCGGCCGTCATCACGACCAAGAGGTGCACCTTGTCCGCTCCGGTGCCGACCAGAAGCTTCGGCGCATTCGCCGCCCCGGTGGCCGAGGCCGCGAGCCCGGACATGACCTTTTCCATCTGCGCGGCGTAGGGCCGTGCATTCTCGGCAGCTTCCTGGGCGCGGCGGAGCTTGGCCGCCGCGACCATCTGCATGGCCTTCGTGATCTTTCGCGTCGACTTGACGCTGGCGATCCGGTTCTTGAGGTCCTTGAGGCTAGGCATCTATCCTGATCCCATCCCCGCTCAGGCGAAGTTCTTGGCGAATTCGTCCAGCGCGGCGCGGATCTTGTCCTCGAGCTCGCCCTTCACCTTGCGGTCGTTGTTGGTGATGTCGTCCAGCAGCGCCTGGTGCTTGGTGCGCAGGAAGCTCAGCAGGTCCGCCTCGTAGCGGGTCACGTCCTTGACGGCGACCTTGTCGAGATAGCCCTGGGTCCCTGCGAAGATCACGCAGACGATTTCGGCGTTGGTCAGCGGCGAATATTGCGGCTGCTTCATCAGCTCGGTCAGACGCGCGCCGCGGTTCAGCAGCTTCTGGGTCGCGGCATCGAGGTCCGAGCCGAACTGCGCGAAGGCCGCCATCTCGCGATACTGCGCCAGTTCCAGTTTCACCGGACCCGCGACCGATTTCATCGCATTGGTCTGGGCCGCCGAGCCCACCCGCGACACCGACAGACCGGTGTTCACGGCCGGACGGATGCCCTGATAGAACAGGTCGGTTTCCAGGAAGATCTGGCCGTCGGTGATCGAGATCACGTTGGTCGGGATATAGGCCGACACGTCGCCCGCCTGGGTTTCGATGATCGGCAGGGCGGTCAGCGAACCGGCGCCGTGATCCTCGTTCATCTTGGCCGACCGTTCCAGCAGGCGGGAATGGAGGTAGAACACGTCGCCCGGGTAGGCTTCGCGCCCCGGCGGACGGCGCAGCAGCAGCGACATCTGACGGTAGGCGACGGCCTGTTTGGACAGATCGTCATAGATCATCAGGGCGTGGCGGCCGTTGTCGCGGAAGAATTCGCCCATCGCGGTGGCGGTGTAGGGGGCGAGGTATTGCATCGGCGCCGGGTCCGAGGCGGTCGCGGCCACGATGATGGAATATTCCATCGCGCCGGTTTCCTCGAGCTTCTTCACCAGCTGCGCCACGGTCGAACGCTTCTGGCCGATGGCGACGTAGACGCAGTAGAGCTTCTTGCTCTCGTCGTCGCCCGCGGCTTCGTTGTAGGATTTCTGGTTCAGGATGGTGTCGAGCGCCACGGCGGTCTTGCCGGTCTGACGGTCGCCGATGATCAGTTCCCGCTGGCCACGGCCGATCGGGATCATGGCGTCGACCGATTTCAGGCCGGTGGCCATCGGCTCGTGCACCGATTTGCGCGGAATGATGCCCGGCGCCTTGACGTCGCCGACGCGGCGCTCGGTCGTCGCGATCGGACCCTTGCCGTCGATCGGGTTGCCCAGGGCGTCGACCACGCGCCCCAGCAGCGCGTCGCCGCAGGGCACGTCCACGATCGCGTTGGTCCGCTTGACGACGTCGCCTTCCTTGATGGCACGGTCCGACCCGAAGATCACGATCCCGACGTTGTCGATCTCGAGGTTCAGGGCCATCCCGCGAATGCCGCCCGGAAACTCGACCATCTCGCCCGCCTGGACGTTGTCGAGGCCATGGACACGGGCAATGCCGTCACCCACCGACAGCACGCGGCCTACCTCTGCAACTTCGGCCTCCTGACCGAAATTCTTGATCTGCTCCTTGAGGATCGCAGAGATCTCAGCTGCTTGGATACCCATTTATCCGACCTCTTTCATGGTGTTCTGGAGTGCACTGAGCCGCGCGCGGATCGAGGTGTCGATCATCTTCGAGCCCAGTTTTACGATAAGGCCGCCGATGAGGCTTTCATCGACGGAAGCATTGATCTTGACGTCCTTGCCGGCGTTCTCTTTCAGCGCGGCGGCCAGCGCGGCGCGTTGCGCCTCGCTCAGCGGCCGGGCCGACACCACATCGGCGCTGATCTCGCCCTTGGCCTCTGCAATCAGGGCGCGCAGTTCGGCGACCATCTGCGGCAGAACGAACAGCCGCCGTTTCGAGGCCATCAGTTGCAGCGTGTTCGCCATCATCCGGCCCAGCCCCATTTTCGACGCAATGGCGTCTATGGCCCGGGCCTGATCGTCACGCGAATAGATCGGCGACGAAATCAGGTCTCGAAATTCCCCGCTTTCAGCCAAGGCCGCGTCGAGCGCGTCGACATCGGCTTCGAGTGCGGAAATGGCATTGGCTTCCCTGGTGATGTCAAACAGCGCGGTGGCATAGCGCTTGGCAATGCCGGACGAAATCGAAGCTGGTTCGGACACGTCAACCCTTCCGATGTCTTAAGGCCCCTCGCATGCCCGTTAAACTCCCGGACGGGGCAGATCAAGCGGCGCGCCCGGTCGGGCACGCTCCGAAATCGGCGTGGGTGTAGCAGAGGAGGATTGACCTCGCAACCGCCTAGAACGGCAGAATGTTGCAGGGGGTAACGGTCACGCCACAACGGGCCGCAAGACCCTCGGGTGCCGCCGGGGCAACCGCGCCCGGTGCGGCGGCGCGCGGCGGCCCTCAGGCCGCGGCGCGGACCGCGAAAGCCCATGCCCGCTGGCCTCTCAGGCGGGTTCGGCGCCGGGCTGGGGCAGACCATCGAGAATGCGCAGCGGCCGGGGCCGCGGATCCTTTGTCGCCAGCCCCGTCGGCCGGTAGACTCTTTTGGTCGCCTCAACCATCAGCACGCCGCCCGCATAATAGGCAGACATGCGTTGCCCTGCGTTTTCCCAGATCCCGGCGGTTTTAAGCCAGAATCGCCTGGCGGTCGGCGGCGAAAACAAGGCGGCGCGATGGGCCTCGGGTTCGAACCCGTGCTGACGCAATTGCGCCTCGAGCTGGCCGGAACTGTAGGGCCGGCCGAACCCGAACGGCGTGCCGTCCCGACGGGCCCAGAGGCCCGACCGGTTCGGCACGATGAAAAGCGCCCTGCCCCCTGGCCTGAGAACTCGCAGCGATTCCTCAAGCACCGCGCCCGGATGTTCGCTGGTTTCAAGACCGTGCAGCAGCACCAGCTTGTCGACGAACCCGTCGGGCAGCGGCCAGGCGGTTTCTTCGCACAGGACCGAGACGTTTTCCTCGCCCGCAGGCCAGGGCATCACCCCCTGCTGGCCGGGCATCAGCGCCACCACCCGGCGCGCGCTGGCCCTGAGCGGCCGCAGCAGCGGCACCGCAAAACCGAAGCCCGCGACCGTCTGGCCCTTGGTCTCGGGCCAGATCTCGCGCACCTGCTCGCGGATTGCCCTCTGCGCCACGCGCCCCAGATTGGTGCGGTAGTAGAAGTTCCTCAGGTCCAGAACGTCGAGATGCATTGCCGCGCGGCTGCCTCTGGGCTTTGGGTCTCGGGTCCCAAGATAACCAAGACGAACGAGAATGCCATGCCCCTAGAGATCGTCACCGTCCCCTGCCTCAGCGATAACTACGCCTATCTCGTAAAAGGACCCGGCGGGGCCCTTCTGATCGACGCGCCCGAGGCGGGCCCGATTGCCGAGGCGCTGGAGTCGCGCGGCTGGGGCCTTGATGCGATTCTGATCACTCATCACCATCACGACCACGTGGGCGGCGTCGCCGAACTGCGGACACGTTTCGGTGCACAGGTGATGGGTCCGGCGGCCGAGGCGGCGCGGCTGCCGCCGCTCGACCGGGCGCTGGCCGAAGGCGACCGGATCGGCGAGGGCCCGGCCGAGGCCGAGGTAATCGCGGTGCCCGGCCACACGCTCGGTCACGTCGCCTACCTCTTTGCCGGCGGAAACGCGGTCTTCACCGCCGACAGCCTGATGGCCCTGGGCTGCGGCCGGTTGTTCGAGGGCACGCCCGCGATGATGTGGGACAGCCTGACGAAACTGGCCGCGCTGCCGCCCGAGACCCTTGTTTTCTCAGGCCACGAATATACATCAGCGAATGCCCGCTTCGCCATGACCGTCGAGCCCGGCAACGACGCGCTCCGCGCCCGTTCGGCCGAAATCGACCGGCACCGCGCCGAGGGCCGTCCGACCGTACCGGTGCCGCTTTCCGTCGAACTCGCAACCAATCCCTTCCTGCGCGCAGGCAGACCCGAGTTGAAGGCGGCGCTGGGCCTGGAGACCGCCGCCGATGTCGAGGTCTTCGCCGAGATCCGCGCGCGCAAGGACAGGTTCTGAGGCTCGCGCCGCCCCGGCGGCCCTGCCGAAAAACCGGGCGAACCGGAAACGGCGTCCAAGTTTTGAACAGAAAAAACTTGAAGCGGGCCAACAAACACCAAAACTTAATCCTAAGGGGCCAAGGTGGAGGAACGGCAATGCCCGCCTCTGCCACAGAAGGAAAGGAGCACGTCCCGTGCCTTCATTCTCAAACACTCTCGAGCAAGCCATTCACGCTGCGCTGGCACAAGCCAATGCGCGCCGACACGAGCTCGCCACTCTCGAACACCTTCTCCTGGCACTGATCGACGAGCCCGACGCGGCCAAGGTGATGAAGGCCTGCTCGGTCGATCTCGAGGATCTGCGCAAGACGCTCACCGAATTCATCGAGGATGAACTGGCGACGCTCGTGACCGATATCGAGGGCTCCGAGGCGGTGCCGACAGCGGCGTTCCAGCGGGTGATCCAGCGCGCCGCGATCCATGTCCAAAGCTCGGGCCGGACCGAAGTCACCGGCGCGAACGTCCTGGTCGCGATCTTCGCCGAACGGGAATCGAACGCCGCCTATTTCCTGCAGGAACAGGAAATGACGCGCTACGATGCGGTGAACTTCATCGCCCATGGCGTGGCCAAGGACCCGTCCTTCGGCGAACACCGCCCGGTGACCGGCGCCTCGGAATTTGAGGAAGAGCCGCAGGTCGGCGCCGCCCAGACCGAAGCCGGCGAGTCCCGGGAATCCGCGCTGGCCAAGTACTGCGTCAACCTGAATGCCAAGTCGCGCAAGGGCGATATCGACCCGCTGATCGGCCGCGACCAGGAGGTCGAGCGCTGCATCCAGGTGCTGTGCCGCCGCCGCAAGAACAACCCGCTGCTGGTCGGCGATCCGGGCGTTGGCAAGACCGCCATCGCCGAAGGGCTCGCCCGCAAGATCGTCAGCGGCGAAACCCCCGAGGTGCTGTCGAAGGCCACGATCTTTGCGCTCGACATGGGCGCCCTGCTGGCCGGGACCCGCTATCGCGGCGATTTCGAGGAACGGCTGAAGGCGGTGGTTACCGAGCTTGAGGATCACCCCGATGCGATCCTCTTCATCGACGAGATCCATACCGTGATCGGCGCCGGTGCGACCTCGGGCGGGGCGATGGATGCCTCGAACCTGCTGAAGCCCGCGCTGCAAGGCGGCAAGCTGCGCTGCATGGGCTCGACCACCTACAAGGAGTTCCGCCAGCATTTCGAGAAGGACCGCGCACTGAGCCGCCGGTTCCAGAAGATCGACGTGAACGAGCCCTCGGTCGAGGATGCGGTCAAGATCCTCAAGGGACTCAAGCCCTATTTCGAGGAACATCACGAGGTCAAATACACCTCCGACGCCATAAAGTCGGCGGTGGAACTGGCCGCACGCTACATCCATGACCGCAAGCTGCCCGACAAGGCCATCGACGTCATCGACGAGGCGGGCGCCGCCCAGCATCTGCTGGCAGAAAGCAAGCGCCGCAAGACCATCGGCACCAAGGAGATCGAGGCCGTCGTGGCCAAGATCGCCCGGATCCCGCCGAAGAACGTCTCGAAGGACGATGCCAAGCTGCTGAAGGACCTGGAAACGACGCTCAAGCGCGTGGTCTTCGGCCAGGACAAGGCCATCGAGGCGCTGTCTGCCTCGATCAAGCTGGCCCGGGCCGGTCTGCGCGAACCCGAAAAGCCCATCGGCAACTACCTCTTTGCCGGGCCCACGGGTGTCGGCAAGACCGAGGTCGCCAAGCAACTCGCCTCCAGCCTCGGGGTGGAACTGCTGCGCTTCGACATGTCCGAATACATGGAGAAACACGCCGTCAGCCGTCTGATCGGCGCGCCTCCGGGCTATGTCGGCTTCGATCAGGGCGGCATGCTGACCGACGGCGTCGATCAGAACCCGCATTGCGTGCTGCTGCTCGACGAGATCGAGAAGGCGCATCCGGACGTGTTCAACATCCTGTTGCAGGTGATGGACCACGGCAAGCTGACCGATCATAACGGCCGGCAGGTCGATTTCCGGAACGTGATCCTGATCATGACCTCGAATGCCGGGGCCGCGGAACAGGCCAAGGCGGCGATCGGCTTCGGCCGCGACCGGCGCGAAGGCGAGGATACAGCCGCCATCGAGCGGACCTTCACGCCCGAGTTCCGCAACCGGCTCGATGCGGTAATCTCCTTCGCGCCACTGCCGAAAGAGACCATCCTGCAGGTCGTCGAGAAGTTCGTGCTGCAGCTCGAAGCCCAGTTGATGGACCGCAACGTCACCATCGAGCTGACCCGGCCCGCTGCCGAATGGCTGGCCGACAAGGGTTACGACGACAAGATGGGCGCCCGGCCGCTGGCTCGCGTCATCCAGGAGACGATCAAGAAACCGCTGGCCGAAGAGTTGCTGTTCGGAAAGTTGGCCAAAGGCGGTGTGGTCAAGGTCGGCGTCCGGGATGGCGAGATCGACCTCAGGATCGAGGAGCCCGAGAAACGACGCCTCGATTCATCGAAAAAGCCGCCTCTTCTGACGGCGGAATAGGCGGCAGACAGCCCCTTTCGCGGAAAAGAGGCGCGGCGTTTCTCCGCCGCGCCTTTAATTTGCACGAACGCAAGAAGCGGATTGTGGACTCCTGCGGCCTGCCGCCAGGCTCCGGACACATTCATCGTCAACGCCAGAACATGACGGTGGCAGGGAGAGCGACCGCGGAGATGAAAACCTTTGGGCCTCTGTCCTAATGGTCGCTGCTCGCGGCCCGTCCTTGAGCCTGTCAAGCATGATCTCTCTCCGGTTGCGACGTTTGCACCGGCGCTTGTCGTATTTGACGGGCTTGCCGCGGGATTTTCGGTCCGGGATGCAGAGCCTGATCCCCTTTTCTTTCAGGTCGTCTCGGAACCAATCGGCATCATAGCCTCGGTCGGCGAGCAGCCAGTCCCCTGAGGCAGGCGGCTCAGCAGCACGGCCGCAACGGTGTAATCGCTGGCGTGGCCGGTCGTTATGAAGCACTTGACTGGAGGGCCTCTGGCGTCCGTTATGGCATGCAGTTTGGTGTTCAAGCCGCCCTTGGTCCTGCCAATCACGCCCATGCCGCCTTCGCGCTGCAGGCTCGACGCCGTGCGATGGGGTTTCAGATGCCCGAGGAGATCGTTCTTGACAACGGCCTCGAAAGCAGCAGCAAGGCGATGTTCGATTGGACCGAACGTACCGGCCTGCGTTTACGGTTCATCGAGCCCGGCAAGCCGGTCCAGAATGCCTTCGTCGAGAGCCTCAACGGCAAGTTTCGGTATGAATGCCTGAACCTGCACTGGTTCCGGTCGCTGCGCCGGGCCCGCGAAGAGATCGGCCGCTGGCGCCATCACCACAACACCGCGCGCCCGCATTCGGCGCTCGGATACCTCTCACCAACGGAGTTCCTGACCAAGACCACCGCTCGGGCGCTTGAGACTCTTGCGGTCTCCGCGTCGCCGCTCAACACTCAAACTCGACCGGAACATTCTGGATCGCCCCGGCCCTAATCGCGGGGGAAGGTCAGACTTACCATGGCTCTTCGGGAGTTTGGAGGATCAGAAAACAGTTCGGGGGACTGTTTTCCCGACGAAGGTTTCACCCGCTCCATCCGTTCGTCCGTCAGCCAGAAAGGATTGGTCATGAAGCCCTCACCTGTTTGGGAGCGTGAATCACGCCGACAGAGCGGCATCAAGCAAATCAGTGGGTCCCGACCCTAATGGACTGTCATCGTTTGAAGCCCGTTTCATGCACAGCCCGGATCGCTGGAACCGCCGCATGCTTGCTTTTCGCCCCGGATTGGTTTCGCCTCAAATACGTCTGCCGATGCCATGCGAAGCAACCGCGACCAGAAATGTCGAAGGGTCGGCGTTCCCGCAATTGTCATCCCCTCAGCGTGACAGCGATCTGGCTCCGACGCACGAGGAGGGTCACCCGATACACCGACCTTCGACCGCGCTGGCGGCCCGCACGCGCATGCCGCAACCGGGACCCGGAGATCGCTCGGGGTCACGCCTGAGTTGAGTGCGGTGTTCCCGCCTCACCTGTTTATGAGAGGGCGGCTCGGAGATCTCATTTCCTGCGAAGCGCAGAGAGTGACTTTCTCAATGAAAGCGCATTTTGAGGTTCTCACGAACCAGCGCGAGAGCCAGCGGCGGAACCGGAAGTGCCCGATGCCCTGAAGGTGGAGATTGTGGCCGACACATTGCGTCCGGGCGCGACCGTGAACGACCTGGCCGCGCGGCACGGGCTTCCGGTAAGCCATAATTTAGCCTGGCGGCAAATGGCGCGCGCAGGAAAGCCCGTGCGTCCCGCGCCGGGCGATGCCGCGGAGTTCGTGCCGCCGATGGTGGCGCCGCCGGAACCTGTGGCTGCCACGGGTTAGGGCGGCGGCATCGAGATCGCCGTCGCCGTGGTGACCGTACGGCTCGAGCCCGGCGCTGCGGATGAGCGGATCGCCGCCGTGTTGCGGCTATTGGCATGATCCGGTCCGACCGGGTGTGCATCCTGATCGCGACAATGCCTTTGACTGCGGACGCATGCGCAAGACTGGCAAGAACGGGACGGAAGGGCTCGACACCATCCCCGCGCGGCTGCGGTTCATTGGCACCATGCGGCCCCGCTATGCCTGCCGCACCTGCACTTCTGAGCACCCGACGAGGCGATTGACGCAGCACATCCGCAACAGCGAATCGACGCACGTCTGCCGTGCAATTCCGGGCCCTCAACCTGAGCCCCCATGATCCCGACAAAACGCTTACCCCGAGTTCTGGTGGCGAACCGATTGCCGCCCGCAGATCCGCACAGGTCCCTGCGAATGACGGGGCCAGACTGTCCGACCTTTATAAACTGCCACTCAGACATAGGCTTCTCGCCGGAGAACACAGATCAGTTGTGAACATCGGAAAAATCGCATCCCTTGTCGCGACTTGCCGCGAAACCGATCTCCACGGACGGGGACCTTTCACGCACGACAAACCACCCTATCCTTCCCCCGTCTCCCACTTGCCTGGCGGCGCCATCGGAAGCCCGGGTCAGCGCTCGACAGGGTCGCGCAGAACTCGCAGCGGTGTCAGCCGAGGCGTGCAAGCGAGGGGAAGGTCTCCAGCAACCAGTAGCTGAACGCGCTGAACGCGCCGGTCAACAGGGCCAGCCCGACCGCAATCAGCAACACGCCCATGGCGCGTTCGATCAGGGCCATGTGGCGCTTGAGA
The DNA here is from genome assembly GCF_003265965.1 of Rhodovulum viride. Lineage (NCBI taxonomy): Bacteria > Pseudomonadati > Pseudomonadota > Alphaproteobacteria > Rhodobacterales > Paracoccaceae > Rhodovulum > Rhodovulum viride. The sequence goes on along the minus strand of NZ_MUAV01000003.1, from coordinate 9,632 downwards.
CGGTTCATCACCCCCATCGCCCGCTGAATGAAAAGTGCGGCCAGCAGGAAGGGAATGCCAAGCCCCGCCGCATAGACCGCCAGCAGGACGGTCCCGCGCGAGACGCTGGCCTCGGAGGCCGCGAGCGACAGGATCGCGCCAAGTTGCGGCCCGATGCAGGGAGTCCATCCGAAAGCAAAGGCCAGTCCCAGCAGATAGGCCCCAAGAGCCGAGCCGCCGCGATCGCCCGCATCGACCCGCATCTCGCGGTCCAGCAGCGGAATCCGGAAGACATGCAGGAAATGCAGACCGAAGACGATCACCACCGCGCCCGATACCCGGGCGAAAAGCGTCTGGTTCTGCAGGAAGAATGCCCCGAAGGCCGAGGCGGTGAACCCCAGCAGCAGGAACACGGTCGAAAGCCCCAGCACGAAGAAGAGCGCGGCCACCGTCGCACGCCGCCGTGCCGCCCCGGCCGCGGTCAGTTCGCCCATCGTGATCCCGCCCATATAGGCCAGGTAGGGCGGCACGATTGGCAGCACGCAGGGGCTGAGAAAGCTCAGCAGGCCCGCCGCCAGCGCCACCAGCATGGCGGGCAGAAGCCCCGCGTCGATCAGCTCGATTCCGAACATTGCCCCTCCGTCGCCCGGTCCCCGGTCTCTTGACCTCGCTTCGGTCCTAGCCGAAGCCGGTTCATTCGTCACGGGCGACGGTCTCACAAAGCCGTGGACATGTGGGCGCATCGAGCCTAAGCGCGGCGCCATGGCGGAAGAGATCGAAATCGACGTGCGGGGACTGAAATGCCCGCTTCCGGTGTTGCGGGCGCGCAAGGCTCTGGCCGGTCTCGCGCCCGGGGGCCTTCTGCGGCTTCGGGCGGACGACCCGGTCGCGGTGATCGACATTCCGCATTTCTGCCGGGAGGCCGGGCACGCGCTGATCGCGGCCGAGGACGACGACCCGGACGCGGCGGGCGCCACGCTTTACCTGATCCGGAAAGGTTAGGCCCGGCCCCCGAAGGGCGCCGGGCCTTGACCGTGCCTGTAGGTCTTCCCGGTGCCGCCGGTCAGCGACCGAGCGACCACCAGCCGCGCCGCTTGGGCGCGTCGGACTCGTCGGCTTGAGGCTCTTCAGCCTGCGTTTCAGGCTCGGGCTGCGCCTCCGAAGGGGCTTCGGCCACGGGGTCTGCGGGCTCCACCGGCTCGGGCGCATCTGCGGTCCCGGTGGTGGCCTCGGTGGTGGCTTCGGGGCTCTGCTCCTCCTCCGCCAGGGCCGTTTCGACAGCCGGTTCGGGATCGGCCGACGGTTCGGGTGCAGCTTCGGGCGCCGGTGCGGGCAGGTCCTGCGCCGACGGCTCGACAGCCTCGGCCGCGGCCTCCGTCACCCCGTCGGTTTCGTTCTCGGTCCGGTCGGACTTGCGGCCGCGCGACCGGCTCCGCCGGGTCCGGCGGGGCTTGTCGTCGGATTTCTCCTCGGCCTGAGCGGCCTCGTCCTCGCTGTCGCCGGCCTCGCGCGGTTCGGCTTCGGCCTTATCCCCGGCGTCGCCGTCATCCTCGCCCTCGGCATCGTCCTCGGCCGAACCGGCCTCGAAGCTCTGGTCGTCCCCGCCTTGCGAGGGTTTCTTGCGGCGGCGGCGGCGGCGGCGCTTCTTGCCGGGCTTGTCGTCACCCTTTTCGTCGGCCTCGGGCTGGGCGGCGGTCTCGACGACCGGCGCCTCGTCCTCTTCCTCCTCCTCGACCGGGTCGGGCATGTCGCTCATGTCCAGCGACACGACCGGCGTCACCACCTCGGGCACCGACCGGGTCGCGGTCTTGAACCGTTCGATAGAGAAGTCGGGCGAGATCAGGAAGGGATCGGCCTCGATCCGCACCGACAAGCCGTAGCGGGCCTCGATCTGGGCGACATGCTCGCGTTTCTGGTTCATCAGGAAGTTGACGATGCCAATCGGTGCCTTCAGCAACACCTCGCGCGACCGGCCGCGCACGCCCTCTTCCTCGATCTGGCGCAGGATGCTGAGCGCCAGGTTGTCGTCAGACCGGATCAGCCCGGTACCGTGGCAATGCGGACAGGGCTGCGTCGTGGCCTCGATCATGCCGGGGCGCAGACGCTGGCGCGACATCTCGAGAAGGCCGAAGCCAGAGATGCGGCCCACCTGAATCCGCGCACGGTCGGTTTTCAGCTTGTCCTTCAGGCGCTTCTCGACGGACGCGTTGTTCTTGCGCTCTTCCATGTCGATGAAGTCGATGACGATCAGCCCCGCGAGATCGCGCAGGCGCAGCTGGCGGGCCACTTCCTCGGCGGCCTCGAGGTTGGTCTTGAGCGCGGTCTCCTCGATCGAGCCTTCCTTGGTGGCCCGGCCCGAGTTGACGTCGATGGCGACCAGCGCCTCGGTCACGCCGATCACGATGTAACCGCCCGAGCGCAGTTGCACCACCGGGTTGAACATCGACGACAGATAGCTTTCGACCTGATAGCGCGCGAAAAGCGGCATGGGGTCGGTGTAGTGCTTCACGTTCTTGGCGTGGGACGGCATGATCATCTTCATGAAGTCCTTGGCCAGACGATAGCCGCCCTCGCCTTCCACCAGAACCTCGTCGATCTCGCGGCTATAGAGGTCGCGGATCGAACGCTTGATCAGGTCGCCTTCCTCGTAGATCGGCGCGGGCGCGATGGATTTCAGCGTCAGCTCGCGGATCTGTTCCCAGAGCCGCTGCAGGTATTCGTAGTCGCGCTTGACCTCGGACTTGGTGCGCTTGGCGCCCGCAGTCCGGATGATCAGGCCCGCGCCTTCCGGAACGTCCAGCTCCGACGCGATTTCCTTCAGCTTCTTGCGGTCGACGGCATTGGTGATCTTGCGGCTTATCCCGCCGCCCCGCGCCGTGTTCGGCATCAGCACACAGTAGCGGCCAGCCAGCGACAGGTAGGTGGTCAGCGCCGCGCCCTTGTTGCCGCGCTCTTCCTTGACGACCTGGACCAGCATGATCTGCCGGACCTTGATCACTTCCTGGATCTTGTAGCGCCGGGCGCGCGGCTTGCGCGGACGGATCTCTTCGGTGACGTCCTCTTCGGCGACCGACTCGATCTGGTCGTCGTGATGCACCTCTTCGGGACCCTCATCGTCCGCCTCGGCGGCGGGCACGGCGGGCGCCTCATCCTCAGCCTCGTCGGGCTTCTTGCGCGATCCGCGACGGCGGCGGCGCGACGAGGACTTGCGGCCCTCGGAGGCGCTTTCCGAAGACGGCTCGTCGGCCAGGTCGCTCGCGGTTTCGTCGTCCTCGCCCAGATCGACCACGTCCATGCCGGGAATGCCGGCGCCCGGCTCGCGGGTCTCGACCGGATCGTCGCTATGGGCCGTCATCGCCATGACGGTGGGCGGGGTATCGTCGTCCTCCCCCTCGTCGCCGTCCGCCGCTTCGGCGGCATCCGTCTCAGGGTTGTCCGCGTCGTCGTCGGAAACCGCATCGGAAGGCCCCTCGGCCTCTTCGGCGTCGGGTTCGGACGCGCTGTCGTCGTCCGCATCCTCGGCGGACGCGGAGAGTTCCTCGATCTCGTCTGCGGGATCCTCGTCCCCGTCTTCGGTGTCGAACGCGCCCTCCTCGGCCTGATCGCCGGAGGCAACAGCGGGGCCCGACGCCCCACTGCCCGAGCGCGGCTTGCGGCGCGACCGGCCGCGACGCTTGGGCTTGTCGCCCTCGCCATCCTCATCATCGAGGTCCTCGGCCAGCGCGCGTTCCTCGGCCAGCAGGGCCTCGCGGTCGGCGACGGGGATCTGGTAATAGTCGGGATGGATTTCCGAGAAGGCCAGGAAGCCGTGACGGTTTCCGCCGTAATCGACGAAGGCCGCCTGGAGCGACGGCTCGACCCGGGTGACTTTCGCTAGATAGATATTGCCAGCGAGCTGGCGCTTGTTGACCGACTCGAAATCGAACTCGTCAACCTTGTTTCCGTCCACCACGACAACGCGGGTTTCTTCCGCGTGGGTGGCGTCGATGAGCATCTTCTTTGCCATTGGATCTCTTTGCACCACGGCAGGTCGCTCGGCCCCGGCGGGGCAGAACGGCCTGGTGGGTGTCTTGTTGGGGCGTCAAGGCGTGCATGTGAGGCGCGGGCGGCGGCGTCAAGCCGTCTGCGTCCCTGCCTCGTCATCTCTGCACGCTCCATCGCGGTTCGTCTCCGATGCCGCGTCAAGCGGCATCCATTCGGTTGTCCCGGCGTCATTTCCGCGCCGGAATGCGGTTGGCCGAAACCGGCCAGATCGATCTGTTCCTTGCGGGCAACGGGCCTCTGGGCCCTGCGCCGCGCGAAAAAACAGCGAAACTCAAAATCTTCCGGAGCGGCCGACAGGCGGCACGGTCCTCCGTCAGTTGACATTAGCGGGTGGAGACGGTCAAAGACAATGCCTTTTTCCACACGCCGCAGTTGCGGGTCAAAGATAGTCCGACCGACTAAGGCCATACTTGGCCATCTTCTCGTTCAAGGTACGCCGCGGAAGGCAAAGCTCTTCCATCACCGCCGCAATCGAGCCCTTGTGCCGCCGCATCGTGTTGTCGATCAGCATGCGCTCGAAAGCCTCAACATATTCTTTCAGCGGCTTGCCTTCCGTCGTCATTACCGGCTGGCTGGCCTCGTTATCGGCCATCAGAAGGCTCGCGATGGTGCCCGAACCGCGCCGGTTCTGCAGCACCGCGCGTTCGGCGATGTTGATCAGCTGGCGCACATTGCCCGGCCAGGGCGCCTGCATCAGCTGGGCGGCCTCCTGCGCGGTCACCTCGGGCGCGTCGCAGCCATATTCCTCGGCGAACTGGTCGCTCAGCCGGTTGAAAAGCGTCAGGATATCCTCGCCCCGATTGCGCAGCGGCGGCAGGGTGATCTTCATCGCCGCAAGCCGGTAGAAAAGATCCGGACGCAGCATGTCCTCGACGGTCTTGTCCTGCTCCTGCAAGTTCGAGACCGCGATGATCCGGGTTTCGGCGGGGCTGCCCTGTTCGTTGATGAAGGTCAGCAGACGGGCCTGCAGCGTCGGAGACAGCGCGTCGATATCCTCAAGGCACAGCGTTCCGCCGCGAGCCTCCTCGACCGCCGGAAGCGTGGTCGAGCCGTCCTCGATCGGCCCGAAAAGCCGCGCGGTCAGCGCCTCGGGATCGAAGGCGGCACAGGCGATCTGGACGAACTTGCGCCCGGCGCGCGGCCCCACTGCATGCAACGCATGGGCAACAAGCGTCTTGCCGGTGCCGGTTTCGCCGTCGATCAGCACATGGCCATCGGCCTGCCCCAGGTCGAGAATGTCCTCGCGCAGCCGCTCCATCACCGCCGAGGACCCGATCAGCTTCTTGACCAGAACTGTGCCGTCGCCCAGCTCGCGCCGCAGCGCCCGGTTGTCGAGCGCCAGCCGCCGGGTCTGGCTGGCCCGCTTGGCCAGTTCGGTCATGCGGTCGGGGTTGAACGGCTTTTCCATGAAGTCGAAGGCACCGATCCGCATCGCCTCGACCGCCATGGGCACATCGCCATGGCCGGTGATCATGATGACGGGCAGCGAGGAATCCTGGCTCATCAACCGCTTCAGAAAGGTGATCCCGTCCATGCCCGGCATCTTGATGTCGGTCACGACGACGCCCGGATAGTCGGGCCCGATCTCTTTCAGCGCATCCTCCGCCCGGGCGTAGGTGGCGGTCTCGAATCCGCTCAGGGCCAGCCATTGGCTGATCGACTGACGCATGTCCTGTTCGTCATCGACGATGGCGATCTTCATGGCCTGAGGCATGTGCTGCTCACTCCGCGGCTTCTTTGTCCTGGTTCAATATGGGAAGCTGCACCTCGAAGACAGCCCCCTCTTCGCGCGCATTGCGGGCTGTCAGGCGGCCGCCAAGGTCGGCGACGATCCCCGACGAGATGGCAAGCCCGAGCCCGACGCCGTCCCCGGGCTGCTTGGTGGTGTAGAAGGGTTCGAACAGCTTGTCGATGTCCTCGATCCCGTGACCGTTGTCGCGCACGGTCAGCGTCGCGGTTTCGCCCGACGACAGGATCAGGTCGATCTGCGGCACCGGGCTTTCGCGGGTCGCGTCAAGCGCGTTGCGCAACAGGTTGATGATCACCTGTTCCAGCCGGATGCGGTCGGCCATCACCATCACCGGCTCGCGCGGCAGCGACCGGGTGATCGTCACCTTCCGCCGCTTGAGCTGCGGCTCCATCATCGACAGCGCGCCAGAGACGCAGGACCGCATGTCCAGCGGTTCGAACGCGTCGCCGCCCTTCCGGGCATAGCTTTTCAGCTGGCGGGTGATCGCGCCCATCCGCTCGATCAGGTCGTCGATCCGCTGGAACGAGGACAGCGCCTCGTCGGGGCGCTTGCGCTGCAACAGCAGGCGTGCGCCCGCCAGATAGGTCTTCATGGCAGCGAGCGGCTGGTTCAGCTCGTGGCTGATCGCGGCAGACATCTCGCCCAGCGCAGCCAGCTTCGAGCTTTGCTCCAGCGTCTGCTCGGCCACCTCGAGGTTCTTCTCGGCGCGCTCGCGTTCGGCGATCTCGCGTTGAAGGCGCGCGTTCAGCTCGCGCAGCTCGACCGTCTCGCGCTGATAGCCCAGCGACTTCATCTGCGCCCGGCGCGACAGCAGGTAGAAGGACAGCGCCAGCAGCATGGCGAAGCCCATGATCTCGAGCGCAAGCACGGCATTCACCTTGTCGCGGATCGAGACATAGGGCGTGAACGAGATGATGCGCCAGCCGCGGAAGGGTATCCGCGCCTCGTTGCGCATCACCGCCTCGCCCATCACATAGGCATCGGGCGGCAGCGCGCCCCAGTCGGCGGTCGCCTGGATGGCACGCGCCACGGCCGAGGGCGCCGAGCGCGCGTCGAGCGCCTCATTGACCAGCCGCCCGCGCCAGCGCGGTTCGGTGGCGAGGATGATCTGGCCCTCGCTGTCGGTCACGATCACCGCGTCCGAAATGCCCGCCCAGCTTTGTTCGAACTTGGCAAGATCGACGCCCACCACGATCACGCCCGCCTTCTTGCGGTCGACCGTGATGGCGCGCGAATAGGTGAAGGTGAAATTCCCCGCTTCGGCGCGCGAGGTGATGAAGACGGTATCGTTCGACCTCAGCGCCTCGACATAGAACGGGGCCGACCGCAGATTGGTGCCGATGGTCGAGCGGTCGGTCGCGGCCACCACACGGCCGGTATCGTCCAGAAGCTGCAGCGAGGCGGCACCGATTTCATCGACATAGGAAATCAGCAACTGCGAGCTTTGCGAGAAGTCGACATTCTCCAGCGCGCGAATCAACGTGGGGTCGCGCGACAGCAGCAGCGGCACCACCGAGGCGCGCTGCAACTCGCTGACGACGTTGCCCGAATAGAGCGCCATCCGCACCTGCGCCCGGCTGCGCGTGCTTTCGGTGAAACGGTCCGTCAGCCAGGTATTTGTGGTCCAGACCGTCGCGACCGCGATCAGGATGAGGAGGCAGACCGCAACGCGCACGATCCAGACCCCCCGCAGGGGATATGCGGACCGATAGGGGCTGCGCGTGGGACCGGACATGCCCGCAAATTACGCTTGCGCGAAGGAACGCTCAAGCGGCGCGGGGTCACGCCGGGACGAGTGCGCCCAGAAGCGAGCGGAAAAGCGCCGCCCCGTCGGTATTGCCATGCGCGGGTTCCGCCGCCCGTTCGGGATGCGGCATCAGGCCCAGCACCCTGCGGTTTTCCGACAGGATCCCGGCGATGTCGGCGGTCGCGCCGTTGATCGGTTCGGCATAGGTGAAGGCGATGCGGTCCTCGGCCCTCAGACGTTCCACCAGATCGGCATCGGCCACATAGTTGCCGTCGTGATGCGCGACCGGAATCGCGATGCGCTGGCCCTTGGAATAGCCGTCGGTGAAGGCGCTGTCGGCTGTCTCGACCGTCAGCGGCACCGACCGGCAGACGAACTTGAGCCCGGCATTGCGCATCAGCGCGCCCGGCAGGACGCCGGTTTCGGTCAGCACCTGAAAGCCATTGCAGACCCCCAGCGCATAGCCGCCGCGGGCGGTATGCTCGATCACCGCGCGGGTGATGGGCGAGCGCGCCGCGATGGCACCGCAGCGCAGGTAGTCGCCGAAGGAAAACCCGCCCGGGATACCCACCACGTCGACACCCTCGGGCAGCGCGCTGTCCTTGTGCCAGACCATGGTGACCTCGGCGCCCGCGTTGCGGAAGGCCATGGCAAGGTCGCGGTCGCAGTTCGACCCGGGGAAGACGAGAACGGCGGCTTTCATGGGCGGGTTCCTCTGTGGCGGTTCTCAGGCGAGAAAATTGGTGATCACGGCAACGCCGGGCGGTGCGGGGGCATCGAAAGCGGCCAGTTCGCCACTGGCCTCGGTCAGTTTCACGCGGCGGCCGATCAGCGGCGTCAGGTCCACATGCCCGCCGTCGATCAGCGACAGCAGCGAGGGATACTTCCAGGCCGCCATGCCGCGGGTGCCGTAAACGGCCAACTGGCCAGAATAGACCGCATCCATCGGCAAAGCCATCGTGGTGTTCTTGCCCGTGGGCATGCCGACCTGCACCATGCGCCCCAGCTTGCGCAGGGATTTCATGGCGCCGATTGTGGTCTCGGGGATACCCAGCGCCTCGATCGCCACATGGGCGCCGCCGCCGGTGACCTCGCGCACCGCCTCGGCCGCGTCCCCGGCGCGCGCGTCGATCACCGCATCGGCGCCCAGCGCGACCGCATAGTTCAGCTTGTCGGGCACCACATCGACGACCGCGACCCGCGCGCCCAGCGCCCGGCCCAGCATCAGCGCCGAGATCCCGACCCCGCCGCCGCCGAAGATCGCCAGCCATTCGCCCGGCCGCAGCGCGGCGCGCCCGGTCAACGCCTGCCAGGCGGTCGTCACCCGGCAGCCAAGTGCGGCGGCCAGCGCCGGCTCCATGGTTTCAGGCAGCGGCGTCAGGTTGGTATCGGCAAAGGGCACCGCAATCAGTTCGGCGAAGGCGCCGGCCTGGGTGAAGCCCGGCAGCACCTGATGCGCGCAGATCGTCTGATGCCCCGAGGCGCAGTCGGCGCAATGGCCGCAGGCCAGGATGAAGGGCGCGATGACCCGGTCGCCGACCTGCCAGCGGGTCACCCCGGGCCCGACCTCTTCGACCACGCCGCAATATTCGTGGCCCGGGATCAGCGGCAGCGACACGTCCGGATCGGCGCCCGTCCAGGAATGCCAGTCCGACCGGCAGATGCCGCAGGCCAGGACCTTCAGGACCACCCCGTCCTTGGGGCAGTCCGGGTCGTCGACCTTCGAGACCTCCAGCGGCTTGCGCCAGCCGGTGAGGACCGCGGCCCGCATCGCTCAGACGATCTCGATGTCGTAGCGTTCGATCACCGTGTTCGCGAGCAGCTTCTCGCACATCTCGCGCACCCGCGCCTCGGCCGCGGCCTTGTCGGTCGCGTCCAGATCGAGGTCGATCACCTTGCCCTGCCGGACCCCGCCGACGCCCTCGAAACCGAGCGTTCCCAGGGCGTGGCGCACCGCCTCGCCCTGCGGGTCGAGCACGCCGTCCTTCAGCATGACATGAACGCGGGCCTTCATCGGGTCGTCCTTCCTTGTATTGTCCTGGTGCTGTCCCGGCGCCCGGCGCAGTCACCGGGCGCGGTCTTTGGTGGCCGTCTGTCGCGGCGGGCGCGCGG
>NZ_MUAV01000039.1:0-14906 GCF_003265965.1 Rhodovulum viride | reverse complement strand
CCGCCCCGCCACCTCCCAAGACAGACGGAAGTCTTAATCGACCCGCGCCGGGCGCCAGGCGTAGCATTGGGCGTTGCCAGGGCATGGCGCCCGGCGCGGACGGTCCGGCACAAGACCAGAAGAGACCGGGCCCCAAGGGAGGAGATGACCCGATGTCCAGCTATGACGGCGGATGCGCCCATGTGCATACCCATGCCGACCACGACCCGATCGACAACCACACCTGCCATTGTTCGGTCTGCAAGCGGGTGACCGGCCAGCCCACGACCCATGTGGTCTTCTTCAAGCATGGCGATCTTGCCGCCGAGGGCGGCGCGATGAAGCGGGTGCCCTTCAACGACCAGAACCCGGACGGGCCGCTGGAAATCTGCATCTGCGAGGAATGCGGCACGCCGATCATGCTGGACGACAAGCAGGGCCGCATCCGCGCCGTGGTGCCGAACCTGATGGGCTTCAGCGCCGAGATGCCCGCGACCTATCACGCCTTCTACGACCCCGCGACGGGGGTGCCGAAACCCGATGACGGGCGGCCGGTCTATGAGGGGCTCCGCCCCGATTTCGTCTGGCCCCAGCCGTCCTGACGGACGGCGGGCCGGCGGGGGCGCCGGAACGCCCGGGTTCCGGCGCCCTTCCCGCCTGCGGCCCACTTGCCTGGGGTCGTCTCGTCTGAGGCCGTGTCATCTGGGATCGACGTGCCTTGGGCCGTCTCGTAGGGGGCTGTCTGGCCTGCGCGCGGCCCGCCTTCGCCCGACGCCGTCAGATCTCGATATCGTCGTTCTGATCGGGATCGGCGATGGGCGGCGCGTCGGGCTTGCGGCGGATGATGATGTCGCCGTTCGGCAGACGTTCGGGCATCTCGTAGGCATCGAGGTCGTCGATCAGGTCCATCAGCCGCGACAGCACCGGCTCGGCCGCCTCGGCGAAATCCTTCATCCGGGGCTGGATCTCGTCCCCGAGCCCCTTGAAGAGCTTGCGCATCCCCTCGCCCAGAAGATCGAGCCCCTCGCCCAGATCGTCGTCCTGCCTGTTGGCGCCGCCGGTGCCGTCGAGCGGCGCACCGTCCTGGGCCGCGACAGGCGGCGCCGCAAGCGACAGGGCCAGCAGAAGGGCGATCAGCGGGGTATGGGCGGCCGTGCGAGTCATGACATCAGTATAGGCGCCGCGCGGCGGAAAATGAACCGGCTGCGCACATCGGGTCGCGGGCGCGTCACAGCGCGATGTCGAGGCTGACCGGGAAATGGTCCGAGGCGGTCAAGAGCGCCTCGCGCAGCTCGGGCACCCGGTAAAGGTCGGGGTCGTCGAAGGGATGCCAGATCCGCCAGGCGGGCCCCCGCGCGCGCAGATCGGGCGAGACCAGCACATAGTCGAGCAGCGCCGACAGATAACGCCCGGTCGCGGGCACGTAGAACCGCGCCGAGGCCGGTTGCGCCGCAAGAAGCCCCTGCAACGCCTCGCGCGCATGGGGATCGAACAGCCGCCGGTCGGGCGGTCCGTCCTGCCCCAGCACGATCTCGAGCCCCGAGCGGCCGAAGAGCTTTTCATATTCGTCGAGCCCCGGCCCGTCATTGAGATCGCCCAGCACGATCAGCGGCTCGCCGGCCTCCAGATGCGTCTCGACCCGCTGCCGAAGCCAGATGCACTGGGCCAGCTGCTTGCGGCGGTTCTCGATCGAGATGCGGATCACCTCCTCAGGGCTGCGCGCCCCGTGCGGCGCCTTCGACTTGGCATGGACCCCGATCATCCGCAGCCGGGCACCCGCAGCGGTTTCGACCGCCAGTTCCAGCGGCGGCTTTGAAAACCGGATCAGATCGGGCGCGGCATCGACATCAAGATCCCAGCGGAACACGCCGTCGAAACGCGGCGCCTCGCGCGCGCCCTTGCGGCCGGTGGGCTGGCCCTGCGGATCGTGCCGCGCCGCTAGCCTGTCGGGATCGTAAAGCAGCGCGATTTCCTGCTGGGTGTCGTTGGCGAACCCGATCACCGCGCGCCGGGCCCTGAGCGCGAAGGCCTGCGCGAAGCTTTCCAGCGCCCGGACCGTGCTACGCCGCCCGTTCTGGTCGGGCGCCTCGATCACCATCACCGCATCGGCGTCGAGCGCGGTAAAGACAATCCCCAGCGCCTCGATCTGGGCATGCCGCGTCAGCCCGTGCCGCCCCGACGGGCCGTCATCGTCCAGAAGCGCGCCCGCATCGTCGAAGAGCGCGTTGAACCATTCGACATTATAGGTGACGATCCTCACGCCGCGCGTTCCGCGACGATGGCCTCCCAGGCCTGATTGACCGCCACCAGCCGCCGTTCGGCCAGCTTGATCGCCTCTTCTGGCACGCCGCGCGCCTGCATCCGGTCGGGATGGGTCTCGCGCACCTCGGCGCGCCAGACCTTGCGGATGGCGTCCAGATCGTCCTCGGGATCGACCCCCAGCACCGCATAGGGATCGGGCACCGCCTCGGGCACGAAGCGGGTCCGCAGCGTGCGGAACTGGCGAGCGCTCAGCCCGAAGATCTCGGCCACCCGGGCGAGAAAGGCATCCTCGTCGGGGTGATAGTCGCCATCGGCGAGCGCAATGAAGAAGAGCCCCTCCATCAGGTCCCAAAGCGGCGCCTCGGTCTCGCGGAACATGCGGCGAATGCGGCGGGCGTAATCCTCGAAGCCCGCCACGTCCTGCCGGGCCAGATCGAAGACCCGGGCCGCATTGGCCTCTTCGCCGGGCGGAATGGTGAAGACCTCGCGGAAGGCCGCCACCTCGTCGCGAGTGACCCGGCCATCGGCCTTGGCCATCTTGGCGCCCAGCGCGATCACCGCGATGGTGAAGGCGACGGTGCGCTCGGGCGGCGTGCGCAGCCGGTCGAAAACGGCCGCAAGGCTTTCGCCCTTGGCAAGGGCGGAAACGGCGTCGGCGATGCGGGACCAGAGCGACATGCGCAGAGCTTAGCCCGCCAGCGCGGCAGAGTCAGGTCGGGCATTCGGCCGCCCTGACGGTGTCGCCGCGGCAAGCCCTGCCGCTTTTCGGCAAATATTCGCCATCATTCGAGAATCCGGCGCCCATGGGGCGTGTCGATCAGCGCCCGAAGCGCCGGTTCCGGCCCCGGATGCACCGCCACCAGCGGATCGTCCAGCAGGCCTTCGAGCGCATGGCACAGATCGTCCGCGCGCGGGTGATAAAGCTCGAGCCCCACCAGACGGCACCCGGTATCGGGCAGCATCGCCACCGGATGCAGACCGCCCTGCCATTCGATCAGCGCGGGGAAAAGCCCGTCGAAGGGCAGCTCTCCGTCCTCCGGCACCGCCATCCGCCAGCGCAGATCGCCCCGCGCGAAATCCATCGGCCGCCCCGTCCCCGCCGGTGCCTGCGGCAAGGCCGCCGTCAGCTCGGCGGTGCGCGCGACCCAGGCGGCGGGCCGCGGCCGGCCCCGGAACCGGTCGAGCCCGAACCAGCGCGCGCGGTTCGGCGGCGGCGCTTCGGGGTCGATGGCAATCACTTCGAGATAGAGCGCGGGGCTCAGCCGCAGCAGCCGGTTATGGGTGCCCATCGCCTCATGCCGCCCGCCCGCGGCCAGACGCACCCCAAGCGCGGCCTCGACGGCGGCCACGCCCTCGTCCAGCGTTGCGGCCGCAATGGCCAGATGATCGAGTTCAAGCATCGCATGTCCCGCGTTTTGCGGCAGTTTCAGGGCTGGATCGCCCCACCCGCAATTGACTTCCCGAGGCCAGACCCCATCTGGCAGACAGACAATCCAGTAAAAATCGGGAAGTTCAATGCTGCTCCGCGCGCTCGACAAGTTTTTCGGCCACGAAGCCTCTGGTGGTATCCTGCTCATGCTTGCGGCGCTGGCCGCGCTCATCGTCGCCAACTCCTCGCTGCAACCCGCCTATGACAGCGCGCTCGGCGCGACCTTCTCGGTGCTCTTGAATGGCGAGGGGCTGGAAAAGCCCCTGATCCTGTGGATCAACGACGGGCTGATGGCGGTGTTCTTCTTCCTGATCGGCCTGGAGCTCAAGCGCGAGATGCGCGAGGGCAAGCTTAAGAAACCCGCCGACGTGGTCTTGCCGGGGATGGCGGCGGTCGGCGGCATGGTGGTGCCCGCGCTGATCTTCGCAGCCTTCAACTGGAGCAGCCCGGAAACCCTGTCAGGCTGGGCAATTCCGGCCGCGACCGACATCGCCTTCGCGCTGGGGGTGCTGGCGCTTCTGGGCGACCGGGTCCCGGCGGCGCTGAAGGTGTTCCTGCTGACGCTGGCGATCCTCGACGATCTGGGGGCCATCGTCATCATCGCGCTGTTCTACACCGCCGATCTGAAGATCGACTACCTGTTCCTGGCGCTGATCCCGCTGGCCGGGCTGATCTGGCTGAATCTCCGGGGCGCACACCGGATCGCGCCGATGATCCTCTTGGGCACGATCATGTGGTTCTTCGTGCTGAAATCGGGGGTGCATGCGACCATCGCGGGCGTGGTGACGGCCTTCTGCATCCCGCTGACCGACAAATGGGGCAAGTCCCCGCTGCATGCGCTGGAACATGCGCTGTCGCCCTATGTGCTGTACCTGATCCTGCCGATCTTCGCCTTCGGGAATGCGGGGGTGGTGCTGACCGGCATCTCGCTGTCGGACCTGCTGCAGCCGCTGCCGCTGGGCGTGGCGCTGGGGCTGGTGATCGGCAAGCAGCTTGGGGTCTTCGCGGTGACCTTCGCCATGGTCAAGTCCGGGCTTGCCCGCCTGCCCGAGGGCGTCGGCTGGATGCATATCTACGGGCTCTCCTGCCTCGCCGGGATCGGCTTCACGATGTCGCTTTTCATCGGCTCGCTCAGCTATGGCGATCCGACGATGATGAACGACGTGCGCCTGGGCGTGCTGTGCGGCTCGGCGATCTCGGCGATTCTGGGCTATGCCGCCTTGCGTCTGATCGCGACGCCCGCCACGGCGAAACAGGTCGCCGCGGCGCGGTGACCGCCCCCCTGCGCATTCGCCCGCCCACGGGCGAATGCGACCGCGCCGGTCGGCTGTCGCGCTGAGGATTGCGTGTCCAGGCCTTGCGGCGCCAGAACCTAAATCATCGGAAGTTCATGCGACCTCAGCACCATAATGGCCGAGGTTTTCCGGAACAAATAAAGAACATACCATGACTCCGGGAAACTGGTCGCGGCACCCATTCTCCGCAGCCTCCCCTCTTGCCCCGGGTCATTGATTTCCCCGCATTCCTTGACCTTCCAGCTGGTGGAAGCCCCATCCTGCCGATCAGGAAAGGAGGCACACGATGGTGAATTTTGTCGACACCTGGAACACTGCGGCCCTGACATCGCTGGGGCTTTTCTGGATGGCGTTCTGGGCCTTCGGCCTCGGCTACCTGATTTCGTCGATGATCCAGGTCTTCGTCACGCGGGCCCGAATGCGAAAGAGCATGGGCAAGGCCGGCCTGAAGAGCGTCGGGCTCGGCACACTCTTCGGGTTCATTTCCAGTTCCTGCTCGTTTGCCGCGCTGGCGACCACCCGGTCGCTGTTTGCCAAGGGCGCGGGGCTGGTGCCGTCCCTGGCCTTCCTGCTGGCCTCGACCAATCTGGTGATCGAACTGGGGATCGTGATCTCGGTCTTCCTGGCGTGGCAGTTCGTCGTCGCCGAATATGTCGGCGGGCTTCTCCTGATCGCGCTGATGTGGATCGTCGTCGCCCTGACCCGGCCGAGGCGACTGATCGAACGCGCCCGAGAGAAGGCGGAAGCCGCCGAGGGCGACGACGACGCGGACGTGCCGGACTGGAAGGATCTTATCGCCAGTCTCGACGGCTGGGGGCGGGTCGCCTCCCGCTATGTCATGGAATGGAAGATGGTCTGGAAGGACGTCACCATCGGGTTCACCGTGGCCGGGATCATCGCTGCCTTCGTCCCGCGCGCCTTCTTCGAGGCGCTCTTCGTCGGGGCGGGAAGCGGCGACCCGTCCCTCTGGGAGATCGCGCTTCAGGCCCTCGTGGGACCGGTCGCGGCATTCTTCACCTTCATCGGGTCCATGGGGAACATCCCCCTGGCGGCCGTGCTCTACTCGAACGGTGTCAGCTTTGCCGGCATCATGGCTTTCATCTTCTCCGATCTCGTGGTGTTCCCGATCCTCAGGATCCAGGCGTCCTATTACGGATGGCGGATGGCGGCCTATATCTTGGCGGTCTTTCTCGTCGTGCTTGTGGCTGCGGCCCTGATCCTGCATCTGGGCTTTGGCGCGCTTGGCCTTCTGCCCGACCCCGGCACCGCCCAAAGCGTGACGGATCGCACCTTCTTCGCCGTCGACTACACGCTTGTCCTGAACCTCGTCTTCGCCGCGCTCTCGGTGGGATTTCTTGTCTGGAAGGCGCGACGGCACGGCCTGGATCTGACCTTGCCGGTTGCCCCGGGCGAGCGTGTCCTCTTCGGCCTCGCGATCCTGTCCTTCGGTTGGCTTGCGCTCGGAATGATCGTGCCTGCGCTGCTCTGATCCCCCCTCACGCGAGACCAAGCGGCGCCTGCGGACCGCGGGCCCCCCGCCGCCCGAAGGGACCAGGGGGACGGCTGCCGAGAACCACCCTTGGGCGGCCTTGGGCCAACCCCTCCGGCGGGCCCGGGGATCGTCATTCGTCTTCGCTGCGGCTTGTTCTGGCGGTCGCGGACGCACGAAAGCGAGGGACCTGCCGTTCCGCACCACGCAAACGCGTCTTGGACCCGCACCGGCGGAACCTCTCGCGCGCGCTGCGGCCGCTCTGCGCCAGTGAAGCGCACCGTCTCCTTGAAGACTATTCCGCGCCCGCAGGTGCAAACCCGGCAGAGAGGGCTGCGACCAGAAAAGCCCGGCGAGCCTCCTCAACGGAACTCATGCATTCCATCGCCGACTCGACCTTGGCAAGCGCCGTATGCCGAGCCCCATCCGAAACCGGCCATCTGCGACGCAGCCAATAGCGGACCTTCTCTATCGTTCCAAAGCGCTCGACATCGCCGTCATGCGACGTCGTCAGCATCATGGGTTGCCCCCATTGAATTTCCATCATTCGTAAAGTCTTTCTTTTTCAGTTCGTTCCGCCCGCCACACATGGGCAGGCATTGCTCAGCCAACCTGCAAGGGACGGCGCGAGGACAAAGTGGACTCGGACCAGCACCCCACCCGGTCAGACCCTGACCATGTGCGTCGGTTGCGCGGCATATCTGAGCGGAGACAGGGGCGTTTCGGTCGGCCCCGCCGTGATGGCGGAGCCTCGAACGCCTTGAGCTTCGGATTTCGCCAGGTCCGGCAGGCTAAGTGCATCCGCGGCGGGTTGCGCCTTGTCCAACCGGAGACTTCGGGGTCTCGAAGCTCATGCTGCTATTGTGTCGCAAGAGGAAACGCGGCGGGCCTCATGAGCCCGAGGTTTCCCTTCTGGAAGCTGTAACACCCGCGAGCGGGGATTACAGAGATGGCCTCACGCAAGCGCCAGATTGGTCGCGGACTCACGGCCGTCGCGGCCGGTTTCGACATCGAAGGTGACCTTCTGTCCGTCATCGATGCGGCTGATGCCAGCGCGCTCGACGGCCGAGATATGAAGGAAGATGTCCTTGCTGCCGTGTTCCGGTTGAATGAAGCCGAAGCCTTTGGTTGCGTTGAACCATTTCACGGTGCCATTGGCCATATCCGTGTTCTCCATGATAGTGCTGCCCGCATAATCGCGGCAGCCCGGCAAAAGTCGATCCAAGTCGATCAACCGAAACCGGGTAAGCGGCAGCAGCATTTCGAAGAGAAAGAACGTAAGCCCGCCTTGTATGCGGGCCATGGCCTGTCAATGCAAGGATTCTTTTCTCAAGGGTTGAGAAAGAGATATCCCTGCCCCGGATTCTCGGGCCTGTTCAACGCTTTATACGGTATTCGCGTGTCGACCACAGGGGGGCGCACCGGACCAGACCGATCCGGTGGTGAGGCCCGCTGCTGCCGGTGGGTGCCATTCATGGTGAGCGCTGCAGATGACCGCGCAGGCAGCCCCTTGGCTGTCGCTCACCTTGCCGAAGCGTCGGAACCACTGATGCTCCGAACCGGACATTGGGCATTGTGAAAGACGCTGCAATGCATCGTTCTCATGGCTGCCGTTGGTACGGGCAACTGTCCTCTGCAGGATTTGCCGCCACCCGCAGACCAAACTGCCGTCTTATGACGCCGATGCTCCATATCCGGCCAGAAGGGTTCTGCCTGGGGTTCACGCCCGGCGGACTACCCAGACACTTTCTTAACGAACTGAGATTTCAGGCTCATCTGGCCCATTCCCGGAATTTTACAGTCGATGTCGTGATCGCCGTCGACCAACCGAATGCCCCGCACTTTGGTTCCGACCTTAACCACCAACGAAGACCCTTTGACCTTCAAGTCCTTGATAACGGTAACTGTGTCGCCGTCGGCAAGGACGTTCCCGACGCTGTCACGCACGTCGGAAGCTGTTTCGGCCAGATCGTCGGGCACCCACTCGTGTCCGCATTCTGGGCAGTTCAACAGAGCATCGACCTGATAGACGTAAGTCGAGGAACATTCGGGGCATGGCGGCAATGTATCTGTCATGGGGTACGCCAATAGCCTGACGAACGTCCGGAGTACAGCGGAGGTTCCTCACTATAGAGAATACAAGGGCCCAAGTCGCCCGGTCACGGCCGATGTGACAAAGGAGCACAGCCCCACCCCAAAGCGGTCGGACATCCTGGGGTCCGGCTGCGCCGGAATTACCCTTGCTGCCGATACTGTTGAAAAACTCGACTACACCGCCACGACACCGCGCTCGATGGAAAATAGCTCTGATTCCTCACGACAGTGCTCCGAAAACTGGCCTCCTCCGCCGCCCTGAGGAACAGCATTCCGGCTGCGGATGGACTTCAGGCCGCAGCATGAGCTTTTCAACAGTATCTGCCGATAGCCGCCGTTCGGTCCCCCAAGCCCGATCCAGCAGCGGATCACGGAAGCGGCCGTTCATCCCCGCTGCTGCATGCACTCAGGCCACCAAGGTCAGCAGTGCGCCGACGAAGCGGACGTTTAACCGGCTTGCGGACCGAGAATTTCCGAAAGCGCCACCAAAAGAGCTTCGTCCTGATAATGCCCGGCGGCGAAGGACAGGCCGACCGGGCAGCCTTCGGCCGCCAGCAGAGGCGCCGAGATCTCGGGAAGGCGCCCAACCCCTGAGAATGCCGTAAGGGTCATCGTGGGATCGTAGAACGCCGTCACCGCCTCGAGCGTGTCAAGCGTCCCTTTCAGCGGCGCCGCGGTCGGCGTGGTCGGGAAGCAGATGATCGTGCCCGGTGGAAGCGCCGCGTTGATCTGCTGGAAGAACCGCTCGCTTCGCGCCAGGCTTTCCAGCGCGGCGATCCGGTCGAACCGCCGCACGTTGCCATATGCCAGGGCGAAGGTCGCGCCCAGCTCGGGCCGGGTGGCCTCGATCCAGTTGCCGACCGTGCTCTGGAATTCCGCCGTCTGCAGGTCGCGCAGCGCCTTCAGATTGCAGTCGCTCAGGGGCACGTCTTCGCCGATGAGCTCGCCAAAGCGGATCGGCTCGGCGACAAGGCCGGTGCGCCGGGTGATCTCGTCCAGGGCCGCGCGCAGCTGTTGCTGCACGGCGGGCAAGGCGAGCTCGACCGCGTCGCCCAGCACCAAAAGGCGGCGCGGCGCGGCCACCGGGGCTGTTCGGCTGTTCAGCAGGACACGCGCCACGGTTTCGAGCAGCGGGAGGCTCGCGGCAAGGATGCCGACCGTGCTGACACTCGGCATGAAGGGAAGCACCCCCGCCTCGGAGATGCGATGCAGCGAGGGACGCATTCCCCAGATCCCGCAGAGGCTTGCAGGAACGCGCACCGAACCGCCCGAATCCGTGCCGATCGAGAAATCGGCCAGCCCGTTGGCAACGGAAGCGGCCGAGCCGCTCGACGATCCACCGGGCACCCGCCCTGGCGCCTTGGCATTCTGCGGCGTGCCGAAAAACTGGCTTTCGCCATCCAGGCTATAGGTGAATTCATCCGCGACGGCTTTGCCCACGCAGTGCGCCCCGGCGGCAAGAAGCTGATCGACGCAGAGGGCGTTGTGGACCGGCGCGGGATGGGTGTCCCGCCAGGCGGGGCTGCCGAACGAGGTGCGATGCCCGGCGATGTCGATGTTGTCCTTCACAGTGAAGCACGCGCCGCTCAGGGGCCCATCATTCAACGGTGGAAGATCGAGCGCCGCCACGAGAGCGTTGATTGGATCGCGGGAAGAGGCTGTCGACATGCCTGCGGGTACCGCGACGCGCCCGGAGGGGCAAGTGGTCGTGCTCCATCTGGCCCAAACCTGCGCATTCCGCCCGTTCGGACGAGGCGCGCCGTCCGTCGAGATGGGCCACAGGGCTTGCCCCATCCGCCTTTTCGAAGCCCGTGCTATCATGATGTACCAACGTCGGATTGGTGTCGTGGCGGGGCGAGGCGGATGGGAGGAACCGTCATGCCAACTGCCAACCTGCCTGCCATTCGCGCCTGCCGCCCGGCCTGGAACAAGGGCCGCGTCGTCGGCCAGAAACGCCCGCTGATGCCGAAACACGTCTGGGCCATCCGCGTGCGCCTGGAGATCGCCGAGAACCACCGCGACCTCGCCCTGTTCAACCTCGCCATCGACAGCAAACTCCGGGGCTGCGATCTCGTGAAACTCAAGGTCCCGGATGTCTACGCGGCGGGTCAGGTCAAGGAGCGTGCCTCGATCATCCAGAGCAAGACGCAGCGCCCGGTCCGGTTCGAGATCACCGAAGGCACGCGCAGCTCACTGACGCGTTGGATGGGCGAGCCCCTGATGGTAGGCTCGGAATACCTCTGGCCGGGGCGGTTCCACGAACGCCTTCACATTTCGACCCGCCAATACGCCCGCCTCGTCCGGGAATGGGTGCGTTCCATCGGGCTGGACCCGACCTCCTATGGCACGCATTCCATGCGGCGCACCAAGGTCGCCCAGATCTACCGGAAAACGGGCAACCTGCGGGCGGTGCAGTTGCTGCTCGGGCACACCAAGATGGACAGCACCGTCCGCTACCTCGGCGTCGAACTCGAGGACGCGCTGGCGATATCGGAGAGCGTCGAGATATGAAAACGATGGGCCGCCTTCACAGGCGGCCCTTAGGCAAAGAAGCTGTCGTCCTGGACATCGCCGCGCAGCACGGTCTCGGAATACTCGCGCAGTTCGCCGCAGATCGAGGCCAAGTCGGCCCCCGCCGAGGTGATCGCCCAGTCGATGGGTTGCGCCCGGGCGATCATCGAATTGACCACCACCTCGGCCAGTTCGCGGTCGGTCCAGCGGTGCACCTCGTCGCGGGCGACAAAGCTGGGGTTGATGCCATCGGCCGAGTTGCCGTGGCGGCTGGTCCTGCGACCTGCTGCCCGCCGAGGAAGCCACGAACCGCCACATGATCTGCGATATCCGCGAGGTGCTGGATCTCGGCTGGGGTCTGCTGGCGGTCATGCATCCGCCCTGCACCCGGCTCTGCAATTCGGGCCTGCGCTGGCTGCATGTGCCGCCGACCAACGCCCCGGCCGAGGCGCAGCCGGACGAGCGCGCCGCCTGGCCGAACCTGCCCGAAGAGGCCCGCCGCGCCATCATGTGGTGGCTGCTCGACGAGGGCGCCGCGCTCTTCTCGGCCTGCTGGCGGGCGCCGATTCCGCGCGTCGCGGTCGAGAACCCGGTGATGCACCCGCATGGCCGCGCCCGCCTGCCCGGCGACCTGCCCAAACCGCAGATCGTCCACGCAAGGAATATCGCCGCACGCTCGACCAGATCAGAGCGAAGAACGGGTCGAAGGATTTCACGCGCCTGCGCCGCCGCGACGTCATCGCGGCCCGCGACACCTATGCAGGGCAATGGCGAAAAGCAAACGCGATGGTCGAAATGCTTTCCATACTCGCGCGCCATGCGCGGGATCTGGAATGGATCGACTTCAACCCGGCCGAAAGCGTCGAGAAGCTCAAAGGCGGCAGTTACGAACCGTGGCCGCCCTGGGCACTTGACGCCTTTTCGCGCGAAGCCGAAGGCACCGCCTTGACGGCCTGCCGCCTGGGCGTGGGAAAGGGCCAGCGCCTTGGCGACCTGTGCAAGATGGAATGGGACCACTATGACGGCGAGGCCATCGCTGTCGTGCAGGGAAAGACCGGTCAGCGCCTATGGGTGGCATGCCCTTCCACCTCTACTGGGGCGACGACCGGGCGGCGCTGCTCGAGGAAGTCACCAACTGGCCGACCTACTACCCCGCCGACCTGAGCGGCGAGGCCGTGGCCCAGGAGATGATGGCCCACTGATCCGACATTCCCGGGCGACCCTGCGGGGCCGTCCATGACCCACACCATCGGCACGAAGGGACCTGACATGCCATCCACGGACATGTGCGGCGAACGGCAGTGAGGTCCCGCTCTCCCGACTTTGCGGCTCCAGGGCGCGCTGCAACAGCAGTGAACGGCCGCTTTCGTGATCCGCTGACGGATCGAGCTTGGGCGACCGAACGGCGGCTATCGGCAGCGAGCGCCCGCGCGGACGGCCCGAGGCGCTCTAGCGCCATGCTGCGATGCCGCAGGTCCGCTCCGAGCCCTAACTGTTTCTGGGGCTGTCCTTTACCGCACGCCGCCAGCCGGCGGGAGTCGTCGAGGTCGCAGCCTTGAACGCGCGGGTGAAGTGGCTCTGGCTGGCAAAGCCACAGGTGTCGGCGATCTGAACGAGTGGGGCCGGGCCGCTCAGGAGACCTTTGGCGCGGTCGATACGGCGCTCTGTGATCCATGCGTGAAGTGCCATGCCGCGGGAGACGCGGAACATGCGGTGAAGATGGAAGGGCGAGAGATCAGCGAGTGCAGCGAGGTCCGACAGGCGAATTGCCTCGTCGAGATGCGCGTCGATCCATTCGTCAAGACGGCTCAGGATATGGGGCGCGAGGCCACCTCTGAGGATGGCGGGTCGAGGCGCGAGCCCTCCGACCAGTTCGGCAAGGACGGCGTCCGCCAGAAGGATGCTACCAGACGATGCGGCACCGGCAAGCGCTCCGAGGAGTCCGGCGAGGGCCGGCATTTCGGCGAAGGTCACCTCCGGCAAGTCGAGCCGGCGGGCGTCGCAATAATGCGTCCGGGCGAAATCGGCGCGCAGGCGATCGTCGGGCAGGTAAAGATGGACGAAGCGGAAGGGGGTCGTGATCTCCCATTCCGATGTCTGCCCGTCTGGAAAGATGCAGACCGCGCCAGGCCAGCCCGACACGCCCTTCGCATCCAGGCGCCGCGTCCCGGTTCCGCCCTCCAAGTAGAGGCTGAAGACATGTCCCCGTGTTGCATCGTAGGTAATACGGTCGTTCCTATTCTCCCAGACCGTGATGCCGCGCCCGCGCCCCATCTCGAGCGTGGCAGCCGCGTGGGCCACCGGAGAGCGGGAAAGAGAGTCGTGAACGGAGGCCATGTCGACTTCTACGCCTGCCCGCAGCAGTCTGAAACGGTCGAGAGCCATTCCAGCGCAAGATCGTGCAAAGATTCTCCGTGAGGATGGCGTACATGGCGCGGCAAAGGAGCCGCCCATGACAACACCCGTTCTCTTTGTCCTAACCGTCCTCATCTGGGGAACGACATGGATCGCCATCGCCGCTCAGGTCGGTGAGGTGCCGGTGATGGTGTCGATCTTCTACCGCTTCACGCTCGCCGGGCTTCTGATGCTGGCGGGCCTCGTGGCGTTGGGAAGGCTCAGGCGACCGGCGGTGTGGAGGTTTGTCGTGGTGCAGGCGCTCTGCCTGTTCTGCCTGAACTTCGTGGGGCTTTATAGCGCGACGTCACTGGTGCCTTCGGGGCTCGTCTCGGTGATCTTTTCCCTCGCCTCGATCTTCAACGCCGTGAACGCGCGTATCTTCTTCGGCGATGGGATCAGTCGGCAGACGGTGCTGGCCGGAGCGCTGGGCGTCGCGGGGCTCGCCTGCCTCTTCTGGCCCGACATCGACATCCAGGCGGGGGCCTCCACGCTGCGCGGCATAGGCTGGGCGGTGATCGGGACCCTGTTCTTTTCATGGGGCAACATGGCCTCGCGGCAGAACGCGCGGCTTGGCGTGACGCCGGTGATTGCGAATGCCTGGGGGATGGGGATCGGTGCGATATGCCTCCTCGGCCTTCTCACGGTCACCGGCCAGCCCCTCGTCCTGCCGCATGGCGGCCTCTACTGGACGGCGCTTGTCTATCTCGCGGTCGCAGGCTCCGTCCTGGGCTTCACCGCGTATCTGATGCTGGTCGGCCGCATCGGCTCTGCCAAGGCGGGTTATGCCACCGTTCTCTTTCCCATCGTCGCGCTCACCGCTTCGACGATGTTCGAGGGGTACGAATGGAGCATCATGTCTGTCCTGGGCGTCGTGCTCGCGGCGCTTGGCAACGTCGTTATGTTCCTCAGGCGGTAGCACTGCCGTTTTAAATGTCCGCTTGGTCCGCTCTCCGGACCTTGGCGGCTCCAGGGCCGCGTGCTGCAACCGCGATGAACGGCCGCTTTCGTGATCCACAGGCAGCGGAGGCCGGGGCGCTCAACGACGGCTATCGGCAGGGAGCAGCAGGCGGACCGACCGCGCGCTTGGCGGTTGACGTCGCCTGGACGCTCTCTGCCGCGCAGCGTCTCCGAACCGGTCGTTTGTCCTCGGTGCAGCAAGCTGTCCCTTACGGAAGTCCGCAGTGCGGTGGTACCGATGCCATCACCGAGGCGCGCCAGTGCGATGGCCATGACCCAGCGCCTGCAGCGGCGGTGCCGCGCGCTCACTCACCCGGATGCCCGGCAGTACCCAGAAGCCCGTCCAGCGCCGCCCGGTCGGGCGTCACGCCGTAGAAAAGCGTGTAGAACCGGGTCACCTCGGCCTCGATGTCGATGCAGGCCTCTTCGGGATAAAGCTTCTCGGCCAGCCATTTCAGCCCGATCAGGCGGTTGACCGAAGGCGGGCTGTCGA
>NZ_MUAV01000038.1:0-15413 GCF_003265965.1 Rhodovulum viride | reverse complement strand
ATCGTCTTGCAGGTCGGCTTCGGAGGTCTGCTCATGCTGCCCGGCTAGCATGCTGGATTCACGAGATGAATCCCCTAGATTTGCGCAACAACGCCCTGCAGCATGCACTCAGGCCGCCAAAGTCCGGAGAGCGGGACTTAGCCGTCGTTGCGCTATTGAGGCAGCTCACCGTAGACTGGAAGCAAGGGCCAATGATCCACTCCCTCGCCCGGCTCGTAGTCGAAAAGAAGGAATACGGTCCGGATACTGGGATGAGTCTCAATGTTTTCCCCTGCAAGCCACCCCTTCGCTGCTGTCGAAGTCAGCCAAGTCTCAGCTGTGTGAATGAGCAGTACATCGATTGCGATCTCAACTTTCTCATATTCTTCCCTTTCCTGTAAATCAATTCCTGCAAATTTGAAATAAATCTCTCTTTCGACCATTGCATATCCAAGAACAACTGACCAGCGAATGGTGTTTCACCTCTCGCGGCTCTTCTTTTATGCTCTTTCTCGACCAGTTGCACGAGTTCTACGTTGAGATGCTGGCCGTTGATTGGAACGAAGAAGTCCGGTGGATCATTTATATTCGACAGAGGTGTGTCCACTTCAACACCAAGCTCCGCCTTAATTGATGCACGCCATTCTTCAATGGTGTTTTCCTCAACGATGCGCTTGTCGTCGGCGCCATCGTGGTTGAAAACACCGGCGTAGCCATGGCCCCTATTCATAATGTGGACCCAGCGTTTCAAATCATCGTTCTTGTCGCCTTCGGCCATCAATCGCTCTCCGTCACAACATAGTAACCGAGGATAGGAGTTCGGCAGTCCATTGCAAAGGCGGCAGTGTGATAAGGGCTCGGCGCGGACCTGCGGCGGCGCAGCATGGCGCCTGAGCGCCTGGCGCACCGACTCGGGCGCTCGCTGCCGATAGCGGCCGTTCGACGCCCCTGCCGTTCCCTGTTGACGAATCGCACAAGCGGACCTCCGCTTGACTGATGAAGCTGGCCACAACCAGAGGAGCAAACGGCCCACACCGGCCATTCGTGACCCATGCAGCGAACGGCTGGTCCTCAGCCCTGACCGCACTCCAAATACAGCGAGCTTCCCGAGCAACCCCATGTGAAAAGTGACCGTAAAGCGTCGCAACTGCGCAACTTAGTTACAGCTTTTTGTCGATCACTGCCGAGGAACCAATCAGCCCGCCAACTAAGTTGGCGGGCCCTCACCTCGAGCACCCCACAATGATTTTTGGAGGGGCGGATTGGAGTTGCAAGTGCGGCCACGAGAAAGCTACTCATGCCTTTAGTCTCTGATAGCAGATACTTGCGAGCCTGACAATGACAACGATTGCCTCTGAACTATCCCTAGATTCTCGAGGGCCTTGCGCTCTCTACATAGTTTCCGATAGCCGAATCACTTGGAAGAAGCACGAACACCGCTGGGATTCAGGGCAAAAAACATTCGCTTCAAGTGGCAGCCCAGACATCTTCGGATACTGTGGGTCCGCATTTTTTCCTTCCCAGATTCTTAATCAAGTGACACGTCAGATTGAAGCGGGCATCCTTTTTGATGGAAATGCCAATGCCCGAGAACGGCACGGCAGATGGTTAACTACGGTCAAGCGCTCCTTGGAGAACTCTCAAGATGCGCTGATTGAGGATTTCATCCTACTTCATGGGGCTCGTGACGGCGCCGGTATGGGATGTAAGTTTCTCCTCTGGAAATCAAGTTGGTCAACCAAAAGTCGAAAATGGATCGATGACGAAGTCAAGCTAAGTCCAGAATATTCCCAATTCTTGACTATTTCAGGCACAGGGCGCGACGGGTTAGAGAAAAGTATAGGCTCTTCTTCACAAGAGGAGGAAGCTAATACAAGCCGCCACGCTTTCCAAAAACTATTCCATTCGATTGACGCCGGAGGCGACAAATTCACTGGCGGTGCGCCGCAAATGGTCGGGCTTTACCGCGTGAAGCCAGCACGGCATTTTGGCATAATATGGAAGAATAAACGTTACTATTGTGGGGTGGAGTTGGTGGCTGGGTCAAACTATGAGAGCATTGAGTGGCGAAATGAAAAATTCGAGCGGGCCGACGGGAAGTCGAAATCCCGGATTAAAGGCGCGCAGGAGCATTCGTAAATTACGTCTAGCCAGTATTGGATTTCACCAACCATCGTCAATCGTAGCCGCTTCGGCTGCGTTTGGGCTGGACTGAATTTTCCCCACGTCCCAGGAGAAACGAGGGTTCTTCTCCTGCGTACCGCTGCCGTTCATCCAGGGCGCATCGAACGGCCGCTCTCCGCCGTTCGTGTCGGAGGTTGGTCGGATGCTGGACGGGGCATGAATGTCGTGGATGGGCTGTCTCTACCATTTCAGGCGCAGTTTGCAGATAGCGGACCTTTCGCTTCATCTGAGGGACGCTACCGCCGCTCGGCGCTTGCGTTCCATCTCATCGACGGCAGCTTGCAGCTCCGGCGAAATCGGATTCTCTGGTCCCGGCAGTGGAAGGTCGGCCAGGAACCGCCAGCGGTGATCGAGTGCAGCAAGTGATACCTCATCGGTATGTCCGCGCCGTGTTTGTCGAAAGAATAGGCTTTTCAGCTCTTCCGACACGGGCTTACCCTCGCGCATCCTCTTCGCGGTCCAAAGCGTGACATCGACAAGCTCGAGCCCAGCACTTTCATCGCCAGGTTTGTATTCAGGTGGAATCTCCGGGAGCGTCGAGTAATCGAACTCGGGCATGCCTGGGCCGAGGCTGGACTTATGGCCGCGCAGCTTCTGGTAAATTTCTGCCAACTCCGCTTGCGCTTTATTGAACTCAGTCTGACGGTCGACAGTAATCTTATGCACTTTCTGCCCCATGGCCGTTGACTCCCTGCCGATTCCGTAAAGGACCGATTGGAAGCCGACCAGATTGGGGGAGATCTGTAACGAGGTATCGTAGTTGCCCACGCCGTAACTGATCTCGTCGGGATTTGCATCTGCCCAGCGGATGGCACCGTCGATGAGTTCCCGCGAGCGGGCATCAGGCAGCCTGTTGATGTTGGCGAGTAGCCGCCTATGGACATCCTGAAGCATCTTGGCACAGCGTGCAGTGTTTTTCTCCAGTCTCGCCTTCCACGCAGCTTTGGCGATGTCCTCATCGAACAGGTGCGCAACTTTGAAGAGCAAGGGGTAACGCAACGGAGTCCAATAATGATTCCACGCGACGGCGTCATTCAAGCCTGCATCGAAGACTTGGTCGAAATAGCTAATGATTGCATGATCTTTCTTGTCGACCGTGAAGATCGAAAATCGAAGATCGTTCTTCTTGCTAAATTTCTCGAGCCGTTCAGCAATTGTCGTCAGCTTTGCGACGCCAAGCTCATTGGCGTGAATTCGCTTCACTCCAAGCTCTTTTCTAAGCGTCCGTAACAGCGGGGCGGAAATTACGTCCAGATTGGCGCGGGCTCCGAGAACCCCATAATAGAGCAGCGGCTGGGCAGGGTCGAATAGATGTAACCCTGTGTTTCCGCTTTCATCGACATAATAATACATGATTTTTCCCGGCGACCTGAACAGACTATGTGCCGCCGTATATCTCGCGGTCAATGCCCCGACAGCCAAGTCCGCTTTCTGAGCTCTGTGTAGATCACCTACGGCTCAGCGGGATGATCCTGGCGGAATGTCCGCTTCGGCGTTGAGGCAAGGGTGCTTTCGCGCATGCAGCGAACGTCCAGTTTCCGCCCAGACTTCCGCGATCCGGCCGACTCGGCGTCGAGGCGCGGTGAAGGTCCGGTTCGGGAAAGCTCGGCCGATGGTTGGGAACGGGGCCGAACGTCCGCAGTCCGCCCTAAGCTGCCGGTCGCGCGGGCGGGCTGCTGCTTCGCAGCGCTCCTAAAGCTGCCGCTCGCCTTTCCAGCAACCGACTTATCTCCCTTCGTATGATGCGCCGTCCTCGTAGTCGATTTCATTGGCTCCGCACTCGATACAATACTCGCATCCAACGTTTTCGCTATAGGTCCAACCGCAGGCCCATCCGCACGATGGACAAAATTCGCTTGTTTCAAAGTCACCCCAAGGCCAGGGACTGGCAAACTCAGGAACACCGTCTCGGTCATAGCCAATAATTTCAAATGCACAATCCCCAACCGCGAGATATGCAGTGGATGAATATCGATGAAGCGCCGCAATGACATCTTCAGGGTAAATTCTGAACCATTCTCCGCGCCCGCGTCTGTCAACGAAAAGTAGATGTAGGTCGCGTTCTATCGCTCTGTCATCTTGCCGTCCGTTGCTTTGAATGTGTCCCATAAGGGCGATTTCTCGCGGGTTCGCAGTTTGTAAAGTTGCCTGCCTTCGAGTGATGTTATTGGAGAATCCAATTTTGATCTGAGGCTGCTCTTGCGGCACGCCATCAAGCTCTGTGAAGAAGTAGACAGCCATACCCCTCGTATCCTTGTTGAGTAGAGTCTTTCCCTCTAACGGGAGAAATCTGGATACCTTAGCTTCACAGATCAATGAACGCAAAGGGCTCAAAGCAAGATGCTGAGTCAGAACGTCTACATTGGATTGCGCGACTACAGCAAAAACAGGCGCGGGTCACTCCGACGTGCTGTCCTCAAGTTCGGTCGGCGCACCGATTTCTTGAAGCATATCCAAGAAATCGATCCCCGAAAGCCTGATGCCAACGGCAAGGATAATCAGAATGAGGGTGTTGATCGCCGTAGCGACAATTCCGAACCCGACTTGCTTCCAGAACGATGTCTGACTACCCACTTCGGTAGCCGCTTTTTCGATGCGCGCAGTGATGGCCTCTCGCTCGATGTCTGCGCGGGACTCGTTCACGGTCTGATTTGCGAATGCAATTAGAATGTCGCGTGCGTCTTTTCGATATCGCTCGAGCTGGTCTTCAGTCGACGCGACTTTTGCGAACGCTTTGTCATCTTCAAGAGTGGGTGAAGAACCGCTTGCTGCGGTAAATTCTTTGGCCCACGCTCTCTTATGGCGCTTATACAGCGCATATGCAGTCAGCGCCTCGATATCGTCGCCTTCTGCGCCAAGAAGATCAAATACAGGATTGTCGCTCGTCAACGTTTATCATGCCGACTGTTTACGCGCTTTCAGGGCTTTCGCTGCAGCCTTCTTGGCCGCCACATACGCGTCACGCTTGAGAGTTACGACCTCGCTCCCAGCAGGCGAATGCCGCATCACAAACGCTCCGGTTTTTCCATCACGACCGGTGGTTTGAACACGAAAGAACTTTCCTACCTTCACAGATCCCATGTCTGTGTCCTCTCCAAGCTGTCACCCCAACATGTAGCAGGCACCGTCCAGTGTAGCCAGTATCAAATGAAAACCTCCTACTGCGGCGCCGCGAGCGCGGGGACTTGGCTTCATCGCAATGGATCATGACATCTTCTCAACGATGTAGGCAAGGGATCGGTTCCTCGGCACCCGCCTGCCGTTCAGCCGCCAGACGATCACTGCGATCCCGTACTGCCAGCGCCGGTTCGCTGTCGCGCGGCTGATGCCGAGCTCCCAACAGATCGGCTTCCACGGCTTGCGGTTCGCCCGGAGCCAGAGCAGGCGCGCATCGGCCGGATCGAGCCAGCGCAGCCAGAGGAGAGCATCCTCAGCCTGGGTGATGTCACCCGGGCTGGGCCTGGGTCGGCGCATTCGCGGCTTCTGGCCGACGTGATCGGCAAAGCTGTGGAAATAGTCGGGCCACGCATTGAAGTAGCCCTGCGGCTTCACCTCAGGCAGGGACCAAAAAACCTCGGCGGCGTTCTCGAGGCGGTCCTCGACCATGGCAGGTGTCCAGTCAGCCATTGGCGGATCCCCGTTCGACCATCCGAGGCCCATAGAGCTTTTCGCCAAGTTGGCGCACCAGTTCACGCTCCGGCCAGGTGAGGCGGTGAGCGGGATTCGAACGTCCGGTTTCGGGGGATGGCTCAAGTCCTTTCGCATCCGCAGCGAACTTCTGGAAACCGCCCTGAATGACGCATATTTCATCTTGGGCAATCGCTCTTTCGCCCCTGCCAGGAGGGCCTGCTGACGCCCGGCGCGTTCGGGCTGCCATTCACGACAATCTCGGATCGGCAGCCAGCACATCCTCGCGCCAATAAATCCTGCTGAAGTCAGGCGGCATCGCCAGCATGTCGATGCCGGTGTTCCGGAGCCTCATCGACAATGCCCCCTGCGGGCGCTTCAACAGCTCTGCGAGCTCGCCGAGTGAGATGTATCGTGCCCGGAAAGCACGTAGACTGGCTTGCGACACAGCCCGTGTGCCCTTGCGATGCCGCCCGGCCGGATCGGCGCGGCTCAGCAGGCCCTGTTCGGTCAGATAAGTCACGGTCTTGGCCGTCACGCGCAGATAGCCCGCGGCCTCGCTGAGGGAGAGCCCCCGGGCCAGAAGTGGACCGCCCGGCGTGGCGACGCGAGGCCCATTCCCTTCCGCCTCACGCGGGCTGTCTTCCGCGGGCCGGACCGCAGCCGTCGTCTCGCGCCGATAGGCATCCAGCATCCTGTCGGTGACAAACCCGTTCAGGACGACGCCACCGCACCGGTCGCGCCGCGCAAGCCCCCTCCGGACAAGGCCATCCAGAGCCGTCCCGCCAAGCCCCGTCAGCGCGGCCGCCGCGGGCGGACCGGAGGCAGCACGCCCCTCCGACGGCAAGCCGAGCACCGTGACACCCTTCCGGATCGGAAAAGTCTGGAAGACATGGCGGCGGACGACAGCCCGAAGCGGCTCGGCCTCCTCCCCCAGCCCGCGGCCTCCGAGCCAGGCCATCCAGGGGCCATAGGCCCGGCCGAAGAACCGCCGCCTGCCGCCGTCCGCACCCGCCACGGCAGCAAGGCAGGCGCAGAGCGCGTCCGGGCCAGCGCTCAGCACCTCGTAGCCTCTGGCCCCGAACCGCACCCAGTCCGCCGCGCCGTGCCCCGTCAGCGCCGCCTCGGGACCACGGTCCAGAAGCAGGCCCAGCACCTCGCAGGCGCGCGACGCCACGTTGAGCGCGAGGCTGTCGATCCAGTCGCCCTTACGGCCCGTCAGGACACGGGCGGCCAGATACCGCTCGAACGGGGTGTGGTCGGCCGGAACCGGTTCCTGCGCCAGGATCCAGTCGAAGTGCTTTCGGATCTGGGCGGTGAAGTCCTTGCCGTTCCTCGAGAAAGTCTCGGGCGGCAGCGACACCAGCCCGCAGCCGTGGTCCGGGCAGGACCGGACCGAGACGAGCTTCCAGTGCAGGCGGCGCGGCAGGCGCCAAGCCTAGCCCGCGGCGGGCACCTCGCTCCGGACGCAGGCCGGGCAGACGCGGACGCGGCTGCGATGAAGGCTGTGGGTTGTGGCGATCTCGTCGCGCAGGCGAAAGCGGTTCCGCCCGAGATGCCGGATCGAGACCTTTCCCAGGGCGGCAGGATCGCATACGGCCAGTTGGGCCAGGTGCACGATGGCGACGGGCTCGCCCCTGAACAGCGGATCGATCGGAAAGGCGATGTCGCCACAGAATTGCTGCACCGATCCGGCCCCGTTCCTGGCCGCAAGACGCGACAGCAGCGACGATGCTGGCTCGAACGCGGCATGGGGAACCGTCAGCGGCAATGGGGTGAAGCTGGTACCGCGGAGGGCTGGAAGGCTTTTGGCCAAGCGCATTTTCCAAGCGGGAAAGAGGAACGGGTCTCCCTCAAGACTACGATCGGACGCTCAGTTGAGCAACGCCGCTTAACCGCCGAAGGACGGCCCTGTGGGTCAGCGATCTGACAGGAAAGTCAGCTTTGCTTGACAGCCCACACGGTTTTAATGGCGCGCTGGGGAGGGTCGTATTTGCCATGCGTCCCCAGCAACTTCCGTTGCAACGTCCCAGAAACCGGCGGTCAGCTAAATCAATAGGTTGAGGTGGCGGATGCAACGTGGGTCCGATGCATCGAAGACGATTCGGAAGGCCCCTCCCAAGCGGTAGCTCCGCCCAGCACGCGCGCCCAATCTTCGTACCCAGGCTTGCCAGTGCTTTTCAGACGACTCTCGAACCTGGCTCCGGCCCGGCCAGAGGCTCCGACCGTCCGTTGCCCATCACCCTTGCGTCAGATCGAAGATCGCGCGGTCGCCGCTGATCCGGCGCACATAGTCGATCTGCCGACCGTCCCAGTGATAGCGGTAATGATCGGCCTGGCGCGGTGGCTCGACCACATCGGGCCAGAACACTCCGATGCAGGCGCCGCCGGGATTGCGGACGCTGGGATAGACGATCCCGTTGGCATCCTTCGCCCGCAACTCTGCCGCAAGCGCCTGCGGTGCGGCATAGCTTGCCGGATCCGGATCGAGATAGGGCTCGGCGCCGCCGCTCCGCAGATCGACCAGATCGGCATCGACGGCACCGACCAGCTCGCGCACCTCCGAGACCCAGCCTTCCGGCTCGTGGCCGTCGGCATAGACGCGCGCCATGTGATAGCAATGCTCGCGCAGTGCCGTTTCCAGCGTGTCGCCCGCGTAGTAGACGCCATAGGAGCCATCGGAAAACCGCGTCGGCCGGTCCTTCGAAACATGCACGAAGGGCGCCATCACCCAGGACATGCCCTCGCCACCCCGGCGCCGGTGCGGCGGTACCAGCGACAGATCGCCATGGCTTTCCGCCAGGCGCGGATTGGTCCGCTGCACCGCGGCCGATATCAGTTCCCAGTCGCGCGGATCGGCGATGTCGTCGTAAAGGTCGATGGGCGGGAAATGCGACAGGACCAGACGATGGGTTTGCGCCCAGGCAACGCGCGACGTGGGAAAGGTCACCACCCGCCCCGTGCGCTGTCCAGATAGGCCCGGACGCGCTGAAGGTCGCCCATGCCGCCTTGCCGCATCACGTCAAGCGGCGACCGGCCGCCGAAAGCCTCGTTCGGCCTGGTCACCCAAGCGTATCCGCGGGCGGGGTCCTGAAACAGGATCCGCAGCGCCTTGTGGATCCCCAGAAGATTCGACATGCGGTCGGCCAGGTCGCGACCGACGCGGCCGTAATCGCCTGAGCGCCACCGCCGGTAAGTCTTGACCGACAGGCCACCCAGAAGCGTCGCTGCGTCCTCGTCGCGGACGCCCCAGCGCCCCATGAGGTTGATGACCGCGCGCTGAAGGGCGACGGTCTCGTCCGGCGAATAGCCTGCGCTTGGCGCAGGGCTTTCCTGAAACTCCACGGGTTGCAGCATGGCGCACCTCCTTTGTCCTCAAAGTAAGGCATAAGGGACAAAAGTCCACAAGGGGTTTTCGGAGCGCACGGTTGACGCAGCCGCCTCGGCATTTGCGCAGAATGGCATGTTCGGCGGTTGTGACCGTCCGAACTGCGCTGAATTTGCCGGTCACGAGGGCATGGTCTTCAGCCCAAGCGGCGCATCGTATCCCTCCATCTGGCGCGGTGCAGTTGCCCGTCACGAGGGCATGGTCTTCAGCCGTGGAGAAGGCTGAGATGAAAACTTCGGGGTGCAGTTGCCCGTCACGAGGGCATGGTCTTCAGCCAGATCGTGGTTCACAACGCGACAGAGCGCGAGGTGCAGTTGCCCGTCACGAGGGCATGGTCTTCAGCCAGATCGTGGTTCACAACGCGACAGAGCGCGAGGTGCAGTTGCCCGTCACGAGGGCATGGTCTTCAGCCAGATCGTGGTTCACAACGCGACAGAGCGCGAGGTGCAGTTGCCCGTCACGAGGGCATGGTCTTCAGCCCGAAGAGCCCGACTGGACCTGCGACTATGTCGTGGGTGCAGTTGCCCGTCACGAGGGCATGGTCTTCAGCCTTTGGTCCGTCATCCTTCGGCCCTCCTCGGCCGGTGCAGTTGCCCGTCACGAGGGCATGGTCTTCAGCCCCGCCGGGGGTGCTGGACAAGCGGTGGACGTGGGGTGCAGTTGCCCGTCACGAGGGCATGGTCTTCAGCCTCACCTTCTGGAGGCCTTTGATTGCATAGCACAAATATGGCGCCTTTCCAAACCTGAAGCCAATCTGCCGCCAAAGCACATCGCGCAAGGCCGGATATACCCCCAAGGACCACGAATTTTGTTTTTTACTTCAGCAATTTGCACGCATTTCCGAAGCTGATTTCGGTTCATTGTCAATCCTGACTGCAAAAAATCTTGGCGAAACTTTACGATTTGTTACGCTACGGCATATTCTGCGAAGGGTTTTCAGATGCCAATAGTCAAGAAATTCGGCCGCAGCCAGACCTCCCTTTCGGATCGGAAGATCGTCCTGAAGATGGAGACGGCGGCACGCAACATTCCCGATTTCCTGCTCTCGGACCCGGAGGCCGTGATAGGCCAGTGGGCCTCGGCGATGGACAAGATCGCCAAGAAGCCCAAGGGCAAGGACAAACCGTCAAGCTATCAGCGCAAGTTCCGCGAGAGGCTGGGCAAGGCGATCTGGGCCGACCTGACCGGACCGGAGGGGCCGCTTCGCGACGTGCCTGCAGCGGAGTTGGAAGATCTCAGGAAAAGATGGGACCGGCGCGTGCATCCCTATCCGGACGGCACCAAGGACGGCCCCAAACCGGCGACGCCCAAGGGCCGCCTCTATACGCGCTTTGCGGGCGAGGTCGGCTATGGCAAGGCCGACGCGGTCGCGATTGCCCGCGATATCCGGATCCATCTGCTTGAAACCGAATTCAAGACGGGCGGCGGAACCCGGGATGCCGGACGGGCCGTCCGGCGGGCTTCCAGCATCGAAAAGAACGTCCTGAAAAAGGCCCGGGTCCCGCAAAGGCCCAAGCCCCCGCAAGAGGCCGCCTGGTCGAAGGAGGACGAAGATCGCTACTTCATCCCGCACGACGTCGCGCGAAAGATCGTGCTGGCTGCAAAGGCGCAGGAGAAGGAAGACCACCGCGTCGCCTGGCGGACGGCCGCCGCCGTGCTGTTCGAGCATTTTGGGCGGATCTTCCAGCAAGACGGCCGCGCCCTGAGTTTTGCCGAAGCCGAAAAGCAGATGCCCGGCCTTCTGGCCCTGCACCGGGCGGTCGAAGGCTATTACCGCCAGGCGCTCAAGCGGCACAGGAAAGACCGCCGCGAACATGAGGCCAGGCCCGGACGCGAGAAGGGAACCGGCCGCCGCAAGGTGTCTGCCATTCTTCCGAAGGACAAAACCGCATTGCTGGCCCTGATCGGGCATCAGCATCAGAACCGCGAAATCGCGGCCCTGATCCGCCTGGGCCGCATCCTCCATTACGAGGCGGGGCGGCGCGGCAACAGCGACATGGTGGCCAACATCAACCGGAACTGGCCCGCTGACGTCTCTGAAAGCCACTACTGGACCAGTGCCGGGCAGATCGAGATCAAGCGCAACGAGGCTTTCGTGCGGATCTGGCGGTCGGCCCTGTCCCATGCCAACCGCACCCTCGGGGACTGGCTGTCGCCGGATGAGGTCGCGAACGACATCACGATGTCCTGGGAGAGCAAGCACGAAAAGAGCGGGAAGCGAAAGACAGGAAAGCTGGAGGAGAACCGGGAGGAGGCCGAAGCGCATGCCCCTGTGATCTTTGGTGGGTCGGCCGAGCGTCTCGGCACCGGGGACGACTTCCAGAAGACCCTGGAAGCGATCTGCGAGGTCTTCTCGCAGCTGCGCCATTCCAGCTTTCACTTCCGCGGTCTCGACGGCTTCAAGGACGCCCTGACGAAAACCGTGAAGACCTGCGATCCGGGCGCCGTCGCGCGCCTGCAGGATCTTCACGCCGAAGACCAGGCCAATCGCGAGGCGCGCCTGAAGGAAGATCTTCGCGGCGCCCATGCCGAGCTCTTCCTGGATGAGGGGCGCCTTGCAGAGATCTGGGCCCTTCTGCATCCCAAGTCCACGGAGAAGACCTTGCCGCCCCTGCCGCGGTACTCGCGGGTGGTGACGCGCGCCGAAAACACCTGTAACGGTCTGAAGCTGCCGAAAAGCGTCAACCGGGAAAGCATGAAGGTCCCGGCGATCCACTGCCGGTATATTCTGACCCGGCTGCTGTATCAGTCCGGGTTCCGAACCTGGATTGCCGAAGCCCCGGCCGCGCAGCTGAACCGATGGATCGAAACCGCCACCGAGCGCGCTCAGAAGGCCACGGTCGGCATCACGAAGAACGAGGCGGACAGGGCCCGCATGGTCGGGCAGATCAAGGTACCCGAGGGACAGGGCATCCGGCGCTTTCTGGACGATCTCGCCGGGCTGACGGCGACCGAGTTCCGCGTTCAGGCCGGATACGAATCCGACCGCGAAGCCGCACGCGATCAGGCCGCCTTCCTCGAAAACCTGAATTGCGACGTGATGGCGCTGGCCTTCGACAAGTACCTGTCCGATCACAAGCTGGGCTGGCTTGCCGGGATCGACGCCGAAAGTCGGCCCAGCGAAACGCCGCTTTCGAATGTCGACGAACTTCCTTCGTCAGGCAGCTTGGGCACGCCGGAAAGATGGGAGGCCGCGCTCTATGCCGTCTGCCACCTGATCCCGGTGTCCGAGGTCGGGCGGTTGCTGCATCAGCTCCGGCGCTGGTCGAACGGGCAGAAGGCCACGCCCGATGGCGGCCGCCTCGAACGGCTGTTCGAGCTGTATCTCGACATGCATGACGCAAAGTTCGACGGCAGCACGCCCCTCCGGGACCACGACGACCTGGCCGTGATCTTCGAAACGACCGGGATCCGCGACCGCGTTCTGCCCTCCTCCCTGCAGCATGGCGAGCACGAGCGCCTTCCCCTGCGCGGCCTGCGCGAAATGCTGCGCTTCGGCAACCTGCGCGTCCTGGCCCCCATCTTCGCGACCGCGAAGGTCGACCAGGCCATGATCGGAGAACTGGAGGGACTTGAGGCCCGGATCGGCGATGCGCCCTCGCAGGTGGACCGGGCGCAGGCGCTGCGGACGGAAATGCACGCGGCCCTCTGCAAGAAACGGAAACTCGCCCACGACGACAAGAAATCCGTGAAGGACTATCTGACCTCGCTGCAGACCGTGATCCGCCATCGCCGTCTGGCCAACCACGTGCGCCTGACGAACCACGTCCGGACCAACGAGATCCTGATGAGCGTCATGGGACGGCTGGCCGACTTCTCGGGCATCTGGGAGCGCGACCTTTATTTCGTGACGAATGCGCTCCTGTACCAAGCAGGTCTGACCCCCTGCGATGTGTTCTCGAAAGAGCCTCCGAAAGAGAACAGGCGTTCACCTCTGCAGGAGTTCGAGAACGGCCAGATCGTCTTCGCGCTCCGCAAGATGCAGGCGCAATGCGACACGCACGCGGGTCTGGTTGATCAGATCAAGGGCGAAACCGCCCGCCTCTTCCATATCGCGGAAGGCGCTCCGGGCAATGATCCCAGAATCCAGAACCGAAACTGGTTTGCACATTTCAATGCACTTAAGCCCAAGACCGGAGATCGCCTGGACCTGACCGCCGACATGAACAGGGCGCGCGATCTCATGGCCTACGACCGCAAGCTGAAAAATGCCGTCGTGTCCGCCATCGTGACCCTGCTGGAACGCGAGAACATCGTGATCGCCTGGACCATGAAGGATCACCAACTGACCGATGCCGTTTTGGCGGCGAAATCCATCGAGCATCTCAAGCAGAACAAGATCCGCGAGAACCTGCGCGATGAAAGGTCGCTTGGCTATGTCGCGGCCCTGTTCGGCGGAAGAGTGGCAGAGGAAGCCCCGGATATCATGCACGACCGGACCGTCTTTCATCTGGTCGGCGCACTGACCGAAGAGATGGAACCAGCGGAATGAACAATTGCGCCCGTCGATTTGCCCACCTGGACAGTGCCAAAGCCGGAATCGGGTACAGAATTATCCGCAAGCCATTGATTGGATTTGGGCTTTTGCCCCTGAAAACCCCAGGCTTGCAGGAAGCGGAAGGACGAAATATCCTCCGCTCGCATCGGGTTCGGATTCGCATGCAAAAAGATGCGTCAGATCAAGGCGTTCCAGAACCTGAGTCCGAAGATCATGCCCTTGTGACGGGCAACTGCACCTCAGCGCCGACCGCGGTTCTGCCCTGAGCCGCGTCCGAAGATCATGCCCTTGTGACGGGCAACTGCACCTGAGGAGGAGGAGCCAGATCACAGCCACGTCCTCGTCCGAAGACCATGCCCTTGTGACGGTTTCAGCGCCCCTTGACGGCCTCCCCTACCCTTCGTCCGATCTCGCCTGGCGAGGGGGCGATCCATCCGATCAGGGCGATCAGGACGATCCAGGCGGGGATCTCGTTGACGACGACGGTCTCGACGCGATCCGCCCTGACCCTGTTCTCGGATTGCTCCTGTCGGATCTCGCGGGCGCGGGGGCGCACGATGCTGGGGGCGTTCTCGACCTTCACACCTTGCACGTTCTCGGCCCCGGCCTGGACGTTGGCGGCGAGGTTGGGGCCAAGGGGCCCCGGCAGGCCGCCGCAGCTGGCCAGCAAGAGCGCCGCGAGGATCAGTCGAGGCCGGAGCGGCATAGGTCGCGTTCCGCGGTGCGGCGGTTGACGAGGCCGGGCACGGTCTGGCCGCCCGCCTTCACCCACAGCATGAGGGCATCGCAGGCGCCGGGCAGATCGCCAGCGAGGGCCCGGCGGGACATGCTCGACCGGCAGAAGGCGCCGGAGCCGATATTGTAGGCGGCCGAGACGAAGGCGGCGCGGGTCTCGATGGGCAGCGCGGCGGGCAGACAGGGGCGGATCTCGGCCTCGAACTCAGCGGCGCGGGCCGCGAGGCGGCTGCGGCACTCTTCCGGCGTCGCGGTCTGGCCGGGGCCGACGCCCACGGTCTCGCCGTAGCAGATCGTCCAGACGCCGACGATATCCCGATAGGAGGCGGTGCGGAGGCCCTCCCAGGGGGCGATCAGCGCGACGGCGGCGGCGATCACTGCGGCGGCGGCCCCGCCCTTCGTGGCGGTGCGACGGCGGATCATTCGTCTGCCCCCGCAAGCCCGGTCTGGGCGATCACCCTGGCCAGCATCGCGGCGGCGGACAGAAGCCCCACCGCGGCGGCGTAGATATCGGGCGGCAGACCAAGCATGTCGGCGGATAGCAGCGCGGCGGCGGCCTCAAGGCCGGACAGGATGACCATGGCGGCCAGGATCCAGACCGACCACGCACGGCGCAGCACCGCGCGCCAGTTGGGCACGAGTTTCATTTGCATTGCCCTCCTTGGGCTTTGTCAGGGATGGGAAGTCGGCGCGACCCCGGGCGTCAGGGCCAGACGATCAGCGCCAGCCAGATGGCGGCGGTGAGGGTAAGGTAGAGGGGCAGGCTCATTTGCCGCCCCGCCAGAGGCGCAGCATTTCCGCCAGATGGGCCGGGTCGCGCTTGAGCCAGAGCAGCGCCGCGGCGGCGGTTTCCAGCGCCAGCGGGCCGAGGACGGTCACGCCGACGATGGTCAGGCGCTCGGGCATGTCGAGCCAGAGGGCGATCTCGGGGCCCGCGACATAGCCGATGGCGCCCGAGGCCAGCACGATGCCCATGCGCGCGATCAGCGCCATGCCATCGGT